>JAFXMB010000137.1 GCA_017530735.1 Bacteroidaceae bacterium | reverse complement strand
GAGAAAGGCCTGGAGCCGCTGGCCGAGTTCGTGATGAAGCAGAACCAGTACGTTCCGCTGGACCGCGAGGCCAAGAAATACATAAATAAGGAGAAAGGTGTAACCACGGTTGACGATGCGCTCCAGGGTGCCATGGACATCATAGCCGAGCAGGTCTCAATGGATGAGGGCACGCGCAATCAGGTGCGCAACGCCTACCGCCGCACCGCCCGCATTTACAGCAAGGTGGTCAAGAGCAAGGAGGCCGATGCACAGAAGTTCCGCGACTGGTTTGACTTTAACGAGCCCCTGAACCGATGCGCATCGCACCGTCTGCTGGCCATGCGCCGCGGCGAGGCTGAGGGACTGCTTCGCGTATCGATAGAGATTGAGGATGACAAAGCGGTTGAATCGCTCTCACGACACTATGTCCGCGGTAAGTCCGAGGTGTCTCAACTGGTGGATGAGGCTGTTGAGGATTCGTACTACCGCCTGCTTCAGCCGTCAATCGAAAATGAGTTCGCGGCATCGTCGAAGGAATCGGCTGATACTGAGGCTATAAGGATATTCGCACGCAACCTGGAGCAGTTGCTGATGGCCTCTCCGCTAGGCCAGAAGGCGGTTATGGGCATCGACCCCGGATTCCGCACGGGCTGTAAGGTGGTCTGCCTGGACCAGCAGGGAAATCTGCTGCACAACGAGGCCATTTTCCCCCACCCGCCCCACAACGAGGCGCGTCAGGCGGCTGCAAAAATCCAGACATTGGTAGAACAATACAAGATTGAAGCCATAGCCATCGGCAACGGAACCGCAGGCCGTGAGACCAAGGATTTCGTGGAGCATCTGCATCTGCCCAAAAACGTTCAGATTTTCAGCGTAAACGAGGACGGAGCTTCAATCTATTCGGCCTCAAAGACCGCCCGCGATGAGTTTCCAGATTATGACGTGACGGTTCGAGGTGCCGTGTCCATCGGCCGCCGACTTATGGATCCTCTGGCAGAACTTGTCAAGATTGATCCGTCATCAATCGGCGTCGGCCAATATCAGAAGGACGTAAACCAGACCGACCTGAAGCACTCGCTGGATCAGACGGTGATAAGCTGCGTGAACCGCGTGGGTGTGAACCTGAACACCGCCAGCACGCACCTTCTTACATATATAAGCGGTCTGGGGCCGCAGCTGGCGCAGAACATTGTGGATTACCGCACCCAGAACGGCCCGTTCCACAACCGCAAGGAACTGCTCAAGGTGCCGCGTCTGGGCGCCAAGGCGTTTGAGCAGGCGGCCGGATTCCTGCGCGTGCCGGACAGTGACCAGCCGCTGGACAACAGCGCCGTGCATCCCGAGAGCTACCCCATCGTGGAAAAGATGGCAAAGGACCTTAAGTGCACCGTCCTGGAACTGATGAAAAGCCCCGAACTCCGCGCCAAAATTGACATAAACAAGTACGTGACTGACAAGGTTGGCATACCCACCCTGACAGACATCATGCAGGAATTGGAGAAACCCGGACGTGACCCGCGCGGCCCGATAAAGAAATTCGAGTTCTCAAACGAGGTACACACAATCGAGGACGTAAAGGCCGGAATGGAACTTCCCGGCATCATCAGCAACATAACCAATTTTGGCGCGTTCGTAGATATCGGCGTTCACGTAAAAGGATTGATTCACATTTCGCAACTGGCCCCCGGAAAGTTCATCAAGGACCCCACCCAGGTAGTCTCCCTCCAGCAACAGGTCATGGTCAAAGTCCTGAGCGTGGATCTGGAACGCCAGCGAATCAGCCTCGCGATGGAAAAGTGAAGCAAAGGGGTCGTTTCGCTTTGCGTCAAAAAATTACGCAAAACGATGCGACCCCTTTGCGTCACCCCAAAAAAAATCACTAACTTAGCACTATCAACCAATATAAATGATATTTATGAAAAAGTACTTAGCAGAAATGATCGGAACCATGGTTCTGGTTCTTATGGGTTGCGGCGCAGCCGTCAGCCTGGGTTGCACACCTGCCGGCATCGGCGTTCCCGGCGTAGTGGGAACGGCTCTTGCATTCGGTCTTGCAGTAGTTGCAATGGCTTATGCCATCGGCGGCATTTCGGGCTGCCACATCAATCCCGCCATCACTCTGGGCGTTTGGCTGTCGGGCCGCATGAGCGGTAAGGACGCCTGCATGTACGTGATTTTCCAGATCATCGGCGCAATCATCGGCGCTGCCATCCTGTTTGCCATCACTCCCGGCGGACTGGGTGAAAACGTATGCCAGGAGGGCATCTCAACAGGCGTAGGCTTTGTAGCCGAGCTGGTATTCACATGCGTATTCGTGCTGGTTGTTCTGGGTACTACCGATGCCAAGAAGGGTGCCGGTAACTTTGCAGGCCTTGCAATAGGTCTGACTCTGGTGCTGGTTCATCTGGTTTGCATCCGATACACAGGCACATCAGTCAATCCCGCCCGCTCCATAGGTCCCGCCATATTTGCAGGCGGTGCTGCCCTGAGCCAGCTCTGGATATTCATCGTCGCTCCTCTGTGCGGCGCTGCCGTTGCTGCCGGCCTCTGGAAGATGATAGGCTGCGAGAAATAAAATGACACATTAGGGACGGTTCCTATCGTGTCATTTTAATACAATTGATTATACGACCGCACTTTGTGCCCTCTCTACGGGCTGAGAAGAAGCGGTCGTATCTTTTATACGTGCAGATACCTGCCACCTGAATATTGGCCGATACCACCCCAGCCTCTTCCAGAAGCCATTGGTTTGCCTTCCAGAGGTCTATGTGCAGGCCGCCGGCCATAGGATTGTCATTTGTAGGAGCCTTAGGGCCGCAGTCTGTCAGAATCTGATCCATCGGGAAACCAGCTGCAGCAAATTCATCGGCAACCTCAGGACCCACCTGAAAACTTTCAGGGCCGATGCCCGGTCCGATAACCGCTAGAAGATGGGACGCACAGGTCCCGTACAGTTCCCGCATCCGGTCTATCACCTTGCAGCTGATGTGTTGGACCGTACCGCGCCAACCCGCATGAACCGCCGCAACCGCCTTGTGCACAGGATCATAAAGCAGAACAGGGATACAATCGGCCGTACGGACCGATATCGCCACGCCGGGCACATCGGTCACAAGAGCATCGACCCCCTCAAGTTCATCGCGAGTGGTATCGGCACGAAGTACTTCACGTATCTCACAACCATGAACCTGGTGCGGCTGAACCACGTAGAACGGGAGTTCCTCATCACGCTCTGTGCTGAATGCGGTTACATTGTCGGCGATATTGTATTTCATGCTGCAAATGTACAGAAAGGCCGACTAATGCCGGCCTTTCCACGAATCAAACTTTAATAAATATATTCTGATTATCAGATTTTAATCTCGTTTCCTACTTTACGGGCACGGTTGGGATGATCCAGATCCATACCGGTAGCGATACCTATCTCAACCAGCACGTTCCAGCCTGCGCACAGATATACGTAGGGGTTGAAATCGCCTGCTGCGGGAGTCTTGATTGTGGGGAACGGGGTGTCGTGATCGGCAATAGCCACAACCTTCACGCCGGCACCCTTGATAAGGCACTCCTGAATCTTCTCGTACTCATCGGCAATGGGATCAACTCAGAAGATGATATCGCCCTCCTTCATTACCTCCTCGATTCCGTGCAGTGCGTATGTGCCCTCCAGGAAGTCGCTCTTGCGGCGGGTAATCTCATTGGTCTTAAGGGTAAGTTCCTCGGCAACGCCGTCGTTGTAACCGGCAAAGTATATTGTCTCGGCCTTCTTTACCCACTCTACAATCTCGGCGGGAACCTGGAGTGTCAGAGCCTGCTCAATCTGTGCGGGCAGAGCGGCCAGACCGGCCTTTACGTCCTTGCCGGCAATGTTCCACAGAACTGACTCATAGTAGAGAGCCTGCTCAACAACGCTCTTGGTTGCAGCTACGGCCTGCTCCCAACCGCAGTTGAGAACATGAGTCTCGGCGCAGAAGGTTGAAAGGATGGTATCCTGGTTTGCTGTCAGACCAAAACGCAAAGCATTGCCCTCCTCCTTAAGTTTCTTGGCCAGCAGAGTAACCTCCTTGGTGCGGCCTGAGTTTGAAGCCAAAAATACGGCGAACTTGCTCAGATCATATTCACGTGACTGCCATGAGCCGTCGGTCTGGGCGTTCAGATCCAGGCCCCAGCGCTTGGTCTTGCGCAGAGCGTTCTTGGCGGGGAAGATTCGGCTTGAACCCTCACCGGTAAAGTATGCCTTTCCGGCCTTGGCAACCTTGGCGGCAATCTCCTTGGTGCAGGCGGGATCAAACTTCTTTACTGTCTCAACAGTGTCCATCATCTCCTGTACTAATGCGTACTGGGAGTACTTTTTCTCTTTAAGATTCATATAATCAATGTCTAAAATGATTTGTCGTTAAAAAATGACGCAAAGGGGTCGTTTCGTTTTGCGTCACTTTGGAAGCAGACGCTTGCGAACATTCTGAACACGCTCGGTGAACTCCTTGAGTTCCTTGCGCTGGTTCAGGATGAAGCTGTTCTCGTCAAGTTTGCCCCATGCGGCAATCATCTCATCCTCGCTCAGGAAGGTTGCCTGGCGGAACTTGTTCTGATAATCCTTCTTGCGGGTCTCGTAAACCTGGTCAAAAATGTACTGCTGCAGGTCAATACCCTTGTTGAGAGCCGTGTTCCAGTCATCAACCGTAAGTGTCTCAACACCAAGCATATGCTTGAGTGACATATAAGCGTGACGCAGTTTGTCTATGGGGTATTTCTTCCATATCTCGTTGTAGCGGTAGTGAATCTCCTTCCAGGTGTTCAGCGTACCGTCCTTGATATCGGAACGCAACTGGTCAACATCCTCCATTGACATA
Source organism: Bacteroidaceae bacterium (assembly GCA_017530735.1). Taxonomy (GTDB): domain Bacteria; phylum Bacteroidota; class Bacteroidia; order Bacteroidales; family Bacteroidaceae; genus Colenecus. Next base: position 7,977 of record JAFXMB010000137.1, on the reverse strand, counting down.
AGTTGACCGCCCAGATTGAACCAAACGCGGGCACGGTCGCCGTCAAAACGCTGGCTTATGCTCTGGAATGTCTCATCCTCATGGTCCTCAAGATAAGCCACGATATTCTTTACGGCATAATAGATCAGCATGTCACCGTAAGCATGGTAAGCCTTATAGGGATGCAGGATTACAACCTTGCGGTGTGATTTCTCCATATCCTCGCCCAGAACCTCCAGATCAGCAATCTTCTCAGGGTCGCCGTTAAGAAGGTTTCGGCCGATTTCCATAAGCGCGTCATCGGTCATACCGTCCAGGCTCTTGCCCTCACGGCGCAGCCATGCCTTGGCTGTCCACTTGTCGAGCAGCTTGCGGGCCTGGATGGCCTCCTCCATGGAATCAGGTGCGTAGGCATCGAACTCGATGTTCTGAACCTTGAACACACGGGTATCGCGTGTGGCGTATTTCCAGTTGTTGCGGGCCATGGCAAACATATTGTAAAGCCATGAGAATGCGGGCATTACGTGAAGTTCACCGTGAACCTCGTCATTGCTGATGAGCGCGAACGGGAACGGGTTGATCATCTCGGCCGGATAAGCGCCCTTGGCCAGCATGGTGAATGATGCGAACTTGCAAGAGTGCTTTACGCTCACGCAAAGACCCGGCCAGAATCCGCGTCCAGCCTCAATCTCGTTATCGTTGGTACGTGAATTATGGTTTGAGCCGATGGTCGCGCCGGCAGCCAGGTTTGACTGTCCCTTGACCACGCTCGCAATCAGGAACGAGTTGTTGTGATGCTGCTCATGAGCCGGGAAAATCAGGTTGTGAAGCACCTCACAGCAGGATATTGTGGAGTTATCGCCCATGAACGAGTTCATGAGTCGTGCACCGTACTTGAGGTTTGAGTGGCTGCCCAAAACAAAGCGGACAGCGATTACGGAGTAGAACAGACGGCAGCCGTAGCCGATGATACCGTTCACCAGAACAACGTTCTCACCAATCTGTGTGGGATCAACTTCCGATGAGTTGATGGTTATGTTCTTGAGTTTGCTGGCACCCTTGATATAGCAGCAGTTGCCAATCTTTACGTCCTTGATGATCCAGCAGTTCTTGATGACGTTGCCGTAACCGATGGTTCCGTAGAATCCGCGGCGGCTGTCAAACGAACTCTGCGTGATGGCCTTGAGACGGTCCTGCAAGCGTCGGTCATCGATAAACTTGGCCCACATGTAGGCATCGGCCGCAATCATACCGTCAAACGGGAGCACCTTGCGGCAGCCGGTCTCGTTCATGAGTTCCAGCCAGACGCGTACATCCTCAGCCTCACCCTCCTTTACGATACCGTTTCCGAACTTGGCGTGGTCGGTGCAAGACATCTCCTGGATGTTAAAGAGCATGCATCGGTCACCTATTATATAATGCGACAGGTAGTGCACGTTGTGGATAGCGCAGTCATCGCCAATATCGCAGGAATGGATTGAGCTGTTGGTGATACCGATTGAAAGGCGCAGATCGTGATACTGAAGTCCGTTTGATGTTACGCGGCCGATACGCACAAACCCGTAGAACTTGTTGTTCTTGATCATCATTGGATCAAACTCATCGGTCACAAGAATGTTGTCCCAGCTCATAGCCGTGTTGTCATTCTTGACCAGAGTCTCGATCTCATTGCTGGTCAAGTGGCGCCAACCATTCTTGGGGGCGCAAACCTGAGTGTTGCGTAAATAGTACTTGTTTTGACCTGCGGGAATATACTTGGGATCCAGAAAACTGTTATACAGCTGGTCCGATGTCAATACTGTTACCTTTTCCATTTATTGTCCTTTTAGTTTACCAAGGAGTTGCGGGTGCAAAGTTAAACACTTTTTCACAATCCACCAAGAAAAATGCCATATAAAATAATATTTTATATGAATCCAAAACACCCCGCAAAACCACCCAAGTGCACGGAATTTTTGGGGTATCGGTATCGGAAACCATCGACGCCCGTGTCGCTGTGAACGGGAGGGGCCCGCTGTGCAATAAGATACCCTGGGACGTATGAGCTTGCTCATGCATCTCAGGGTGTCTTAGTGTGCAGTGGGAGGGATAGGCCCGAAGGGCCGTAGTTTCAGATACTGATACCCCAAAAATTCCCCCAGATTATTCAGCCTTAGGCTCTTCCTCAGCCTTGGGCTCAGAGAAATCGTTCTCGCCGTACTTTACCAGAAGGTCATACCAGCCGGCAATCTTCTTGATATGGCTGGGATATACGCGGTCGCGGTCAAAGTCAGGAATGATCTCACCAAAGAACTTAAGGAGCTGGTCATTCGAAGCCTTGCGCCAGTCAAAGGTAATCTCCTTCTTGTCATACTTGGCCTCGATAGCCAGGAAAACCTCGCGCAGAGGCATCTCCTTCTCATCGGTAAAGATAGAGATATCACCAAGTGAAACAACTTTGTCAGTACCCTGGATAGGCATACGCTTCTTAGTCTCGTCAATGTTCTCAACAATCAGCGCACCGCGTCCGCGTGTGAGCAGTTTATACAGGCTTGGTTTGCCTGAAATAGTCAGAATCTCGTTAAGCATAATATCATTAAATATTTAAAGTTTTCTTACATTATCAATAAGTGCCGATATCTGGGGCTCCAGAGCCTGCACATCATCATTCACAATCACAAAATCGGCCAAACGGCACTTCTCCTCCTGATCCATCTGACTGTTGATACGAGCCACAACAGCCTGCTCAGTAGTGTTATCGCGCTTTACGCAACGCTTTATACGCAGAGGCAGCGGAGCATCCACGCAGACCGTATAATCAACCTCCCCGTTAAAGCCCGACTCAAAGAGTATGGCCGATTCAAGAATGCAAAATTCCTTACTTCCCTGAGCATCGGCCCAACGCCTGAAATCCTCAAGAACCCGCGGATGTATTATGGCATTCACGCGAGCCATATTCTCAGGATTGCCAAAGATGAACCCGGCCAGGACCTCCTTCTGCATAACCCCGCAACCGCAGGGACAATAAAGCGTAGGACCCACCAGTTCAGTCAGAGCCTCCTTAATTGCCGGATCCGTTGCCGTAAGCAGTTTGGCGCGGGAGTCAGAATCATACACGGGAATGCCGTGCAGTTGCATTTTGGCCGATACGTAACTCTTGCCGCACCCTATTCCCCCAGTCATTCCAATAACCTTCATCTCAATAGGTGTGTTCCATTAGGTAGTCAACAGTGCGAGTCTGAAGACGGACATTACGCACGTTGGCCGGCTGTGAGTAAATGCGCAGACGTGCCTTGGAGGCATCGGCCGATACATCATTATAATCAACCACAACCTGGAAATCGGATGCAGTGACGCGGTCATACTCGGACATCTTGACCCAGAAAGTCACGACAGCCCTTGCAGGGAAAGCCTTAAGATGCACGTATTCAGGGAAATTCACGCCCGTGATGGGAATCTCCAGACTCTTCTCGGTGTACTGCTGCGAAAGAACCGTCACAGTCACCTCATCCTGACTGAAAATCACGTCACGCTCACGTTTAAGCGGTACCGTACGGATAATGGTGTCCGATGACAACAGCAACTGCCCTACCTCGGCCACGGCCTGGTGAACAGCCGTATCAGAATCCAGAATCAGGGCACGGATGCTGTCTGGAGTGAATTCGATGCGCTCCAGGAAGAACTGGTCCTGACTCTCGGTTGTACCGTCAAACTGGACGGGAAGCATCACGCTGTGCTGTACAGAGTACTGATACACAAGCGAATCAGGCGATATGGAGTGGATTGCGACCGATGGCGGAAGCATGGCCGCAATTGAGTCACGCAGACGTGATGTAGAGAGCGATGCATGCCCGTGCCCCATCACGAACGCCGAGTTCCGGACCCTGAGTACGTTACGGCTGCCTCGCCTGCCCGACTTCCTAAGGGTTGAACCCTTGCCGCTAAGCGAAACAGTGAGCTGACGCGCGGGTTGGCCGGTGATACGCACGTTTTCGGGGATATCGGCCACAATTACGGGCAGCTTCATCTGAGTCTCGTAATTCTGGTTCATGGTCTGTGACCACCAGAAGAAAAGGGTCAGACCCAGGAAAAGCAAAAAAACGGAGAAATCCCCTCTGAAGAGTTTCAGAAGGGCATCTCCGATTTTCTTAAAGAATTCTGCAAATCGGGATTTGGGACTACCTTGCTCCCGCATGCGTCAAATAAGTTTTATGCCTTTTCGTCCTTGCTGGGATCCTTCTTGCTGCGGCGTGAAGGCTTCTCGGGCTTGGCGGGCTGAGGTGTGGGAATGGGGTTAACGTAACGCTTGTCGACCTTGATCTTCATGCCCTGAGCAATCTCAAGGGTTACTGAAACCTCGTCAATATCCTTAACCTTGCCAAAGATACCGGTGCTGGTAACAACATCCTGCTCTTTCTGCAGTGCGTTGCGGAACTTCTCACCCTCCTTGTCCTGACGGGGACGCATGATGATCATCATGAAGGCCAGGATGATGATGATCCAGAGGAAACCGCCCATGGGGCCGAAAGCACCGCCCTGAGACTTGCCGCCATCAGCTGATGATGCGGGAGCGTCAAGGTTAACATCCTGGATTAAGTTTACAACGTGTGTGTTCACCTCCTGATAAGTCATCTGGAAGGGGTTGAGTAAAAGCATGTTTGCCATAATAGTTTATTGTTTTTTGTTTTAAAATTCCTTTTCTATACGACCCTGTGAAGTCATGTCCTTGACGATGGTGTCAAGCATTCCGTTCACAAAACTGCCACTGGCGGGTGTGCTGAGCAGTTTGGCCAGCTCCACGTACTCGTTGATGGTGACCTTAAGCGGAATCTGCGGGAAACAGAGCATCTCGGCCATTGCCACCTGAATGATGATAACGTCCAGGAATGCCAGACGGCTGGGATCCCAGCGGCGGCAGTTGGCAGCCACAACCTGCTCACGTTCCTGAGCCATTTCAAGTCCGTGATGCAGCAGGTCTATTGCGAACTGACGGTCCTCATCGTCCTTGAACTCAGTCTTAAGGGGCTGCTCGCCTACCTTTCCGTCCTCAAAAGCCTTGATGGTCTTGAGCACGAACGAATCAATCAGTTCCTTATCGCCGTTCCAGTATATATTCTGCTCCTCAAGCAGGGTGTCAAGATCCTCACTGTTCTCAATAAACTCCTTGTATAGTTTACGCACCAGTTCCTTATCGGCCTCAAAATCAAACTTATCGGCCTGGATATAATCCTCCATTGCCTCTGACTGCAGGATGGCGGCACATGTATTCTGCATCCAGTCTGACTCAAAAAGCCAGTCAAAGTCATTGCTCTGGACATATGCGTCCAACTGGGCGTTGCCCTCCATCTGTGCCAGGAGACGGTTATCGGCCAGCAACTGCTCCCTGCGTGAGACGTGCTCTTTCATGCGCTGTTGTCTGGCAACCGATTTTCTGATCTGGCGTGCCCAAGCTACCGGAATAAACAAGAGGGTTTTGTAAAGAGAATACGCGCTGTCAATGCTCTGGGCGAGCTCACGGTCGGCATCGGCAGTCTTCTGCCCGCCGTTCTGGTAGTACGCGTAGATTACCTGAACTACTTTCAGTCTGATGAGAACTCTGTTTATCATTTGTGTATTTACCGTTAAGCGGCCTGCAAAAGTACAAAATTTTTGCTCACAAGCCCCAATTACGTGCGCTATTTCTTGGTTAGATAGAATCATTTCACCATATTTGTGGAAATTTAGATTTTATGGAGGATTTCAGGAAGAAGACGGCCGATGATATTGAGAAGGATGTGATATTCTCTCATGCCATCAAGGCAGGCAAACGCATCTACTACATGGATGTGCGCAAGACCCGCAAGGATGAGATGTATCTGTCCATCACGGAGAGCAAGAAGATCGTCAGCGGCGAGGGTGATGACCAGCAGGTCAGTTTTGAGAAACATAAGATATTCCTCTACCGTGAGGATTTCAGCAACTTCATTGACGGCCTGACCAAGACAATCAAGTTCATACATGAGGCCGAGAAGGCTTCCGGGACCGATGACGGGGCCGATGAGCCCGCCGTAGAGGCATCGGCCGATAACGCCTCCGCCGACGGTGCATCGGACTTCAAGATTGAGTTCTGAACATTTGTTTTTATAAAATAATTGCACTACCTTTGCGGCGCTTTTACGTAAAGCATACCGTAAAAGGTAGTGTTTTGTGTGATGGTGAATTGAGTATTAACAATTTAGAGTAACACGTTTTAAAATGAAATCAATTGACGTAAAGGGCACAGCCCGCAACGAGTTCGGTAAGAAAGGTGCCAAGGCACTCCGTAAGCAGAATCTTATCCCCTGCAACCTCTACGGTGTAGAGCGCGACGCTAAGGGTCTTCCCGTAGCAAAGGCTTTCAGCGTAACTTTTGAGGAGGTTCGCAAGCTCGTTTATTCACCCGATATTTTCTCAGTTAACCTGACCATCGACGGCAACACCGTTCTGGCAGTTATGCGTGAGATCCAGTTCCACCCCGTAAAGGACAACATCCTTCACATTGACTTCTATCAGGTTGATCCCCAGAAGCCTATCGTTATGGCAGTTCCCGTTAAGCTGAACGGTCTGGCAGCCGGTGTTAAGGCCGGTGGTAAGCTGGAGCAGATCCTGCGCCGCGTTAAGGCCAAGGCTCTCTACACTGCAATTCCTGAGAAGATTGAGATTGACGTTACACCTCTTACCATCGGTAAGTCATTCAAGGTTGGTGACCTCCAGGTTGAGGGTATCGAGTTTGTAAGTCCTAAGGACGCTGTGATCTGCACAGTTATGTCAACTCGTTCAGCCGCTGCCGCTGAGACCACCGAGGAGGCTGCCGCTGAGGCTCCCGCCGCTGCTGAGGCTCCCGCTGCTGAGTAATAAAGTATGAAATATCTGATTGTGGGGCTGGGTAATCCGGGCGACGAATACCAAGATACCCGCCACAACATAGGATTTATGGTATTGGACGCCCTCGCAAAGGCGTCCAATGCTGTTTTTGAGGACAAGCGTTACGGTTTTGTGGCACATATGCGCATCAAGAACCGCGAGCTTGTGCTCTTAAAGCCTACTACCTTCATGAACCTGAGCGGAAACGCCGTCCGCTACTGGATGAACCAGGAAAAGATTGACCCGCAGAACCTTCTGGTAGTGGCCGATGACCTGGCACTGCCCCTTGGAAAGATCCGTCTTAAGAGCAAGGGCAGCGGCGGCGGTCACAACGGTATAGGCAACATCATCCAGGTGCTCTGCTCCGAGCAGTTCAGCCGCCTCAGGTTTGGCATAGGCAATGATTTCCCCATGGGTGCCCAGATCAAATTCGTGCTTGACCCTTTCAATGAGGATGAGCGCAAGATTCTGGATGAGCGCATTCCGGTAGCCGTTGAGGCCGTAAAGAACTTCTGCCTGGCCGGTATTGACGATACCATGTGCAAATTCAATAACAAGTAGGTATGGCCGAGGCTCGTATTGACAAGTGGCTCTGGTCCGTGCGCATCTTCAAGACCCGCACCATTGCATCGGAGGCCTGCAAGAAGGGGCGCATCACGGTGAACGATGTCCAGGTCAAGCCATCCAAAATGGTACACGAGGGCGATATCGTCCAGGTCCGCAAGCCGCCCGTAACCTACTCTTTCAAGGTTCTGCAGTGCATAGAGAACCGTGTGGGAGCCAAACTGGTGCCCGACATGATGCAGAACATCACGCCCCAGGACCAGTATGACCTGCTGGAAATGAACCGAATAGGCGGATTCGTAAAGCGAGCCGCAGGCCTGGGCCGTCCCACCAAGAAAGACCGTCGCGACATGGAGGATTTCCTGTCCGACGCCCCCTTTGACCTTCCCGAAGAATTCGACTTTGACGAGTGACATTGGGGACGGTTCTCTTTGAAGTGAACCCCAAAAGTTAGACGATTTATTAATCATTTACCTGGTAAAGAGTTCGGTATTGCACCGGGCTCTTTCCTTTTAATCTCAGTTTTATTCGGTCGTTGTTGTAGTATCTGATATAAGCTTTGAGTTCTTTCTT
>JAFXMB010000136.1 GCA_017530735.1 Bacteroidaceae bacterium | reverse complement strand
TTTTAACCTTCGCGGCAGAAATCAAGCATCTCCAGGAAAAGGTCGGCACTTACACTGCACCGGCAGAGTGATCCGTCAGGCCCGGGCAGAAGGGCATCGGCCAACTCCTGATTGTTAAGGCATTCCGTCTTGAGGCTGTCATACCATTTGCAGTCCAGGATCACGGGTCCGAACTGCTCACGTGCCGAATACTGGACCTGCCTTAGTTGTGCGGAACTGAGACCGCAGAGCGCGAATGCAAGGTATGAAGCGCCCACCGTTGCCCATGCCTCAGCCCCGCCTTCAGGGTATTGGAGGCCGTGTTCCGATGCGGCCCTGCTGAAGGCCTGCTGAAGTACCGATGAGAACTCTTTATGGTCCATATAGTGCAAAAATAATATAAATGACGCTTGTGTGTGCAACTTCTGATTAAACCATTTAAAATCAGTGTTGTCAAAAAAACAGACTCTGCGATTATGAGAAAATCATTACTGTTACTGACCTTATTCTCCGTTCTCATACCGTCGGTATGCGCCGCTCAGAAGGATTCCAAGGAGAAGCCCAAACTGGACGGAAAGGTTTCTGTCAATGCCCGTATCATTGACGGCTCAACTACTGAGAATATGCCTCAGGTGACTGTCCAGCTTTTTGAATTACCCGATACCACTTTCATATACGGAACCGTAACCGATAACGAGGGTTGGTTCAACATCAAGAAGGTGCCGGTAGGTGAGTTCCTGCTGCGCTACTCATTCATGGGTTATTCTACCCAGGAATTCAGTTTCAAGACAGTAAAAGAGGACCGCGAGCGTGCGCTAGGCGTGTTCAGAATGTATGAACAGAGCATCATGCTTACCGAGGCCGTCATTGAGGATGCGCTTCCTCCCACCCAGGTGGTAGATGATACGCTTATGTACAACGTGAGCGCTTTCCGCGTGCCTGAGGGATCTGTACTGGAGGAACTGATAAAGCGTCTGCCCGGCGTTGAGGTCGATGAGAACGGAGGCATCACCGTGAACGGCCGTCGTGTATCACGCATTCTGGTTGACGGACAGGAGTATTTTGGCAATGACCAGCAGATGGCCACCAAGAACCTTCCAGTAAACATAATACGCCGAATCAAGACTTACCAGCGTCAGAGTGACCTGGCCCGTATTACCGGAATTGATGACGGTGAGGAGGAGACGGTCATGGACCTGGAGATAAAACCCAATATGCGTAACGGCTGGCTTCATAACATAGACGGTGGTATAGGAAAGCCCGTGGGTAACAACGATTACGGAGAGTGGGTCAAGTATCTCTATTCGGGCCGATACACGCTTAACCGTTTCCAGGCCAACACGCAGTTCTCGGTCAATGCCAACACCCAGAACTCAGGTAGAGGTAATGGTGTGGGCTACAACCACCAGTTGGGTGTGAACTTCTCAAAGAACATAGGTGAGCCCTATCCGCGCCGCCGTAATGAGTTCCCGCTGGTGATAGGCGGTAATATAAGGTATAACGGTTCAACTTCACGCTCACTCAGCGAGTCGGAGTCAGAGACTTTCACCTCTCAGTTCCAGCCCGCCTCATTCCGCAACAACCGCTCCAACAGCAACAGCGGCAACAACAGCGTGAGCGGTGAGTTCCGCATGGAGTGGAAACCCGATTCTTCACTGAACATCATATTTCGTCCCAGTTTCCAGATAAGCCGCAACCACAGCAACTCCAACAGCGGGTCTGTGACGTTTAACGAGGATCCGTATGTTGCAACTGACATGGTCAATGTACTTGATGAATACGGATATCTGCCGTCTGAAGTAATGGATTCCATAGGAGTCAACTCACAGAGAAGCAATAACCACAGCAAAACGGGAAACAACCAGTTGAGCGGTGAGTTCCAGTTCAACAAGAGGTTCAATGAAGAGGGCCGTAACTTTACCGTCCGCTTCACTTTCAGCAGTACCAAGGGTACCAATGACAGTTTCTCATTCTCTGACCAGAAATACTATCAGGACCACAGTCGTGATACGGTTATGAACCGCTACAACGCCAGTCCTACAGACAACAGCAGTTGGTCGGGCCGTGTAATGTGGAGTGAACCTATTGACTCGGGTCGGGGTAACCTGCAGTTAAGTTACCAGATTCAGGTGAACAACCGTAACCAGAACCGTGAAACCTACGTTTTGTGGGGTGATGATTTCAACAACTGGTATGATACATGGTATCTGCCCGATGACCTGACACCCTATCGTGATGACCGTTTGAGCCGATCCGCGACCAATGTCTCACGTAACCACACGCTGACTCTGCAGTTCCGTTACAACTTTGTGAACTCCAATATCAATATAGGTGTGAACTTCATGCCGCAGTATACCGGAATGGATAACTTCCAGTATATGGGTAAGGTTATAGGCGATACTTCACGCGTGGTTTACAACTGGAGCCCGTCAGTCAATTACCGTTACAGGTTTGACCGCCAGAAGAGTCTGCAGTTCACCCTGCGCACCAATACCAGTCAGCCCAGTATGGAGGATATGATGGATATCACCGATGACAGCAACCCGCTGAATATCCGTAAGGGTAACCCCGGACTGCTGCCCACACTGCGCAATACGGCCGAGGTAAGTTACCAGAACTATATTACCGAGACCCAGAAGACCATCAACATACGTCTTTCGCTTGAGAATTCGCTCAGGAATATAACCCAGAAGACTGATTATGATCCTTCGACAGGTGTTTCGGTAACCCAGCCTATCAATATGGAAGGATTCTGGACCAACTGGAGTTCATCGGGCAACCTGACATATAACCAGACCATACCCAATACCAAATGGCGTTACAATGCCAGTGCCAACGGTTCATACCGCCATCAGGAGAGTTATATGAGAACCGGTAGTATAGGTCAGTACAATCCCGGTGCAGGTACCGGAGGTTCTGCAGTGCTGAGTACTACAAATACCATATCGGCCGGTGAGAATGCATCGGTTACCTACCGTAACCAGTGGCTTGAGGTTACGGCAAACGGCCGTTTCACCTACAACCACTCTGAGAACAACCAGCGTAAGAATCAGAATATGGATACCTATACGTTCAGTTACGGAGGCCGTGCAAACGCCCGTCTGCCATGGCGTAACCTGAACCTGGGTACTGACCTTACCATGCAGAGCCGTCGCGGTTACAGCGGATCATACAACCGCAATGACCTTATCTGGAACGCCAATGCATCGTTCAGTTTCCTGAAGGGTAATGCGGGTACTCTGCAGATCCAGTACTACGATATCCTGAATGATGAATCAAACGTAACCCGTTCAGTATCTACAACGGGTCGTACAGATACCAAGAACAACAGCATACACAGTTACATCATGGTACACTTCATACTGCGTGCCAATGTATTCGGAACACGTGCCGCACGTCAGCAGATGCGTCAGGAGAACCGCGCCATGATGGGCCGTGGCGGATTCGGCGGCGGCATGGGTGGTCCCGGCGGCGGCATGCGCGGAGGTAGGTAATCCTTCAACAGTCCGAAGGACGCGACCGGAGGGAGCTAAGCGACTATCAGGAGCGCTTTTGCGAAGCAAAATAAAAAGAGTATTTGTACATTTTCATTTGAAAAATGTAAAATGTACTGAACCGTACACTTTCATATCGGTGAAGCGGGGATGATCCTTAAAGTCATTCTTGCTTCCGTGTTCTAATACGAATATGCCGTCGGGAGCAAGGATATTTGCCTCAAATACGATATCGGGAATATCGGCCAGATTCTCCAGCTGATAGGGGGGATCTGCGAATATGAAATCAAACTGTGTGCTGCAACCGGCAATGTATTTGAATACGTCACCCTTTACGGGAAGGCATTTGTCGGTCTTTACGGTATCCATCACCTTGCAGATAAAGGCGTGATGGGCCGGATCTTTCTCAACTGATACCACGTGTGAGCATCCTCTTGATACAAGCTCAATGCTGATGCTTCCGGTGCCTGAGAAAAGGTCAAGTGCCGTTGCGTCCTCCAGATCAATCCTGTTTGCCAGGATGTTGAAGAGACTCTCTTTGGCAAAATCAGTGGTGGGACGTGCACTGAATGTTCTAGGCACGTCCCACCTTCTGTGTTTGTATATACCGCTTATTACCCGCAAGGTATTACTCCCAGTTACCTGAGTTGTTATCTACCTTCATGCCACGGTAGCGGCCGCGGTCATCACATTCCTCAAGGAGGTTGATGATCTCCTGCTTGTCAAGACCACCGTTCTCACTCTCAGGACCAAGATAATCAACAAACGGAACCTTAGCCTCAAAGGTGTGTGAGATGACACCTGTCTTGGATGTATCTGATGAAGTGGTCAGTTCAAATTCCTTACCGTTGGTGAAGGGAACATAGCGGAGTGAATCCGGGTTGATGCGTCCCTTGTAGAGAGAGTCGTAAAGGCTTACGAACTCAGTCTCACGGCTGAACAGGAAGTTCTTTGTTCCGTCCTCAAGGATCTCAATGAAACCCTCGGTGGCTGCTCTCTGCCAGAGAGTGTCAGCCTCGTACTTCTTCTGGGCGGCTCTGCGGCCTGTCAGCTTGGCAGCCTCAATCTCAGCGGTCTGAGCCTTGGCGTAGAGTTTCAGAACCTTATCCTCGGTCCAATTGTTATCAAGCTGGTCATCGGTCAGTTCACCTATCTTCTTTACGATGGGCAGTTTACCTGTCTTGATGAATGCTGCCAGAGAGTCAAAGTTGTCGCAATAACCGTCGTGCTGGTAATTGTATTCAGTCTGGGCAGCCTTGATATCCATAAGTTTCTGGATAACAGCTTTGTCACGGATATTCTTTTCATTTGCAAATCTGATAGGATTCATAATACTTCCGTAAACAATGTAGATAAGTGCTACAATGCAGATTGCAAGAAGAATGTTGACGAATTTTTTCATATTGGGATGTTTTTTTATTTTCGCATCGCAAAAATAGAACATTTATCCGTATTAAATAATAAAACAACATTTTTTTGCTTTTCGGAGCAATGATTGACCCTCTCTTTCAGGATATTGCCGCCCATTTTCCCTTTGAACCCACGTCTGAACAGACTGTGGCCATTAATCGTTTGGCCTTATTTGTAAACAATCCCTCCCCGCGCCAGGTCTTTCTGCTCAAGGGTTATGCGGGTACCGGTAAGACGGCCATTATCAGTGCGCTGGTACGCACTCTGGTGAGCTACCGCCGCAGGGTGGTGCTGATGGCACCCACAGGACGTGCGGCAAAGGTGTTCTCCAATACATCCGGATTCCCGGCCTGCACCATCCACAAGAAGATATACCGTCAGAAATCCATTGTAGACATGGGCAGTTTCCAGCTTGACAGGAATCTGCATGAGCACACCGTATTCCTGGTTGATGAGGCTTCGATGATATCCAATGAGGGTCTTTCGGGATCCACATTCGGAACGGGCCGTCTTCTGGATGATCTGATATCCTACGTCTTTTCAGGGGTTGACTGCCGCCTTCTCATGCTGGGCGATCAGGCTCAGCTGCCACCTGTGGGCGAACGGGAGAGTCCGGGCTTATCGGCCCAGGTTCTGTCATCTTACGGTCTCAATGTATCGGAATTCTGTCTTGAGAACGTGATGCGTCAGATGCAGGAATCCGGAATACTGCATAATGCTACGGCGCTCAGGGATTACGCCCGTGGTCTGGGCCAGCCCGGCGGGTTCCGTTTCAAACTGGAGGGATTCAGGGATGTAATCAAAATTTCGGGCAGCGACCTGATTGAGACGCTGAGCGGCTGTTACAGCCGTGACGGTATTGACGAGACAATGGTGCTTTGCCGTTCCAACAAGCGTGCCAACATTTACAATAACGGAATACGCAGTCAGATACTGGACCGCGAGGATGAACTGAACCGTGGTGACAGCATAATGATTGTCAAGAACAATTACTATTGGACTGAGAAACTGGTGGCCGATGAGGGGGCCGATTCGTACGCCAACCTGCCGTCATTCATTGCCAACGGTGACATAGCCGTGATTCGACGTGTACGCCGTATGCGTGAACTGTACGGATTCCGCTTTGAGGATGCGGTGCTCTCATTTCCCGATTATGATGACCTGGAGATGGATGTCACCCTGCTTATGGACACCCTGCACAGCGAGTCGCCTTCACTTACCCGTGAGGAGAGTGACAAGCTCTTCAACAGCGTGATGGAGGACTATGCCCATATCCCCAATAAAAAGGAAAGAATGAAACAGTTGCGTGAGAACCCTCACTTCAATGCCCTCCAGATCAAATATGCCTATGCCGTGACCTGTCACAAGGCTCAGGGCGGCCAATGGAAAAACATCTTCATAGATCAGGGCTACATCCCCGAGGACGGCCGCGACGAAGACTACTACCGCTGGCTCTACACCGCCCTTACCCGCGCCACCCAAACGGTATACTTAGTGAACTGGCCTGAATAAAAAAGCCCCGCTGTTGATGTGACCCCCAAAAGTTGGACGGTTTAACATTATATTCTAGGCTTTAGATTGGAATAGAGTTCGGTATTGTACCGGACTCTTTCCTTTTAGCCTTAGTTTGATTCTATCGTTATTATAGTATCGGATATAGCTCCGTAGGGCTTTCTTGAACTGGTCTATAGAATCCCACTCCTGCAAATATAGCAACTCATTCTTCATCAATCCAAAGAAATTCTCCATCATTGCATTATCCAGACAATTCCCCTTTCGAGACATGCTCTGAGTTATGTGTCTATTTTCAAGTGCTTTTTGATAAGATTTATGCTGATAATGCCATCCTTGATCAGAATGAAGAATCAGATTTCCTTGTATGTCTCTATTTTGAAAAGCTTTATCCAACATCGTCATAACCATTCTCAAGTCTGGACTGCTGGATATTGTGTAGGATACTATCTCTCCATTAAACATATCCAAAATAGGAGACAGATATACCCATTTGTCCTTTATTCTCATCTGAGTGACATCGGTCGTCCACTTCTGATTAGGTCCTAGCGCATTGAAATCCCTATCTATGATATTAGGAGCGACCTTACCTATATCCCCCCTGTATGAGTGATAGTGTTGCCTTTTACGTTTTGCTTTCAAAGACATTTGTCCCATAAGTTTCTGGACGGTCTTATGGTTGATATTGATTCCGTCGTTATTAAGTTGGGCTGTAATACGCCTGTATCCGTATCGCCCATGATGCTTATCGTATATAGTACGGATACAATCCCGGATGGTATCGTAACCATCGGACTGTCCAAGGCGTTTTCGGTTGTAGTAGTATGTTGAACGAGCCATCCCATTGAGTTCCAGCAGTAGCTCAATGTCATGTTCTGGCCTTAGTTCTTCGATGGCTTCCGCCCAGTCGCGCGCAGACGGGCTTCCCTTTCTTCGACTAAGGCCCTCACTTTTTTTAGCAGAGCTACTTCGGCTCTCAGGCGTTCATTCTCATACCTGAGTAGCTCCAGCTCTGTCATTTCTTCCGGTTTCTTTTTCCTGGGCCTTCCCATATTTGTATCCTTTGGCGGGCGACCTCTCTTCTTGATTTCGTACAATGCCGCGTAACCCTTTTCTCGGACTATTTTAATCCAACTGTTAATTGCGGAGATGCTGACATCGTACTTTATAGCCACCTCTGGCAAAGGTATACATTTTTCCTCCACTTCATGTATTACGGTTTCTTTGAAGACTCCGTCTACACTGGCATAGTTTTTTTTCTCAAGACCTAAAACGCCTTCATTTTGATATTTGGTCCAAAGGATAGACAAAAGGCGATGATCGATACCATATTTGATGCTGATAGATCTAATACTACAACCTTTTTCCAACATCTTTATATACTTGATTCGATCTTTGATTGAGTGTTTCTTGTACTTAATTGACATAATAAAACCCCGAAAGTTTTTTGTCTAACTTTCGGGGTTCATATCATGTGAGCGAGGCTTTCTTATTACCTGATGGTGTTCAGAATTGCGTCTACTGCTGCGTGCAGGCCGTCGGGGTTCTTGCCGCCGGCGGTGGCGAAGTGGGGCTGACCGCCTCCGCCGCCCTGAATCAGCTTGGCAGCCTCGCGAACCATTTGACCGGCGTTGAAGCGTGATGTCAGATCATCGCTTACGCTTACGGTAAGCATGGGCTTGCCGGCTTCCTCGCTGCCTATGACAACGATTGTGTTGGCGGTCAATTCGCCACGGATTCCGAATACCAGATCCTTAGCCATGGCGGCCGAAGCCTGGATGACTGCGCTGATAACCTTTACACCGTTTATATCCTTTGCCTGAGCAATCAGATTACCTTTGAGTTGGCCGGCTTTCTCCTTCTGGAACTCCTCAAGCTGTTTCTTGAGCGATGCGTTCTCCTCAATTGCTTTTTTGACCGATGCCTCAAGCGATGCGCCGGGCAGCAGGGCCTTGAGCTGGCCGATGGTATCCTGAAGAGATGCAACCATATCCTCGACAGCCTGACCGGTGATGGCCTCGATACGGCGAACGCCGGCTGCTATTGAACTCTCGGATACTATCTTGAACATACCTATGCGGCCGGTTGATGAGGCAT
>JAFXMB010000135.1 GCA_017530735.1 Bacteroidaceae bacterium | reverse complement strand
CGGCGCGGATCCGTTCGGAATGGTTGACGGAGACAGGCTCTATGTCTATATGACCGATGACCATATCTACAATTCGCAGACCGGACAGCCAGTTCCCGACAGCGATTACGGTGACTGCAAGAACGTAACCATAATATCGTCAGATGACCTTGTCAACTGGACCGATCACGGTTCGCAGCCCGTTGCAGGTGCATGGGGTGCTCCGGGACCGGCCAAATGGGCAACCAACATGTGGGCACCGTGTGCCGCTCACAAGACCATAAACGGCAAGGAGAAGTATTTCCTCTATTTTGCTGACGCTTCAAACGGAATAGGCGTACTTACGGCCGATTCCCCCTACGGTCCCTGGCAGCAGCCCTCCGGCATGAACCAGCTCATATCACGCAATACTCCCAACTGTCCGGGCAACGCTGTTCCCTGGCTGTTTGACCCGGCGGTACTGATAGATGATGACGGCAGTGCATATCTCTATTTCGGAGGCGGTGTTGACGGCCTGGATCAGTCAAATCCCGGTTCTGCACGCTGTGTAAAACTGGGTGACAATATGATATCGATAGTGGGAACCCCCACAGCCATCAATCCCCCGTATCTGTTTGAGGATGCCGGAATCAACAAAGTGGGTGACAAGTATATCTACAGCTATTGCTCCAACTGGACAAACAACAGTGGTCCGGGCGTAGCCAATATCGCTTACATGGTATCGGACAACCCCCTGGGCCCGTTCACCTATGTGGGCCGATGCTTTGACAACCCCGTCGGTGCGTCATGGAGCGGTGGCGGCGGAAACAACCACCATGCCATAATCAAGTTCCAGGGCAAGTACTACATACTGTACCACAACCGCTCACTCAAGACCCTGATGATGGCCGATAACAAGGACATCTCCAGCGGCATGGAGGTAAGAAGCGCCTGTCTGAGTCCGATAAAGGTCAATGAGGAGACTGCTACCATAACAAATCTCACATCGGGTGAAATTACGGCAGCAGGTGTGTCACAGGTAAAGTCTTTCAATCCCTACAGGGAGGTGCCCGGTCCCACAATGGCCTGGGAAAAGGATATAACCGCCAACTACTTTAACCGCAACGCAGGCACAGGCAATGCCGAAGAGTGGATCTGTACGGCCGATTTCAAATCAGGCTCATGGATAGGACTCTCCAAGGTGGATCTGGCTGAAGGTCCCGTGGGCTTTACCGCCAAGGTCAAGGGTCAGGGAATACTTGCCGTATTGTCAGACGCTCCCAGTTCAGCGGGTACGATGATAGCCATTGCCGAGGTTGACTCACCGTCGGAATACACTGAGATACGTGTTCCGCTGGTCAATAGGTTAAAGGGAGTTCAGGATGAGCTCTACATCACATCGACAGGGAATATGAGTCTTGAATCATGGTCATTCGTAAAATGAAGAAGTTAACAAAGAATATCCTCTTTCTGTCAGTCATACTGGCAATCGTGACAGGCTGTACCGGCCCCCGTAAGCCGGTTACCGTATGTCTGGTATCCACATCCGATATCCACGGACGGATATTTGATGAGGACTGTCTGACAGGGCAGCAGAGAGAGGGCAGCCTTGCCAAGTTCTCAACCTTCCTGAGCAGGCTGCGCAAGGAGAACCGTAACGTGGTCTATCTGGACGCCGGTGACAACCTGCAGGGCGCAGTGGATGTTTATCAGGACGTAACAGCCCAGTTTTCAAGGACCAGCCTTCCTGCCGAGGCCCTGAACTACCTGGGATGCTTTGCCACGGTTCTGGGAAACCATGATTTCTCAGTTGGTCCCACCTGTTACGACAGGTTCCTCAGGAATCTGAAATGCCCGGCACTGGGAGCCAATGTCTATTATGAGAAACCCGGCGATTATCTGGCTCCCTACAGGATATATGAGGCTCAGGGAGTCAGGATTGGCGTTCTGGGCATGTCAACCCAGTTGAGCAATCTCCAGCAACCCAATGACCGCAGGGAACTAGACGTGGCCGATATCATTGAGTCTGCCAAATACTGGATGCCCGTTCTGAAAGGCACCAAGAAGGTCGATGTGGTAGTGGGCCTGTTCCACTCAGGTTATGACGGCGGCCGGAATGAGGACGGAGTCACGGAGAATGTGGTCCGCAAGATTGTGAATGAGGTACCCGGTTTCAACGTGATACTGTACGGACATGACCACAGGGCACGTTGTCTCAAGACGGTAGACTGCAACGGTGATTCGGTTCTTATGCTCAATACCGGCCCGTTCCTGACTAACGCCGGTTTGACAACTCTTACCATCACGGGAGCAGGAACAGACCATCCTGTCATTGAAGCAAAGGGTGAACTTGTGAATATCACAGCCGAGATACCTGACAAGCGTTTTACCAAGAAACTGTCGGGATGGTATGAGGATATGAAAGAGTACTCTGATTCAATCGTGGGAGTGCTTGCCGCTCCGCTTGAGGCAGATTCCGTACTTTGGGGAAGATCCACGCTTATGGATTTGCTGCATACCGTTCAGATGCGTTTTGTGGGGGCCGAGGTATCACTTGCGTCACCCGGATACAGCAAGTCATATTTCCCTGCCGGCCCCATCAGGATGAAGGATATGTTCAGCGTCTATGACTCGGACAACTTCATGGTATCGGTCATGATGAAGGGAAGTGAGATCCGTAAGGCGCTTGAACAGTCTGCAAGCCAGTTTTACAATACTGTAAAGGACGGTAACGGAGGTATGCTCAAGTCACGCCGCCGTTCAATGAGCAGTCTGGTTACGGCTGCCGGCATCAGGTATGAGATAGATGTCACAAAACCTGAGGGCAGCCGCATCAACATAATCTCCATGTCTGACGGACAGCCGTTCAGTGATGACAAAATGTACAGGACCACGATAAACTCTTACCAGTACTTTGGAACTACGCTGAGCCGTACCATCGGCATCACCCCAAAAGAAATGCGTGAGCGCCTGAACGGTTCGTCACCGGCCGATATCCGGTACTACATGATCACCGCTCTGGCTCTTAACAGGGAGACAGGTCAGGAATACCGTGTGCCCAAGGCTACAGACTGGAAACTTGTACCCCGTGACATAGTTGCGGGATGTCTTGCAAAAGACACTGTGAGCAGTAACAAATCAGAGACAAATACGTTCCTTAACAGGACTAATTAATAATATCATTAAGACTATGAAGAAATTAGCTTATCTGCTGATTGCGGGAACAGTCCTTTCGCTGTCAGCGTGCAAATCAAGTCAGAACGCCTATAAGGAGGCATATGAGAAGGCAGTAGCAGACGATGGCGCAAAGGCTGTCATCGAGGAGCCGGTAGCATCAAACAACGATGCACCCACTGCCGAGGATGTTGCCAATATTTCCGTCCGCGAGGAGAAGGTGTCGGTTGTATCGGGCGAACAGGAGATCAAGGCATACGGCATAGTATGCGGCAGTTTCTCGCTCAAAGCCAATGCCGACGCTCTCAGAGAGCGCCTTGTGAACGATGGCTATAAGGCAGTCGTTGTGGTTAACGAGGCAGGCAAGACCTACCGTGTGGTCTGCGCAAGCTTTGACACCAAGGAGGAGGCTGTTGCAGAACGTACCAAGTTCAAGGCCAGATATCCTGACAATCAGGATTTCCAGAGCGCCTGGATTCTCTACAGGAAGTAACCTTGGGCAGGATACTTGCTATTGATTACGGTACCAAACGTACCGGAATCGCGGTGACAGACCCGCTGCGCATAGTGCCGGGGGGATTGAGAACCGTGGCTACGCATGAGTTGAACGCTTTTCTGGCTGACTATTTCAGCAAGGAGAGCGTGGACATCGTAGTTGTGGGTTATCCCACCAATATGAACGGAGAGGAATCGGCCAGCATGAAACAGATACGTCCTTTTGTGGACAAACTTGTCAAGCAGTACCCCGACAAGAAGGTGGTCATGTTCGATGAGCGGTTCACATCGGTCATAGCCCAGAGGGCGATACTAGACTCGGGTATAGGACGTATGGCACGCCGCAACAAGGCACTTGTGGATGAGGTGAGCGCCACCATCATCCTGGAGTCGTATATGGATTCAAAACAATATAAAGAAATATGATTTTACCTATCTACACATATGGACAGGGCGTCCTGAAAAAAGAGGCAGAAGAGATTGACAGCAGCTATGAGGGTCTGCCGCAACTCATTCAGGATATGTATGAGACACTCAGAAAATCCGAGGGCGTGGGACTTGCCGCTCCCCAGGTGGGCCTTTCAATCAGACTGGTGGTAGTTGACCTTGATGTCATTTCCGATGACCAGCCGGAGTTCAAGGACTACTTCCGTACGTATATCAACCCCTACATTGAGGAGACTGACGGAGCCATGGTTCCGTATGAGGAGGGTTGTCTGAGTTTCCCGGGCATTCACGAGAAGGTTAACCGTCCCGAGCGTGTCCGCGTAAGTTGGCTGGATGAGAACTTCCAGGAGCATGACGAGTGGTTTGAGGGATTCCCCGCACGCGTCCTGCAGCATGAGATAGACCATCTGGACGGCAAGTGTTTCATAGACCGTATGTCACCCCTGCGCCGTCAGATGAACAAGAAAGCACTGAGTTCCATCGCCGCCGGAAAGTTCAGTTGTGACTATAAAGTCAAGGTGGCACGTAAGTAATAATGAGAATAGGGCGGGCCGTCATTGCCTTAACTGCAGCCTTATGGGGTATGTTTGCTCCGGTAGAGGCTCAGATAAACACCGACCGTATGATGTCGGTGGCCAGGACTGCTCTCTATTTTGATGATTACGTACTCTCCATCCAGTATTTCAACCAGGTAATAAACGCCAAGCCGTATCTGGCCGAGCCCTATTTCTACAGGGCTGTGGCCAAACTCTCGCTTGAGGATTTCCGCGGTGCCGAGCAGGACTGCAGCCTGGCGCTTGACCGCAACCCGTTCGTGGTGAACGCATATCAGGTCAGGGGACTGTCACGCGTCTATCAGAGCAAGTATGAGGAGGCTATGGCCGATTTCCGCGAAGGACTGCGCCGTGACCCCACCAACACTGCGATGCGACACAACCTGATTCTGTGCCTGATGCGTCTGGACCGTAACGAGGAGGCCTTGAAGGTGGCCGATACCCTTATTGGGGAATCGCCCAAATACGCACCTGCCATGGCCATGCGCTCCGATCTGATGTGGGAACAGGGTGACAGCCTGGGTGCACTGGAGTGGGTGAACAAGGCTGTCGATGTA
This sequence comes from Bacteroidaceae bacterium, assembly GCA_017530735.1. Lineage (GTDB taxonomy): Bacteria > Bacteroidota > Bacteroidia > Bacteroidales > Bacteroidaceae > Colenecus. Next base: position 11,121 of record JAFXMB010000135.1, on the reverse strand, counting down.
AACCGTTACGATCCGTCCATGCTGCATCGCCGCGGAATGATGCTGGCCCGCATGGAACGTTATGAGGAGGCCGAAGAGGACCTGGATCAAGCCATCTATCTGGATCCGGGTGACGCAGGTTTCTACATAACCCGCGCAATGGTGCGTTATTGCCGTGATAATCTGAACGGTGCACTGTCTGATTACGATATGTGCATAAGGATAGACCCGGGCAATGTGACCGGTCATTACAACCGCGGTAACCTGCGCGCCCAGATAGGTGATGACAACCGTGCCATTGAGGATTTTGACATTGTCATTGCCTCCGAGCCCGACAACCTGATGGCTGTCTTCTACCGCGGCATACTGCGCGACCAGACGGGCGATTACCGTGGGGCTGAGCAGGATATCACCAGGGTTCTTGAGGAGTATCCGCAGTTCACCCAGGGTTATCAGATGCGCAGCGAGGTGCGTGAGAAACTGGGTAACCACCGCGGAGCCGAAGCCGATGCGATGGTGGTGCTGCAGGAGCAGAACCGCCGTTTCAACAACGCCATGGGATACGCATCAGACGATGATGAGAAGGAGGATGACGGCAAGACCAGGGAGAAATCTGACAAGAACGTGCGCAACTACCGCAAGATCATAGTTGACGACAACCTGGAGAACTCAACCGGATACGCAAGCGAGTACCGCGGCAAGGTACAGAACCGCAATGTGGATGTCAAGTATCTGGAGCCGTTCCGCTTTACATTCTATAAGGATAACAGCCAGACCGTCAATACCGTACACAGCAGCAAGGCCGTCGATGAACTCTCCGCGTCGGGATGCTTCATGTCTGAACTGATGCTTGAGAACCGTGAGGTTCAACTGACCCAGCGTCAGATAGACAGACTCTTTGCCGATATCGGATTGCGCACGCAGTACTTATCGGACAATACCGCCAATGCGGGATGCCTGCTGCTGGCCAGAGCCGTTGACTTTGCCCTGCTGCAGGACTTTACCAATGCCGAATCGGACCTGAATCAGGCTGTTCAGGTGGATCCCGACAACTGGGCCGTGTGGTTCTGCCGTGCACAGGTAAGGGCACGCTCAGTGGAGATAAGGCGAGCTGAGCAGGAGACCGACCGTGAGGTGGGTTATCAGTCAGTTCTGAGAGATTTTACACGCGCCATAGATCTGGAACCCGGATTCGCTTACGCTTATTACAACCGCGGCACCATCTATGCCATGGCCAATGACATGCCCGCGGCACTTGTGGATCTGGACAAGGCAATCCAGTTGGACGAGACCCTTGCCGAGGCCTGGTATAACCGGGGCCTGGTTCTGGTGCTGATGAACCGCATGGATGAGGCCTTCCGTGACCTGAGCCGTGCAGGCGAACTTGGCATATATTCAGCGTATAATATCATCAAACGCTTCTCAAAGTCCGAATAATTTGATAAATTCGCACGCTCAAATAGAAATTACTATAAAACAACATGATAAAGATTACGTTTCCCGACGGTTCCGTACGCGAATATGAAAGCGGCGTAACCGGTTATGAGATTGCTGAGAGCATCAGCCAGAGACTGGCACAGGATGTGTTGGCCTGCAGTGTAAACGACCAGATTACAGAGCTCAACCGCCCCATAACCACCGATGCTACCATCAAGCTGCACAAGTGGGAGGACGATGAGGCCAAGCATGCTTACTGGCACACCAGCGCCCACCTGATGGCCGAGGCTCTGCAGGAACTCTATCCCGGCACTCAGTTCGGTATCGGTCCGGCAATCGAGAAGGGATTCTACTATGACATCATGCCCCCTGAAGGCGTGGTCATCAAGGAGAGTGATTTTCCCGCCATCGAGGCAAAGATGAAGGAACTTGTCCAGAAGAAGGAGAAACTGGTCCGTGAGGAGATCTCTAAGGCCGATGCCCTGAAGTTCTTCGCTTCACGCGGCCAGAGTTACAAGAACGAACTCATTGCCGATCTGGAGGACGGAACCATCACCACCTACACTCAGGGTAACTACACTGACCTGTGCCGCGGACCGCACCTGGTTGACACCGGCGCCATCAAGGCCATCAAGCTGCTGGCTACATCGGCCGCATACTGGCGCGGTGACGAGAAGCGCCCGCAGATGACCCGTATCTACGGTATCACATTCCCCAAGCAGAAGATGCTGGATGAGTATCTGACACTGCTGGAGGAGGCCAAGAAGCGTGACCACCGCAAGATCGGTAAGGAGATGGAACTCTTCATGTTCAGCGACATGGTAGGTAAGGGTCTTCCCATCTGGCTTCCCAAAGGCACAGCACTGCGTCTGCGTCTGCAGGATTTCCTTTCACGTATTCAGAAGCGTTACGGTTACCAGCAGGTAATCACTCCGCATATCGGTTCAAAGCAGCTGTATGTAACATCAGGTCACTGGGATCACTACGGCAAGGACAGTTTCCAGCCCATCACCACTCCTGAGGAGGGTGAGTGCTACCTGCTCAAGCCTATGAACTGCCCCCACCACTGCTGCATATTCAAGTCACAGCCCCGTTCATACCGCGACCTGCCTCTGCGTATTGCTGAGTTCGGTACCGTATACCGTTACGAGCAGAGCGGTGAGCTGCACGGACTGACCCGTGTACGCAGTTTCACTCAGGACGATGCACACATTTTCTGCCGTCCCGATCAGGTTAAGGGTGAGTTCATCCGCGTAATGGAGATCATCGAGATTATCTTCAAGGCTCTTGACTTTGACAACTTTGAGGCTCAGATATCACTGCGTGATCCTAACGACCACGAGAAGTATGTTGGCAGCGATGAGGTTTGGGAGAAGGCTGAGAGCGCTATCGTTGAGGCTTGCCAGGAGAAGGGTCTGAAGGCTACCGTCGAGTACGGTGAGGCCGCATTCTACGGTCCCAAACTGGACTTCATGGTTAAGGATGCCCTGGGCCGCCGCTGGCAGCTGGGTACCATCCAGGTTGACTATAACCTGCCTCAGAGATTTGAGCTTGAATATATTGCATCAGACAACCAGAAGGAGCGTCCGGTTATGATTCACCGCGCACCCTTTGGCTCAATGGAGCGCTTTGTTGCCGTTCTCATTGAGCATACAGCAGGTAAGTTCCCGCTGTGGCTTACACCTGACCAGGTGGCTATCCTGCCTATCTCCGAGAAGGCTAACGAGTATGCCCATAAGGTTCAGAAGGAACTTGAGGACAGGTATGAGGTTCGCGGTTTCGTTGATGACCGTAACGAGAAGATTGGACGTAAGATCCGCGACAATGAGGTTAAGCACATTCCGTACATGCTGGTAGTAGGTGAGAAAGAGGCCGAAATGGGTGAGGTTAACGTACGTAAGCAGGGTGCTGAGAACCTTGGAAATATGAAAATTGACGATTTCGGTAAAAAAATTGCCGATGAAGTTAATTCTATGATAAATAAATGGTAATTTTGCGCCCGCTTGGAATAATATGAAGAAAGACAACTTAAGCGATCAGTATCAGGTCAATGACGAAATCCGTGCCCGTGAGGTACGTATAGTCGGTGAAGGCTTTGAGCCTAAGGTGGTATCTCTGCGTGAAGCTCTCAAGATTGCCGATGACATGGAACTTGATTTGGTCCTGATTTCACCGAATGCGGTTCCGCCGGTTTGCAGAATAGTTGATTTCTCCAAATTCATATACCAGCTTAAGAAAAAGCAGAAGGAGGCCAAGGCTAAGCAGGTCAAGATTGACGTCAAGGAAATCCGTTTCGGACCCCAGACCGATGATCATGACTACAACTTCAAACTCAAGCACGCCATAGGTTTCCTGCAGAACGGCGACAAGGTTAAGGCATACGTCTTCTTCCGCGGTCGTTCAATACTGTTCAAGGAGCAGGGTGAGAACATCCTGGCACGTTTTGCAAAAGACCTTGAGGAGTACGGAAAGCAGGAGCAGGCACCCATTCTGGAGGGCAAGCGTATGACAATATTCATATCACCCAAGAAGGGTGGTGCCCCCAAGAAAGCTGATGCACCCAAGCAGGAAGATAATAATAATGAATAAACGACCGATAAGCCCGGGCATGGTGCTTACGGTTATAAATAACAAACAAAATTTTTAATAACAATGTTGAAATCAAAGACTAATTCCGGTTCCAAAAAAAGATTCGCTCTTACCGGATCGGGCAAAATCAAGAGAAAACACGCTTACCACAGTCACATTCTGACCAAGAAGACTAAGAAGCGTAAAAGAAATCTGGATCACTTCACACTTCTTGATCCGGCTAACGCTAAGCAGGTTAAGTCACTGCTCTGCATGAGATAATCTAATCCCGATTAATCAACAGTCAAAAACAGAAAACTATGCCGAGATCAGTAAATCACGTTGCTTCTAGAGCAAAGAGAAAGAAAATTTTAGGTCTTACCAGAGGTTACTTTGGTGCAAGAAAGAACGTTTGGACCGTTGCCAAGAATACTTGGGAGAAGGGTTTGACTTATGCTTTCCGTGACCGTAAGAACAAGAAGAGAGAGTTCCGCGCACTGTGGATCCAGCGTATCAACGCTGCTGCCCGTCTGGAGGGTATGAACTACTCACAGCTCATGGGTGCCATCCACAAGGCAGGTATCGAGATCAACCGTAAGGTGTTGGCCGACCTGGCTATGAACAACCCCGAGGCATTCAAGGCTATCGTTAAAAAGGTTAAGTAAGCCAACAGCTAATAGTTAAAAAAGTGTCCGGATGGTTATTCGGACACTTTTTTTGTTACTTTTGTATGACCGCACCGGGTTAGATCGGGAGACTCATCAATAAAAATGAAGAACCGGGATTGCTTCGGTTTCCAATGGCGGGCCACGCCCCTTAGGGGGTAACCTTCGGTCGGTGGATTACAAAGGAGGCTGGGCGCTCAAAACTTATATTTCCGGAGTTCTCATCACATCACCGATGCGGTTTTTTTCATAATACAAAGGGCTGGTCCTTCAGGATCAGCCCTTTGTGTCAATATATAGTCTGGCAGTTATTCGAGTATCAGGACCTTCTTTCCGTTCATGATATTGATTCCGTCCTTATACTCGTTTACACGCACGCCGCCCATATTGTAGATGGGTCCCAATGTGCGCATGTCTTCATCGGTTACATATTTGACTCCGTCCTCAACAAGACATACGAATTCTATCTTGTCTATGTTGCAGTTTTGTCCGGTTATGGTGATTCTTATTGTCTGCTGTCCTTCATACAGCTTGGTGCTGATGACTTCGGTTGAGAGGGTGGTGTATGTATCCCAACTGTTGGTATTGGGAACGGATACTCTTGCCAGTGTGGTTTCCGAGCCGTTTTTCATCAGTCCGATCCTGAAACCTGAATTGTTGGTACCTGAACTGACAGTTGCCTTATAGCCGTATGTTCCGTTCTTCTTTACGTTAACGGTGTATTCAAGCCACTCTCCGTTAGCGGTGTAGCCAATTGCGTATCCGCCGTTACCTGTAACTATGTCAACGCCCTCGTTGTCAGTGCGGTAACTGGCCTTGCCCTCATCATTTGAATCGCTGTCATGGAATGCTACGCCTTCACCGCCCTTGTCAAACTGCTCGGCCTGGAGAGTTCCGGGAAGGTTTATTCCTGAGCCACTGTAAGGGGTGCGCTTGTTCTTTACAGTGAGTGAGAGTTTGGTTATCTCTGACTCGTGCCCCAGAGTGTCAACTGCAATGGCAGATACCGTAACGGTACCCTTGGCACTGGGCCTGTAGTTATACTGGAATGGTCTTGACTTCATGGTAGCTGCCAATGAGCCGTTGATGTATAATCTTACGTTGGCTATGGCGCTGTCCCTTTTTGCATTCACAGGTGTTAAGTTGAATGTTGTGACCTCACCAACAGTGGCAGTTGACGGGGTGGCTGTAATCTTCATGTTCAGGGTGTTGTCCACCTCAACGTGCTTGAAATTGATCTTGTCAATGTTACAGCTGCTGCCTGTGATGGTAAGACGGATTACCTGATCTCCTTCCTTGAGCGGGATAAGTGTTCTGCCGGTCAGGGTCTTGTAGACGCTCCAGTCGCTGCTGGCTGTCTGAGGAACCGAGATGTTATCTGTCAGGTTGGTGATGCCGTCTACGTCACTCAGTTGAAGACGGAATCCTGATCCTGTGGTGCCTGATGATGCTACGGCTTCATAGGTGTAATAGCCGGCCTCAGTTACGTTTACGGTGTACTCCAGCCACTCGTCTGTGTTGGTGTAACCTATGGCGTTGCCTCCGTTGCCTTTTACCACGTCAACACCCTCAGATGTGCGGAAACTGGCGTCACCCTGGTTCTGTGAGTCATTGTCGTGATAGGTTACTCCGTCACCGCCCTTGTCATAGTTCTCGGCCTGAAGAGTGCCGGGGATTGCTATGGGCTGTGAACCGTAAGTGGAGCGCGGGTTATATGCTGTGAAACTGCCCTCACGCTGGTATGTCTTGCCGTCATGGGTGTAGACGATTGCCTTCAGAGGGTAACTGCCGGTTGACGCAGGTACGTATGTGGCAACATAAGGAGCCTCGGTCATTATTGTGTCAAGCACGTTCTTGACGTAAAGCTTTACGCTGTCAATGGCTATGCTCTGGTCTACCATCTGGGCGGTAACGGTGATATCAAGAGATTCACCGCGTGTGGCCTTCAGTTTGGAGGGCTTGATGTAGAGTGATATCTGTTTCTTCATTCCCGGGAACGGGCTCTTGGCGGTCTTGGCCTTATCGGTTGCCATATACTCCTTTAGCCAGGTCATTGCCGGACGCTCCTTGTTGTTCTTGTAAAGACCGGAGTGATCAACCCATGTTGATCCGTAGATATAACCCCAAAGGGTGACGCCTGCGCAGTAATCGGCCTCCCACATAAGAGGGAATATGTTCTGATACTGGGTCTTCTGGTCGGTGTCATCCTCAATGTTGATGTCCAGCTCGGTTATGTACATGGGCAGCTTGACTGCGTTCTGGATCTTGTTCATTGCAGTCTGAAGGTTGCTCTTGCTGATGTTGTCCACATCGTGTGACTGGCAGCCGTATGCGTCGATGGGCGCGCCGGCGTCGCGTAGAGTCTTTACCAGGTCAATGTATGCGTCGGTATCCCACTGGAATGTGTTGAAGTCATTATAGATAAGGATGGCGTTGGGCCAGCGCTCGTGGGCTAGTTCAAAGGCCTTGATGAGCCAGTCGTAACCGGTTCGGCCGCCGCCGCCAAGTGACTCCTTCATAAGCGGGTTGCCCTGCTGGTGCATGCCTACGGCCTCGTTAACCACATCAATCATGGTCAGGTCGGGATAGTGGGACTTTACGGCATCCATCCACTTTACGATGGCGTTGTAACGATCCTGTACGGACAGGCTGCTTGTGAACCAGTTGGGATACTGTGAACCCCACACCAGAGTATGGAACTTGAACGGGAATTTATGGTCCTTTGCGTAGTTGTATGCGTTATCGGCGCCCCACCAGCTGTAAGAGCCTCTTGTACCCTCCACAGACTGCCACTTGGAAGCGTTCTCAGGGGTAACCTGATTCCACAACTTGTAGTATTGCGGTACTCCCGATACATCCATCTGGCTGTTGCCGGTGGTAATGTTTCCCAGGAATTTGTCAGGGTTCTGGGACAACTGTGCGTGAGTTGTCGTGGTAAGAAGTAGTGAACAGGTAAGAATAGAGATAATCCTTCTCATATAAATTAGGGTTAATAATTATACGTTTTATCCTACAAATATAAGAATTAATTTTTAAAAAAAGTAGTACCAATGGGGTCAGGCCCCATTGGTATCATTTTTGAAAATAGTACCATTGGGGCCTGACCCCATTGGTATCATTTTAGCGGATGCCGGCTTTGTCAAGAGCCCGCTGATAGCGTGCAGCGTAGGCGTTGTGCTGCGACAGTGTGGTTGAGAAATAGTGCGATCCGCTGAAATCCTCCTTGGCCGAGAAGTAAAGATAATTATGCTTTGTGTAGTTCAGCACGGCGTTGATGGACTGTGTGCTGACAAAGCGTATCGGACCGGGAGGCAATCCGGGATTCTTATATGTATTATAAGGTGAATCGTACTCCAGATGTTTCTTGAGCACGCGCTTGGGCCTTTCTCCACCCATCGCAAAGATTACGGTAGGGCAAGCCTGCAGCGGAAGTTTGCGTTTCAGGCGGTTCATGTAGACGCCTGCAATTATGGGGAACTCGTCAAGTTTGGCGGTTTCCTCCTCAATGATTGAGGCCAGTATGATGACTTCATCCTCGGTGAGTCCTATGGATTTGGCCTTGGCTTTGCGCTCATCGGTCCAGAAGCGGTTACGCTCCTTTACCAGACGTGACAGGATGGCGCTGGCCGATGAGTTCCAATAGACCTCATAGGTGTTGGGGATGATCATGCAGAAGACGTTGGTGGGTGTGTAGCCCATTGAGTCCAGGAAGGCGGGGCTGGTCAAGCGGCTGGCTATGGCGGCTGAGTCAACCATCAGCTGGTTTGCAATGGCGCGTGACATCTGGCCGATGGTACGGGTGCTGTTGATGGTCAGGCGCACGGGGGTCTGGTTGCCGCTCAGCAGCATATCGGACACCTGTTTGGGAGTGGCTCCGCTCTTTACGGTGTAGCATCCGGTGTGGATGTGCTCATCATAGTCACGGTGCTCAAGCAGAAAATTCAGGGGTTTGGCGTTCGCCTGGGGATCGGCCTCCAGGATGGATTGTATGACGGTTTCACGTGTATCGGACGGACGGATATAAATCCTGTAGTCGGGACATTCCGATACGGGTTTGTTGAATGAACACGCCGTAAACGATAGCAGTGCAGCAATTATCAATAATCCCTTTTTCATACTTTGCAAAGATAACACTATCTTTGTAAAACCTAGAAACTACATTGATTATATAAAATGAGAAAAATCTTTTTCCTGCTCACACTGACGGCAGCTCTGTCAGTTAGCGCAAAGAATGAAGTTACGGTCAATGTCCACGCCGACAAACCGGGTGCTACAATCAACAAGAACATCTACGGACAGTTCTCAGAGCATCTGGGTACCTGCATCTACGGCGGTCTGTGGGTTGGTCCGGAGTCATCAATTCCCAATACCAACGGTTACCGTAATGACGTGCTTGCTGCACTTAAGGAACTTGAGGTTCCCGTAATGCGCTGGCCGGGTGGCTGCTATGCCGATGAGTATCACTGGATGGATGGCATCGGACCCAAGGAGAACCGTCCTGTCATGGTTAACAACAACTGGGGTGGCATTGTTGAGGACAACAGCTTTGGTACACACGAGTTCCTGAACCTGTGCGAGCTGATTGGCTGTGAGCCTTACATCTCACTGAACGTAGGTAGCGGCTCTGTAGAGGAGGCTGCCAAGTGGATTGAGTATATGAACGCCGCTGACGGTCCTATGGCTAAGCTGCGCAAGCAGAACGGCCGTGAGGAGCCCTGGCACGTTAAGTATATAGGTATAGGTAATGAGGCATGGGGCTGCGGCGGTAACATGCTGCCTGAGTACTACTCGGATATCTTCCGCCGTTACCAGACCTACTGTCGTGACTACAACGGCACACAGTTGTTCAAGATTGCCAGCGGTGCTACTGATTATGACTATGAGTGGACCGATGTCCTTATGAAGAAGATCGGCTCAATGATGAACGCCGTTTCCCTGCACTACTATACAGTATCAGGTTGGGTAGGTGCCAAGAAGCCCGCTATGGACTTTACCGATGAGGATTTCTACTGGTGCCTTGGCAAGTGCCTCGGCATTGAGCCCGTTATCCAGAAGCATCTGGCTATCATGAGCAAGTATGATCCCGAGCACAAGACTCCGCTGCTGGTTGATGAGTGGGGAACATGGTGGGAACCGGAGCCCGGCACTCAGCTCTATCAGCAGAGCACTATGCGTGACGCTCTTGTTGCATCACTCTCTCTTGACGTGTTCCACAAGTACTGCGACCGCATCCAGATGACCAACATCGCCCAGGTGGCCAACGTGCTCCAGTCTATGATCCTGACCAAGGATGACAAGATGGTGCTCACTCCTACATACTGGATATTTGATATGTACAAGCCTCACATGGATGCAACCTACATCCCCACTGACCTGGAGGGTGTTGAGGTTAAACTGACTCCCAACGAGCGCTATGCCGCAAATCCCGATGAGACCGCAACCCGTCCTCTGCCGCTGTTCAGTTCAACTGCATCGACCAAGAACGGCAAACTGCATATCTCAATGTCAAACGTTAAACTGAACGAGGCTCAGAGCGTAACCGTAAAACTGGACGGCATCAAGGCCAAGAAGGTAACCGGTAAGATCCTTACCAGCGACAAGGCCAGCAACTACAACACCTTTGAGAATCCCGATAAGATCAAGTTGGCCGATTTTGACGGCGCCCGCATAGATAAGAAAACGGGAGACCTCATCCTTGAGATTCCCGCTGCAAGTATCGTAACTCTTGAAGTTGAATAAAAAAAGGTACCATTGGGGTCAGACCCCAATGGTACTTTTTTTATCTTTGCAACCGCAATTGCGATAGTAGCTCAGTTGGTAGAGCATTGGCTTCCCAAGCCGAAGGTCGCGAGTTCGAGACTCGTCTATCGCTCAAAATGGTACCATTGGGGTCTGACCCCAATGGTATCATTTTTATGCGGGCTGATGCTGGGGGCGCAGCAGATCGTTTACGGTTTTTACAGGATTGAAAGTGGACAGGGGAACCTCTACGAAGAGGGTGTTCCAGTCACTCATGGCGCCGTTCCAGAGGCCGGGCAGTTCAAGGGCTTTGAGTTCGCGGCCGTTCTTGGACTTGCTTGAGATGAATCCGGTGGATTTGTCTACGTAGTCAGGCAGGTTGAAGGCGCCTCCCTTGTAGTTGCGGACGGCGCAGACCAGGTCAACCGGGTTGAAGTGGGTGCCCTTGGTGAACATCTCCTTCTTGCGCTCGTCACTGAGGTCTATCTGTGAACTTTCAAGTATCTGGGGAGATACGGTGCCGTCGGCATTGTATGCCAGGAACGGGCCGCCGCCGGGCTCGCCTACGTTCTTTACCATGCCGCATACGCGTATGGGACGGTTCAGTTTGCCGTGCAGCCATGCTGCCAACTCCTTGCTGTCCTTCTTTTCAATGTCCTTGCATCGGCAGCAGAGTGTGTTCTGAACAAAATCAGTGATTTTCTTGAGTTGGGCATCGGTATACTTCTTGGTG
>JAFXMB010000134.1 GCA_017530735.1 Bacteroidaceae bacterium | reverse complement strand
CTTAGAGATAGATTGTATACTATATCCATCTTCCAACATCTTCATGTACTTAATCCGATCTTCAACTGAGTGCTTCTTGTACTTTTTTGACATAATAAAACCCCGAAAGTTTTTTGTCTAACTTTCGGGGTTCATATCATTCCCGCCTTTCTTTTTTGTGTTAGAATGTCAGGTTTACTGACGCTCCGAACGATGAGTTGTTCTGCCTGTCTATAAATACCGTGGGTTCAAATTCAAATTGGAGCATTTTGGCTGCCTTCTTGAACGGCAGGTCTTTATTGTATTCATCGGCAATCCTTTCAAGTTCGCGTTTTGCCTTGCCTTTCTGAAGTCGGCCCCACGTGTAGAAGGTTATTGTGGGTACGGCCAATGCGCCTGATAATATGTAGAGCTTTTTGGAAAGCCCTGGATCGTCTGAACTGTAGTGGGTTACGGCAATCAGCGTCAGGATTGCGGTGGGTATTCCGCACATTACGCCTATGCTTTCCTTGTTGTCTCCTTTTATGAATTTGCGGTTGGCAATCTCATATCTCTGGAACTGAAGGGAATCCAAAAGCTGCTTGAGGTCATCCTCACGTATTGCGTTGCCTGCGCCTCGGCCCTCAACGAATGTGAGGCTGCCGCTGAATCTTTCAATTTCGGTGCTGTCATTGAGAGTGGCAAAACTGCCCCAGCCGCCAAAGCCTCCGCCTCCGCCTTGGAAACCTCCTCCGCCACGTTGGCCGCCTCCTCCCTGGAAGCCACCTCCGCCACCGCGCATTCCGCCACCACCTCCAAAACCGCCGCCACCGCCACCAGGCTGTGCTACAGCAGTGATTGAAAGCATTGCAACTACCAGTAATGAGAGGAATTTCTTAATGCGCATAGCGTTAGTGAATCAAAGGATCAATTCTTTGACCTTTGAAAACGCAAAAGGTTTAATCATTTCCAGTTCTTGTCAAGGAATGCTATGCGGTCGGCAAAGAATTTCTTGAGGACCGATATCTCCTCATCGTAACTGGATACGCGGTATGCTGCGAACATTCCTACGGCATCGCCGCCTCCGAATCCGCCTCCAAAGCCTCCCATGCCACCGCCGAATCCTCCCATTCCGGGGCCGAATCCACCGCCGAAACCGCCGTTACGGCCGCCCTGGTTCTGATTTCTTGATGCGGGAACAAGCAGGTTGGAGTACTGTGCAAACTGGCGGTCCTTGGCCTCGGCCAGTTGCGCAGCATGATTATCGATGTATTTGTTGATATTGTCGATGCTCAGGACACCCTTACGGAGTTCTTTCCAGCGGGCCTTTACCTTTGCCACGAATGCGGGATCCTCCATGAAGCGTTTGAACATGACAGGGGTGGGGTTGGTCTCGCCTCCGTTGTAAACCCAGGCTTCGATGTTGTTTCCGTTGGCGAAATTGCAGTTTCCGTATGCCAGGTTGTAGTCCCAGACTGTTCCTGCATGCAGTTTGCCGCCGGTGCCGTCCTCATTCTGCTTTGTCTTATAGAAATAGGTGCTGCGCTTCAGGCCGTCAGCATTCAGGCTGAGTTCGGTATGGATTATGTAGTCCACGAATGACTCTACATCGATATATTTGGCGTAACCCTCCTTGGGATCGGCAAAATTGTCGCTCTGTATTACCTTCTCGGTGGTTTTTATGTAGTTGCTGATGTACTCTTCCTGTTCGGGGGCAAGTTTATCGGACTTGGGATAGAAGTAACTCCAGGTTACTGTGGCACGTCCTCCAAAGCCTCCTCCAAAGCCGCCCATGCCGCCACCGAAGCCTCCCATAGAGCCGTTGGTGATGATGCCGGGAACATCGGACTGGAAGGATTTTTCACCTTCATCGGGCGGGTCTATGCGTACTATGTAACCGCCAGTGAGTTCCAGACCGCTGGTATCGGTCTTTTTGAGTTTGGCTATGCTCAGTCGGTTATCGGCCCGTTTTATCTTCTCGCAGAGTATGTATACGCCTATGTAATGGCCGTTCATGACTACCTCGCAATAGCGGTTGCGTGGTGCCCAGTGGCCCATTTCGTTCCAGAGGTCGAATGCAAAGGGGTCGCGCATCATGGATATGTCGTTGAAGGGAGCCAGCAGCACCCAGTCGTTATCGGCCGGCATGCCAAGGAGTTCAACGTTGTTGGCCTTGCCCTCAGATGTGACGGTCTCAAGCGTAAAACGCTTCTGGTCAAAGAACAGCGATGAGTTTCCGCGCAGTTTTATCTTTATGTTTCCGTCGTATCCGTTGGCAGGATCAGTTACTTTGTTGCGTTTGGAACCGTTGTCAATGATTTTCATTGTGCCGTCGGACTTTTCACGGTTGGTCAGGGTGGGGCTGTCGGTCTGGATTATTACAATCGGCAGATTGGACGATGTGAACTCTACCTTGTCAGTTAAAGTCGATGTGTTGTAACTGCCGTTCATGCTGAATCCTCCTCCGAATCCGCCTCCGCCGCCGGGGAAACCGGGCATCTGGCCGCTCTGCTCCTGAGGATCAAAGGGGAATCTGCCGCCAAATCCACCCGGGAAACCTCCTCCGGGGAATCCGCCACCAAATCCGCCGCCTCCGGGAAAACCTCCGCCTCCCGGAAACTGTGCGAAAGCAGCCGCTGAGAACAGGGCTGCAGATACTATAGAGCACAAAAATTTTGCCTTCATACCGTCATTCAAGTGTTTTACTTAAATAGCGATACAAAGGCAAAAAGTTAAAAAGGTACCAATGGGGTCTGACCCCAATGGTACTATTTTTCAAACAATTTCAAGTCGATGCAGTCACCCATCTGAACGTAACCGTCAGCATTGGGGTGCAGGTAGTCATTCTCAAAGAGGTACTTGGGATTGAGCTGAGCGGGATCGTCGGGGTTGCCCATTGCGGCATCAAAATCGATGACACCGTCAAAGTAACCGCTTGAACGGATCCACTGGTTGAGCTGCTGGCGGCCGGCCTCGTGGTTCTCGCTGTAGTAGTTGTTTCCCTTGAACTGCATTACGGGAGCACCGTAAACCTTGATTCCGCGCTCGTGAGCCTCGGCTATTATCTGCTTGTAAACCTCCTGAATCTGGTTGGCTTTTGAGATTGCATCGCCGCGTCCGCCCAGGTCGTTCACACCCTCAAACAGTATGATGTACTTGACGCCCTCCTGCTGGAAGAGGTCGCGCGGGTAACGGCTCTTTCCGGTAGGTCCAAGGCCGCCCTGAAGTATGCAGTTGCCGCCCAGACCCATATTGAGGACCGATACACGGCGGGTTTTCTTGTTGGCGAGCAGACGGCGTGACAGGTTATCGGTCCAGCGGTTCTGCTCGTTGGTGGTCGATCCGCGTCCGTCAGTTATGGAGTTGCCAAGAACTACGATTGCGCGGGCTTTCTTCTCGGCCTTGATTTCAATGGCGTTGATGATGTACCAATGAGCGGTCTTGACTGCGTTACTGAAGTCAGAACCCTGACCTTCAATGAGATATGAATCAGTACGTGAACCGGGGTGACCGGTAACGCTGGTTGATGAAGCCTCGCCCAGATGCATTGTGATGGCTACATTCTGACGCTCTTTCATGGGGAACTTGACGGGATCTGATGTTACAAGTTCACCCGGCTTGATTGTTACTGACTTGCTGCCGTTAAATGTGAGGCTGACCTCTGTTCCGGCAACGATATCGCTGCTTGCGCCGGCTGTGGCTGCATGGGCAATCTCGGCTGCGTTAATGGTTACAGGACCCTGGCTGAATTCATTTGAGAACTTTACTCTGACTTCCTTGCCGCTGATGGATGTCTGGACTATCTGACGGATTGAGTTGTTCTGAAGTCCCGGGGCAGGAGGGCAGTTGTGGGGTTCTACAACCTGCTCGGCTGTTGCCCATGTTGCCACCCAATGCTTGCCTGCACTGGCGGGTGTGAGAACGAATGCCGTCATGACGGCGGTCAGAATTAAGGATTTAAGTTTCATAATTGGTTATTTTAGTTGTTTTATTGGATTTCTTACGGATGTAAAGATACTAATTAAACCGAACGCTTGGTATGGAGAGGGCGAGTTTATCATATTCATTAAGATTTGTTTCATCGGCCCTTCTGTATTTGGAACATAACTTAATTAATGATATCTTTGGAACAATTACTAAACTACAGTCTTTCATACATAGATGCGTAAACCAATAATTGCTCTTCTTGCAGGATTGTTCCTTCTGCTTCCAGTAAATGCACAACGTACGTACCGATACCAGATGGGACAGTTGTCAAACAACCGCTTCCAGGCTATCTGTGAGGATGAATCGGGTTTTATATGGATTGGTACGGAGAATGGTCTGAACCGCTATGACGGTTACAATTTCTACAAGTTCTTTCATGACAACAATGATTCGTTGTCACTTATGAGTAACTACATCCGCAGTCTTTACAGTGACGAGGATGGAACATTATGGATAGGAACAAACCGTGGTATCCAGTACCTCAGACCAAGCGACAAACGTTTTCATACGGTTTCGTTCCCGGGTGACCGTTTGCCGTACATACAGCAGATTACCAAATTGAGTGACGGCAGGATATGGGTTGCTGCACCCGGAGACGGCCTTTATTGGATTGATCCTGAGAATCCCGTACAGGTTAACGGCATATCCAGCCTGAACAATTATGCTCCGGCTCAGGGTATTTTCCGTGGATTTGTAGAGGACCAAGAGGGTACAATCTGGCTGGGCACCGCAAACGGTGTACTATTGTATGATCCCAGAAATGACAAGATAACGGAATTCAGTGCCGATGTGATAAGCGGAGACATTACCGGCCTGATAATGAATGAGAACGGCGATATTTTCATATCGACCCACAATCATGTTTACATGTGGAGCACATTCAGACGCCGTCTTTCGCGTATCACTCCCGATGAGGGTATCTGGGAGATTACTCACCTGTTTCAGGACCGTGATGGCGTAAAGGTATCACTCAGAGGCAAGGGATTGCTGTATCTGACCGATGACCTGCACCTGGAGCAGTATCTGCTCAAACCAAATGACCCCAGTCTTGAAAAACTGGATGTAAGTGCCATGTACATGGACCGTGCAGGCAACAACTGGATTGGCTGTTTCCTGTCGGAACTGATCCTTGTGACCAAAGACCGTAATGAGTTTGAATACTGGAAATTCTCTGATTATCAGGAGGATATATCGGGAACTGTAACGGCAATGGTTGTGGATTCCGAGAACAGGCTCTGGATTGGTTACAACAATAACGGTGTCACATGCATGTCAAGCAACGGACGCGTTATCAGGGTTGGTTACAATGCGCCATATATAAGTTGCCTGTTCCGAGACAGTAAAAATAGGATATGGGCCGGCTGTCCCAACAGAGGTTTGGCTCTGCTTAATACTCAAAGCGGTTATTTTGAGATGGTGCTGTCCAATGAGTACTCGAATGTTTCATCAATAGCCGAGGACAACAAGGGCCGCATCTACTATTCTGAACTGGGTACCGGTTTCAGTCGTATCAACCCCGTAGACATGAAGACCGAGGTGTACGGTGATTTTGCCAAGAGCAGCCGCAAGGGTCGCTCATTGAACAATGACTGGATTCATATCATGTTGGTTGACAGTTGGAACCGTCTGTGGATAGGTCATGACAACGGTGCGGATTGCTTTGACATTGACCGCAGTGAATTCATCGACAATGACAAGCTGTCGCAGGCTATGGGTACATCGGGCTGCACCTGCATCCTTGAGGAGAGGGAAGGAATAATATGGTTCGGAACTACCAAGGGTATAATAGTCTATAACATGACAAATGGCGTGGCAACGCTGCTGAATACCGCCAAGGGCTTGTCAAACAATGATATCCGAGGTATGGTAAAGGATAATGACGGTTACATTTGGGCATCGACCCCGGGTGGTGTGAACCGCATTAATCCTGATGATTATGAGATAAGCCGATTCTTTACCGAGGAGAAGGCGTTCAATGGCGTATCGGCCTTTTCGGTTGTTGATGACAGGGCTTATTTTGCAAGCAACTCGGGAATCACGGCTTTCTATCCGTACAGGATATTTACCGAATCGACCGTAAACAAGGTTGTCATGACCGGTTTTTATCTGAACGGTCAGCCTATCACATCCGAATCCCTGTCGGGCGGCAAACTCATTTCAGAGAAACCGCTGAACGTATCGGACCAGTTCCGTCTGGCATACCGGGACAACTCTTTCACGCTTGAGTTCAGTTCGTTGAACTACGGCGATGAGCAGAGTCTGATATACGAATACTCAATGACTCCCGGCGGAGGCGAGTGGGTTAGCAATCCGGCCGGCGTGAACCGTTTGAGTTTCTCTCAGTTGGGTTACGGCCGATACACATTGTCCGTAAGGGCCAGACTTAATGATATTGTCTCACCGCCAAGGACTTACATGATCAAGATTGAAGCGCCGTGGTACGCTTCATCGGTAGCAATGGTTGTGTATATCCTGTTGATGCTGGCATTACTGTCTGTAATCTTCAGGACCCGCCGAAGAACCCGTCAGAGGGAGATGGATGAGGCTAAGTTCCAGTCATTCATCAATGTGGCGCATGAGATTTGCGCTCCTATGACGATGGTGATTTCGCCGCTTGAGGATATGATGCAGAACAGCACCATCCCTGCCGATGTGCAGTCCAACCTGCGTCAGATGCACAAGAGTTCCACCAGAATCCTGTCGCTGATAAACCAACTGCTGGATATGCGTAAGTTCGATGAGGGTCAGATGCAGCTGCATTATGCCGAGACTGACCTTATCAACTTCCTGATGGGACCGTTTGAACTCTACACCCAGGCGGCCGAGAAGCGCAACATTGACTTTACTTTCAATCACTCCATGGCTGAGCAGACGGTCTGGATTGACCGCGACAGCATTGACAAGGTGATGATGAACCTGCTTTCAAACGCCTTCAAGTACACCAATGATGGCGGAAAGATTGAGATGAATGTTGAGGTGGGGACCGATGACCATGAGAAGGGACCGCTTCATAACTATGTTGAGGTGTCGATATCGGACACCGGCATCGGCCTGGACAAGGATGACATTGAGCGTATATTCCAGCGTTTCTATAGGGCTGACAACAAGCTGACATCGGTCACAATGGGTATGGGTATCGGACTGAATTACAGTCAGATGCTTGTGCGTATGCACCATGGAACCATTAAGGCCGATAACCGCAAGGACGGGCAGAGCGGCAGCGTGTTCTCGTTCCGTCTTCCGCTTGGCAACAGCCATATCCCGGCCGAAGATATCGTTGATACTGATCAGATTGCACGACCTCAGCTGGAGCGTAACCGTGCCGGTCTGGATATTGATGAGCCTACGGATGAGAGTCGTTTCAAGGGCAATTTCAAGGTGCTGGTTGTGGATGATGACGATTCTATGCTGGATTATCTTTCTGACAGCCTCAAGCACAGTTATAAGATCATTACCGCCCGCAACGGCAAGGAGGGTCTCAAGTATGCCGTATCGCAGATGCCGGATCTTATAATCACTGATGTTGTCATGCCTGAAATGGATGGTATTCAGCTGGTTAAGGCTCTTAAGGGCAACTCGCTGGTTAGTCACATTCCGGTTATCATGCTGTCCGGTAAGAACAAACTGCAGGACCGCATGCTGGGTCTGGATACCGGCGCCGACAGTTACCTGCCCAAGCCTTTCTATATGAGTGAACTTAAGGCTCTTATGTCCAACCTTATCAGCAACCGTCTGATTGTGAAGGGTAAGTTCTCGGGACAGCAGGAGCAGGCGGAGAATGTGGCTGAGGTTCAGTTTGAATCCAGTGACGAGCAGTTCATGAAGCGCGTTATGGAGATTGTGAACGCCAACATCTCCAACAGTGACTTCAACATCACCCAGATGGTTGATGAGGTGGGAATGAGCCGCACTCAACTGCATCGCAAACTCAAGGAACTGACCGGCTTCTCAGCTGCCCGCTTCATGCAGAACATCCGCATGCAGCAGGCCATGAAGCTGCTCAAGGAGAAGCGCGTAAACGTCTCTCAAATAGCCTACAGCGTTGGTTTTGCTTCTCAGACTCACTTCTCTACTACCTTTAAGCAGTACTATGGCGTCAGCCCCACGGAATATATCCGTCAGCTTGAGGCAGACGAGCAAAAATGATACCAAAGGGGTCAGACCCCAATGGTATCATTTTGTATCATTCTAGGGAGTGAAGAAGTTTTATTTCCTGAGGCCAGAGGGTTTCGTCGGGGGTTTCCAGGATGAAGGGGATGTGGTTCAGGTTCTGGTCTTGCATTATCTTTTTGAAGAAGTCCAGACCTAGGAAGCCTTTGCCTATTGAGTCGTGGCGGTCTACGCGGGTTGCGAGTTCCTTTTTGCTATCGTTCAGATGAATGGCTCGCAGGTAGTTGAAGCCGATTTCGTTGTCAAACTCTTCCCAGACGCTCTCGTAGGCGTTCTTGAGGTCATAGCCGGCGGTGTAGGTGTGGCAGGTGTCGATGCAGACTCCTACGCGGGACTTATCGGCCACTCCGTCTATAATGCGTTTGATCTGCCAGAAGGCGAATCCCATGTTGGAGCCTTGTCCGGCGGTGTTTTCGATGACTGCGGTTACGCCGCTGGTCTTTTCAAGTGTTATGTTGATGCTCTCGGCGATTCGCTCCAGGCACTCCTCGGGGGTAATCTGCTTCAGGTGGCTGCCGGGGTGGAAGTTGAGCATGGTCAGTCCCAGCTGCTCGCAGCGCTGCATCTCCTCTAAGAATGATGCGCGTGATTTCTCCAAACCCTCAGGGTCCGGACTACCCAGATTGATCAGGTAACTGTCATGCGGAAGTATGTATCGGGCCTCAATTCCCGACTTTAATACCTCGGCCTTAAACCGTTCAATTTCAGCAGATTGCAGAGGTGTACTAAACCATTGTCTCTGGTTCTTGGTAAACAAAGCAAAGGCCGAAGCCCCAACTGCCATTGCATTTATCGGAGCATTGAAAACGCCCCCTGAGGCTGATACGTGTGGTCCAATTTTCTTCATAATTTTCAAAAATAGTACCAATGGGGCCTGACCCCAATGGTATCATTTTAGCCTAGGTCTACTACTGTTATTCCGTGACCGCCAAACTGGATGTGCTCGTCGTGGTAGTCACGGACGGCGGGTACGGTGTGGAGGTACTGGCGGATAAGGTTGCGCAGGATGCCGTTGCCGGTGCCGTGCAGTATGCGGACGCGGCTCATGCCGATGAGGGTGGCATCATCTATAAAGTGCATTACGGTCTGGATGGCCTCGTCACCACGCATTCCGCGGACATCGATATCGGGCTTGAAGGCCAGTTTGCGGTTGTAGATGTCGTCGTGGGTCTGCTTGCTCACATATGTGGCGGTACGTATCTCCTGAACCTTTACGGGCTGGGCGGGCTCCAGGCGGTTGACCTTGACCGATGTGGTTATTTGGCCGAATGCAACGGTAACGTCGCTCTTGTTGACCGATATCACCTCGCCAACCTGTGTCTGACCGGCCAGACGGACCGTGTCACCCACCTTGAATGAACGCTTGCCTGATGTTACAGGTATGTTGAGCGGCTCTGAGGGGGCGGGAGAGGCCGGTTGAGCGTGATGCTCCTTGAGTTTGTCGCGTTTGCGCTGCTCGCGGCGCTCCTGGCTCTGACGGATGCGCTCCATCTTGCGCTGAATCTTGAGCTCATCCTCGGAGTTGGCCTGGCGGTCATCGATAGTCTCCTTGAAATCAGTGAGTTCCTGACGTGCCAGACGGGTAAGTTCCTTATCGGCCTGAGCCTCACGGATGGTGCGTATGGTGTTCTCAATCATGGCGTTGGAGTCCTGGATTAACTGATCTGCCTTCTCCTTGGCCTCACGTATGATTGATTTGCGCTCTTTCTGAAGAGATTCAAGTTCCTGACGGTGCTGCTCAATCTGCTGGTCCAGTTGTTTCTCCAACTGGTGTACGTTCTGGCGCTTGTTCTCCCAGTAACGCTTGTCACGGACGATGTCCTGCAGGTACTTATCGGCATTCACGTAATCGCGGCCTACAATCTGTGTGGCATCCTCGATCACATCCTCGGGCAGACCGATCTTGCGTGCAATCTCAACGGCGAATGAACTGCCCGGATTGCCAATCTGCAGTATATAAAGCGGTTGCATCAGATGGCGGTCATAGAGCATGGCGCCGTTGCGGATGCCCTCGTTGCCATCGGCATAGTGCTTGAGGTTCTGATAATGGGTGGTTATGATGCCGAACACGCGGTTGCGGTTAAAACGCATCAGAACCGACTCGGCAATGGCACCGCCTATGTTGGGCTCCGTACCGCTTCCGAACTCGTCAATCAAAATGAGTGAACGGTTATCGGCATACTTTATCATGTTCTTCATGTTGAGCAGATGGCTGGAGTAGGTACTCAGGTCATCGTCAATGCTCTGCTCGTCGCCTATGTCAATGAATATGCTCTTGAATATGCCGGCGTGGCTGTTGGGGCGCATGGGCACGGGTATTCCGCACTGCAGCATGTACTGCAGCAGACCTACTGTCTTCAGACACACTGACTTACCGCCGGCGTTGGGGCCCGATATCAACAGTATGCTGTTCTTGGAATCCAGGTCGATGTCAAGCGGAACAACTGTCTTGTCATGCTTGGCAAGCGAGAGCTTAAGCAGCGGATGCACGGCCTGTACCCAATCAACCACTGTCTTGCGCTCCATAATGGGCTTGCAGGCGTCAAAATCAAGCGTCAGACGGGCTTTGGCGCGGATAAAGTCTATCTGAGCCATAAATCCGTATGATTCCAGGATTGACGTAATCTCGGGGCGTATGGAGTCTGTAAATGCTATCAGTATGCGGGTTACCTCACGTTTCTCATCGGCCTCAAGTTCACGGATGCGGTTATTGGCCTCGACAACCTCTTCGGGCTCAATGAATACGGTCTTGCCCGATGCAGACTCATCGTGAACAATTCCGCGTATCTTGCGTTTGAGTCCGGGGGCTACGGGCAGTACCAATCGGCCGTCACGCATGGTGGGAGCGGCATCCTTATCGACCAGACCATCTGTCTGTGCCTGCTTGAGAATGCTGTTGAGTATGCGTGATATGCTGAACGAAGTGTTGGTAAGGTCCATGCGGATGCGGTAGAGTTCGGGGCTGGCGTTGTCCTTGAGCTTGCCGAACTTGGTCAGGATTTTGGCTATTCCCTGTGTTATTGAGGGAAATACGGCTACGCTCTGTGCAAGTTCGGTAAGGTTGGGGTAGAGCCCCTGGTTATCCTCCTTGTTAAGGAATTCCACTATGCCGCTGATGGTCTCCAGAGAGCGCCACAAACCAAGCAGTTCGGCCTCATCAAGCCATGTGCCAACTACCTTGATGCGGGCCAAAGCCTCACGTAGGTCATGGTAGTTCTGATCGGGGAATGATTTGCCCTCGGTTAGTATCCTGACAAATTCCATGGTCTGGTCCAGAGCCTTCTCTATGGGCTGGAAATCAGTCATGAACTGCATATCATCAACCAGCTGGACTCCCAGCGGGCATATGCAGCGGTCGGCGAGCATCTGTCTGATCTCGTCAAAACCGGTCTTATGTTCAAAATTGTCAGGATATATCATCTTACTTGACAAGAATGTTAATGTTGGTGGCACCGGCACGTTTGGTGAGCCAGTCCTTGATCAGGTCAATTTTGGGCTGTATATCGGTCTCATCCCGGAATGAGATGATGCAGATATATGCGGTATCGGTGGCCGCACCGTCAGTATTGTATGAAATATGGCGCTGCAGTGACATATCGTTAATCTCGGGCACAAATATGCCAAGTTCGCGGGTCATGCTGCTTACGGCAAGAGTATCGGCCGTACGTAAGGATGAGAGTTGCTCCTGCAGATGTGAAATCTGGCGGTTCTTCTCGTTGAGCATCTCAGTGTAGTTACTCTGCAGGGCCGTGATGGCTATTCCGCCGTCCTCCTGGTTGGACTGGCGCACTACCAGGTCAACCTTGGGCAGATGATAGACGCTTGACATCTGGCCGCGTATGTTGTTTATCACGTTCTCCGACAAGGGCTCACCGAACAGACG
Organism: Bacteroidaceae bacterium; assembly: GCA_017530735.1. GTDB lineage: Bacteria > Bacteroidota > Bacteroidia > Bacteroidales > Bacteroidaceae > Colenecus. Next base: position 7,932 of record JAFXMB010000134.1, on the reverse strand, counting down.
CACCTCAATCACAGACTGCTTTCGCGGGTTGGCATTGTACTCATATGTTGACTCCACAACGAATGTGTTGTCATATTTGAAGGCCTCATCCACAAAATTGCGGTAGTTGTTCTCAAATGATGACCTCTGTATGATGGAGATGGCTATCAGAACGCTGGGCAGGGTCACGATAATGATTACCGCAACCATGGCGCGCTTGAGTTTCTTGAGTTTCTCAGGCTCCAGTTCACCTATCATCTTGAATTTCATTACACGGGTTACTATGAACGATGCCAGCGCAATGAAAATAGAGTTGATGGTAAAGAGATACAGAGCTCCCAGCATAAAGCGGAACTGGAAAGTGGCCAGTCCGTAGCCGACAGTGCAGAGTGGGGGCATAAGGGCGGTTGCAATAGCCACACCCGGAATAACGGTGCCGGTGCGGTCCTTACGTGTCTGGGCAACCATGCCGGCCAGACCGCCGAAGAGTGCAATCAGAATATCGTATGTGGTAGGCTGCGTACGTGCCAGCAACTCGCTCTGGGTGGATGTGATAAGCGGAAGCGTAAAGAATACGGCCGATGTGATGAGGCTTACCACAATCATAAACAGGAAGTTACGCAGCGATTCCTTGAGCAGGTTGAAATCATACACTCCCATTGAATAACCCATGCCGATGATAGGTCCCATAAGAGGGGATATAAGCATGGCGCCGATGATAACGGCCGTTGAGTTGGTGTTAAGACCCAGCGATGCAATGAATATGGCGAATATCAGGACCCAAAGGTTTGTGCCCCGAATCATTATTCCCTTATGGATATTGGAATTAACCTCCTCCTGCGATGCCGCATCGGCCCCCAAGGCAAATCTCTCCAGCACCCTATGTTTAAGGAACTCCGTAACCTTGTTCTTGTCCATATTATAATATCAAAAATAACCACACAAAGATATAAAAAAATACGCATGTTAGAGCGTATTGGAGCGAGTGAGTATGCGAACGAGACCGCGGTCCCGGAGGGCCGCCAAGCGAAATGAAATGGAGCGCGTTTGCGTAGCAAACTAAAATGAGGTTTACCGAATCCCTCTTCTGGAGTAAAAAATAGGGCCGCGTTTAGCGACCCTATTTTTTGCGGAAGAAGAGGGATTCGAACCCCCGGACCCGTGAAGGTCAACGGTTTTCAAGACCGCCGCATTCGACCACTCTGCCATCCTTCCATACTCATCGCGGATTTTTCTCCGTTTGAGCGGTGCAAAGGTGGTGATTTTTTTTGGAATCAGCAAATACATACCTAGTTTTTTGACAAAAAAAGAGGTCCCACTCAGGAACCTCTTTTTGCAATACCGTAGGTTTAATAATGGAATGTGGTAAAACCGTCGGCGGCCATATAGCTGCTGAAACGGTATCTCAGTCTGGTTATTATGGTTTCTTCACTACGTACGTAGAAATCAAGGCTGGCTGCATCCCTGCATGCGTTTCGGAACATGTACCGGTTCTTGTTGTTCTCGGTGTCGCCCAGATAACCGAACAGGAATCTGCGCATGTCCAGATACCTTAGCTTGTAGCAGCCGTCGTACATACTGGAGTAATTGCAATTTGTAAACTCATACAAAGTACCGAAATCTACAACTTCAAGATTGCTGCAGTTAGCGAATGCTGAGGTGAAATCAGTTACGATTCCCGGAATCCTGTTGACAAAGGATGTAAGGGAAGAACAGTTATAGCAGATATATGCGAAATTGGCATTGTACGGGCTATAAATATACATACTTCCGGTATTTGAAGCGGTGAGTTCAAGACTGGTCAGACTGGAACAGCCATAGAACATGCATGACAGGGATAAGATACCATCGTTCTTGAAGAACCCGGATCCGAAGTTTATACTTTCCAGCGAAGAGCAACCATCGAACATATAGCTGAAATCCGTGACATTAGCGGTGTTTAAAGTACTGACATCAACTGTCTGAAGTGAGCTGCAATCGCTTAAAAATCTGCAGAAGGTTGTGGCTGCTGATGTATTAAGTGTTGACAGATCAATGGATGAAAGTGAACTGCAGCCAAAGAAAACGCTGGTAAAATCTGTTGCTTCATGTGTATCCAGTTTGCTTATGTCAACAGCCGCAAGTTTAGCGCAATTCTGGAACATCTGCCTCAAACCGGACATGTTGTTTCCTGTTTCTCCAACCTTTGATCTATATATCTGCGACAGCATATCAATAGATTCAAGCTCCTTCATATTTTGGAACATAAAACGGCTGTCAACATCAAGCTTCACCCTATGGGCCGATGTATGCAGAGTCACAATTCCTGTACCGGCATTGAAAGATGCATAGATAGGAGGATCTGAATTGCTACTGGCCAGATTAACATCTGTTGGAGTAGGAGATTCCTCTCCTAAAGAGAGGGTTATTCCCTTAATCAGTTCATCTACTGAAGTATAGGTCAGATCATCTCTTCCCGCCGCAAGATTCTTGAGTTCACTGTTGAATATGCCTCCACCTGTCAAGGTTGTGTATTTATATGCCACCTCAATCTCAGCCATTGGAGTTACGGCGTTCCTGGTTATGTTTACAGTGTTGCTGGTGCTCAAATAGACGTCTGGCGCGTCAGAGAAAGAGATCTCAAACGGCATTCCGGCAAATGACATTGGAGGCAAAGCCAGATATATGTCAGTAGCCGTGCTCTCATTAAGCGTTATTCCCGGTGAGAACGAGTAGCTCAGACTCTCTCCCTGAGATTCATCAAACGAATATGTATCGGAAGAGAAATCATAACGCATTGTACCTTCATAATTTTCGCCCAGGTCATATTTGGCGATTCTGATACCGGTAATGGTCTTATTGGGGGCTTTCAGACTCAATTTAACCCAACCTACAAGACTAGTGAAGGTGTAACGGGTTCCGTCTTCACTGCTTGCCACCATGAAATTTCCGTATGCAGGAATATAGCTGCCTGCATTGTAGACGGAAAGAACGTTATTGGCCGATACATAAATATCTCCTATTGTTGAAAAAGCGGCGCAGTATTTGGTGAATGACTTACCTCCGGCTATATCAGTAACGGTTCCCTTACTGAATGCTCCGCTGGCAGGGTCTGAACAAGTATATTGGGTGCGTTTTGTACCTTTGAATACGTAGATTACATCACCGGCGTCCCAATGATGGTGGTATCTGTAGGTGCCTCCGCCGGCATCGTAGCGTTCCATTCCAGCTTTGGTCCCGTTGTCATCATCTACAGTTGCATATATGACATCGGGCATTATATCCTCATCAATGACAACATCATTATCTGATTCGTTTTCAGAAAGAAGAACTTCCTGCTGGCATGCTGCAAGCATGGCTGCAAGTGCCAGGATAACAAAAGATAATCTCTTCATGACAGTATTACTTTTGACGGTTACCATCCTACTGTAGGATTTTCGATTGAATCTTCAATATTGCCGGACGTGGTGAGTATGCCATTCTCCAGCTTAACAATTACCACCTCGGTTTGGGGAGCGAGGTATTCACTTTTCTTCTTTGATTTCATATCTAATTAATTGGTAGTTTGTTGCGTAAGGTTGCGACAACAAATGTAACAAAAAAAGAGAGGCAACCAATAGGCTGCCTCTCTTTTTTTGTTGTCGCTTGTTTAGCGGCTGATATTGATCTTGTAGACCTTGGTCTGCTTGCTGGTGGTACCGGGGAAGAGGTACTCGGCGGTGATGACGGCGGTGCCTTCGTCACCCTTGATCTGCTCTACCCAGAACTGCATGGTTGACCAGAGGCACTCTACAGATACCTTTGACTTCTGACCGGGCTCCAGCTTGTAGTCCATCTCATAATGAGTGTTGTCGGTGTAACCGTTGTTGTCATTTGAGTGAACGGGCTCGGCGGGAAGCTCAATCTCCTTACCGCCAATCTTGACATTGAGAGTGGGAGGTACGGGGCGCTTGAGTGATGTGGTCTTGGTGCTGAATCCGCAGCCGTAGAACTGGCCCAGAGCACCGTCAGTGGCAGCGTCAAATACCAGATAGATGGCGTGCTTGCCCTCAACATCATCAACAAACTCAGATACATCGATTGTATATTTCTCAAGCTTGTCTACCGGTGAGTTTGCAGGAATCTTGATCTTACCGATCTCCTTACCCTTCCAAACGTCATTCTTCCAGGGGCCGTCCATCATAACCTTGATGTTGATACCGCCCTCGCCGGTTGTTCTCTTGAACCAGATGCTGAATGATGAGTGCTGCTTTGAGGTAGTACCGTCAAAAGCCTCGATACCCTTGGTGTCCTTCTTGAGACCGCCCAGACCAAAGTACTTGTAACCGATGATATCGCCGGCGTCAACGTTGCAGATCTGCTCGTTGTTCCAGATATCCCAGTTGTCTTGCAGTGAGTTGCGGTTCTGACCGCCGTCCTTATTCATGAATACGCAAGCGTAACCTGCTGAATAGTATGCGTAGGGAGGAAGACCGAAGATGTTGAAGCCCTCGGATGTAACCTCGGCACCGGTGTACTCGTCACCGTTTGAAGCCTTGGCTGTCCAAACCTCATCGGGAGCATAGGGATCATAACCTGTGATAACCACCTTACCGCCTTCTGATACGGGTTTCTCATCCCAAGTGATCTTAACGGGAGCAACCATTGCCTGACGGGCGTTACCGTTGCCTCTAGGAGGACGATGATAGAATATGTACCACTGGCCGTTTATCTGCTCGATACTGCCGTGGGTGTTGTGTGCAAAGTTTGCAGTGATCAGCTTGGTGCCGTCCTCATTGAGGATAGGACCGCGTGAGTCAACAGCTACACCGCCGCTCTTCCAGGGACCCAGAGGAGAATCGCCGTAGCAGTAACGCAGGGCTGAGTTGGTTGAACCCAGACCGTAGTCAGGACCTGAGTAACCTGAGAATATCATCACGTACTTGTTACCTACCTGACGGATTGAAGATGCCTCAAAGAAGTTGAAATCACCGGGATTCTGACCCTCGGCAAGAGCAGTGTAGACTGTTCCCTGACGGTCACGAACAACACCGTAGCGTGAGCTTGCGGGGAGCAGGGGGTCTACCGGAGTGGTTCCGGGACGTACCGAGTACATGGTCTCCTGGTCAAGCTGGGCACCTGTTGAGTGCTGGAAGCCCCAGAATCCGTATGCACGGAAGCCCTTTGCATAGTCGGGATCGTTCTTATCGGTTATCTTCTCAATGAATACAGAAGGATCAAATCCTATGCAGCTGCCTGCGATGGCTGCCTCATTCTCATCCAGGTTCAGGGGAGTGAAGGGGCCGTCGGGGCGGTCACCCTTGCAGACCATTGCCTCACGACGGGGACCACGGCTGTGGGGATACAGATAATATACCTTCTTGTCCTTACCTTTGGCATCCTTCTCGATAACCTCAACCAGATCAGGAGCGTACATGACGTCCCAACGGCCGTTGGCTGCCTGATATGTGAATACCGGACCGTCATCACGCCACTCGTTCAGATTCTCTACAGGTGCAGACCAGATACGGATATCGGGACCGCAGTAACGGTTGGCGCTTACATCGTGTGAGCCGATGATATAGGCACGGTAATGGCCGGGACGGTCGGGATCCTCAAATACCTTGGGTTCGCCGTCGGGTACATGCTCCCAAAGGGGCAGATAGGGGTTACCGCGACCACCGTAGTTATGAACGAAACGCTGTGAAGCCTTCAACTGGCCCTCCTGGACCTTCTTCGCAGCGGAAATGTTCTGTGTGGACAGAACCAAAGCACACGCCAAGAGCAGCATGATGCTTCTGAAAAGTCTATTGGCTGTCATATTAGATAATTGGTTATTTGGTTATTTTATTTCCTTTCTATTTAGATTGCAAAAATAGGAAAAAGTTAAACGTCATTCCGCATTATTTACATAATGTTGGGCGTATCCCATTTGTGTGTCTCAGTGCAGTTGAGCATTACTGTCTCGGTGCCTATCTGTATTCTGAATTCACCCTCCTCGAGAATCCACTTGCCGTCGGCACCTACGAATGCCAGGTCACTGGCCTTGATGCTCAGCTGCACGGTCTTGGTCTCACCCGGAGCAAGTTCAATCTTGGTAAACTCACGCAGACGGCGGACATCGGGCGATACGCTGGCTACAAGGTCGCTGCTGAACAGCAGAACGCTCTCCTTGCCGCTGGCGGAACCGGTATTCTGAACATCGACGGTGAAGGTTAACTGGTCATCTGAAGTAAATTCGGCCTTGTCAACTTTGAGGTTTGAGTACTTGAATGTTGTATAACTCTTGCCATAGCCGAAGGGCCACTGTACCGATACCACAGCGTCATAATCGTAGGCACCGGCCATCTTGTCAACCTCCTGACAGGGCTTGTAGTCATAGGTGATGAGCGAATGTACCTCCTTGGGGTAGGTGAACGGCAGACGGCCGCTGAAATTGGCGTCACCGGCCAGCAGGTTGGCCAGGGCGTCACCGCCGTAGTTACCGGGCAGCATGATGTCGGTTATGGCATTTGCCAGAGGCTCGATATCGGCAATGATACGTGCACGTCCCTCGTTGAGTATCAGCACTATAGGCTTGCCTGTCTGAGCAAGGGCCTTGACCAGGTCACGCTGGTTCTTGGACATTGTCAGGTCCGATATGTTACCGGGAGTCTCGCAGTAGGAGTTCTCACCGATGCACGCTACGATGACATCGGCCTTGCGGGCTGCGGCCACGGCTTTGTCAATCTCGGGGCGGGCCTCGGCCTCGAATGTGGCGCCACGGGTATAGCGTACGCCCTGTTCAAGTATCACGTTGTCTGCGCCGAACTTGTTGACCATGGCTTCATAGATGGTGTTGTACTGTGAAGCGCACATATCGGCTATATCACCTTGCCAGGAGTAACTCCAGCCGCCGTCAAGGCAACGCATGCTGTTGGCGTTGGGGCCTGTCAGCAGTATCTTTGTGCCCTTTTTGAGGGGCAGGGTGCCGTCGTTCTTGAGCAGTACCATGCTCTCCTCGGCTGCGTGCAGGGCAACATCAGCATGCCTGGCACTTGCAAACTCCGTGTATGCCTTGGGATCTGTATAAGGTGTGCCGAACAGTCCCAGACGGAATTTCATGCGCAGGATGCGGCGTACGGCATCATCGATGCGGCTCATGGGTACAGAACCCTCCTCAACGAGTTCCTTCAGGATATCGCAGAACTGGAGGCTGTAGGGGTCCATGGACATGTCAATGCCGGCGTTGATGGCCATCTTGATGGCTTCTTTCTTATCCTTGGCAACCTTGTCGCGGTTGTAAAGGTTGTCTATATCGGCCCAGTCGGTAAGGATCATTCCGTCCCAACCCAACTGCTCCTTGAGCCAAACGGTCAGGAGTTCGTGGTTGGCGTGGGTCATGACTCCGTTAACCATGCCTGAGTTGACCATAATGTTCAGGGCGCCGGCACGGATACCGGCCAGATAGGGTGCAAAATATTTCTCACGCAGTTCCAGAGGGCTGATTACAGCCGGTGTGCGGTCCTTGCCCGATACGGGGACGCCGTAACCTATATAGTGCTTGAGAGATACGGAGATGTGCTGATTGTTTATATGGTTGGGATCTGTTCCCTGAAATCCGGTAACGGCAGCCTGGGCCATGGCGGAATTTACGTATGCATCCTCACCGAAATTCTCCCAGCAGCGGGGCCAGACCTGGTTGCGGCTAAGGTCAATGGTGGGGCAGAAGGTCCAGGGAACATTGCTGGCGCGGGTCTCGTATGCGGTGATGGCGGCAGCCTCCTGAGTAGCCTGACGGTTGAACGTGGCACCCATGTTGATGTTCTGGGGGAACAGTGTACCGCCGCTGGTATAGGTGGTACCGTGGTTCTGGTCAAGTCCTATGAGACAGGGTATTCCCATGACATCCAGTGACTTATCCTGAACTCTCTTTACAATTGCATACCACTCATCGGGGGTGGGAGGAATGCTCTGCGGGTTGTTGAGCAGTGATCCTACCTTGTATTTGCCTAT
>JAFXMB010000133.1 GCA_017530735.1 Bacteroidaceae bacterium | reverse complement strand
TGAGCTGCTTCTCCAGGCTCTCCATGTTGTTGTGCTGGAAAGCAAAACGCTAGACAAGGCTCAGACGCATACCGTCCAGGATGCAGGCGTGGCTCTCTGAGTCGTAAACGATAACGTCCTTGCGGCTGGTCAGTACGTCGATGATTGAGATCATGCCCTGGTAGCCGAAGTTGAGGCAGAGACCTGCCTTCTTGCCTACGAACTCTGAGAAGTCATTCTCAAACTTGATATGATAGTCAGTATTTCCGGACATCATGCGGGCGCCCATGGGTGCTCCAAGACCGAACTTGGCGGCTGCCTCGGCATCGGCCTTTCTGACCTCGGGGTGGTTGGCCAGACCCAGGTAGTTGTTAAGGCTCCAGTTGAGCACGGGCTTGCCGTTGAACTCCATTTCGGGACCTATCTCACCTACCAGGCGGGGGAACATAAAGTAACCGTCACCAATTCCCTGATACTGTCCGAGCGGGCCCGGAGTCTCTTTGATTCTCTCAAAAATGTCTTTAATCATACTGAAAATCTTTATTTATGTTTGTTATATGCAATTTATTAGGCTCTATCAGAAACTGATACGCTTAAACTCCGCGAAATTACGAAAAACTCCGCAGAGCTTATTATAAAATAAGTTATAATTCTGCTTATTTGTAAAGAAGCGCGTTGCTTGCGCTGGGACTAATGGTTAATGAGAGACGACGTTCCGCGGCTACTCGGGACCCCTACGGACCCTAAACGTCGAACTCCTCCTTATAGCCCCCTCCGGGGTCTAACGTTCGTCAAACATGCGCCGTTCTTAACGGGATCCTCCGTGGGCCCCTCCCAACGCCTCTCCACTGACGCTCTCAATAACCCTTAGTCCCGCTCCAGCAAACGGGAACATTTGCACTAACGGGGACAGGGGTGCTCGTTTGGTGGCCATACTTGCAGGATGTGTGGGTTTTAAGGGGCTTTTCTGCAAGTATGGCAAGCAAAACCGCGTTTTTGGGCATTTTTACGGCCATACTTGCAGCAAAAAGCCCCTACAGACCTTGTAACGCACGGTATGGCCATTTTTATACGCAGGGTATGGCCATTTTAGGGGGAAGGCTGGCAGGAAGTGGAGAGGATCCCAGGTGAGGGCAGGTTCAGTGTGCGCGGGGGTGTGTGGACCGGAGGGAGCGTCAGCGAAGGGCATTACTCCGGTATTTTCCAAGCCGTTCAGGCCTTGGAAAGACCGGAGCCGTCATGAACGTCGTCTCCCGGAGGCCCACACACCCCCGCGCACACTGAACCTGCAGTGCCAGATTATTGCAGAGAACCGATGAGGAGGAAGAACAGGCCCAGGAGTACCAGCAGCAAGTCGATAACCTTGCTCTTGAGGTTCTTCTCGTGGAAGAGGAGGGCGCCGCAGAGGAAGGATACTATAACGCTGCTTCGGCGGATCATGGAGACTATGGAGACCATGGAGGCGCTTTGGGCCAGGGAGACGAAGTAGGCGTAATCGGCCAGGGTCAGGAAGACGGCTATGAAGATGATGGGCCACTTCCATTGGAAGGGGGTGGTGTGACGCCGGGTGGGCCACCACATGGTGAACAGGATCACCGTCATGAGGGCCAGCTGGTAGAAGTTGCTCCAAGCCTGTACGAACATGTTGTTGAAGCGGCCCAGCAGGTACTTGTCAAACAGGGCGCTGACGGCTCCCAGCAGGGTGGCCATGATTACGCAGAACACCCATTTGTTGTGAGTGAAACTGATACCCTCCTTCTTGCCGCTCACGCTGAGCATGTAGAACGATATGACAGCTATGATAACACCTATCCACTGGTACATATTGAGCCGTTCGCCAAAGAGCAGCAGGCCGCCCAGCAGCACAATGATGGGGCGTGTCGCGTTTATCGGCCCAAACAGGGTGATGGGCAGGTGTTTCATGCCAAAGTAGCCGAAAATCCAGGAACCCAGCACAATGAACGCCTTGAGCATGAGCAGGCGGTGCAGTTCCCAGCCGGCCGAGGGTACATAGAAAATGCTGTCGTCCAGCAGACCTGTCGTGGCGGACAGGAGCGTGAACGGCAGCATTAAAAGTGAGCAGAACAGGGTGTTGAACCAGAGGACCGGAATTACCGCGTTCTCCTTGAGTGATTGCTTCTTGGCTACGTCATACAGTCCCAGAAAGAGGGCCGATACAAGCGCGAATGCCAACCACATGACTGTCTGCCTTCTGTGTTATCAGAATTTGTAACTGAGACCTACACCGAGAATCTCCTTGAACTGAACGCGGGCACCGTGGGTAACGCCATCGGCATCAATGAACTTGATGTCATCGTCATACTTCAGGGTTGACTGGAAGGTGACGGTGAGCAGGCTGGTTACGTTCAGGCCTACGAGTACGTCCCAGTTTACATCGATATTACCGAATGTCTCGTTGTACGGGGTGAAGAGGTCAAGTGTAGACTTGAGTGTGAGTTTGTCCTCCAGGAGGCTGTAGTTGACAGTACCCTTGAAGCTGGAACCAAGCTCAAAGCGGGTCTTCTGACCTGCATCAACGCCGTAACGTGTTGAGAACAGGGTATCGTTGGTAAGAGTCATCTTGCCGGCTACGGGTGAATAGTAGCAGCTGATGTGCTCGTTGGGCTTGTAGTCAATGCCGACAGAGAGGTTCAGGTAACCCGGGGTGAGGAACTTGGAGATAACCTCACGGGTGGAGTCGTTGTACTGATAGCCGTTGCCCATCTGGGTCTTGAAATCAAACAGGGCTGCATAGTACAGTTTCTCGGTGATCTGGCGTCCGAACTTGGATGAGAAGTTCAAATTATCTATGTTCTTGCGCCACTGTGTAGCATCGGTATAGTTGAGACCGTAATTGGCACTCAGGTCGTTATCCCATGCGTTCTTGCCCTGTTTGTAGTTGAGCGAACCGTTGAAATAGACATTTCCTGCCATAGAGTTCTCACCACCTTCACTCCAGTTGGTGAATGATGTCTGTGAGAAATTGATACCAGTCAGACCGCTGTGTGTCCAGGCTGACTCCTCTTGAGCGGCGAGGCTCAGAGGCAGCAAAGCTGCGAGAAAGAAGAATACTTTTTTCATATTCAGTCCTTGTTTTATGAAATATGGTGCAAATATAGAAAAATAGTACAAAAGGGGCCTGACCCCAATTGTATCATTTTTTGCTAAGGGCGTGGCCGATGAGGTAGCAGATGATTGCTACAACCATGCCGTTGATTGAGGCGATACCCCAGTGCAGCAGGTTGGCTACGACGGCACCCAGTACAACGCCGATGACCGATGCCCAGTTGACGGTATCAATCTTTACATTATCGGACTTGTAATCATTGCGGTTCATGAAGTAACTGATAATCAGGATTGCGCCGATGGGAGGCAGGGTGCAGTTCAGGATGTTGAGCCAGCCGCAGAAGTTCCAGTAGAGCCATACAGCAGCTATTGTGCCGATGATACCGGCTACGAGTACCATGGTCTTCTTGGAGAATCCGAAAATATTTGAAAGGCCAAGACCGGATGAGTAGAGGGCGTTGTCATTGGTGGTCCAGATATTGAGACCCAGTACCAATACGGCCATCCAGAAGAGGCCCAGTTTCATCATGACGTCAAAGATATCGTTTGCAGCACCACCAACGTAGATGCTTGATACGGCACCGAAGAAGAACATCAGTGAGTTGCCCAGGAAGAAGGCGATTACGGTTACCAGACAACCTATCTTGGCGTTCTTTGAGAATCGTGCGAAGTTGGGAGTGGCGGTACCGCCGGATACGAAACTGCCCACAACCAGACCTGCGCCGCCGATGACTGAGAGGGTGCCGCTGTTTACTGCGAACTGGTCAACGAGTGATGCGTCACCGCGCTTTACTGCAAGGATCATTGCTACGGTACCCAGGATACCTACTGCAGGAACGGCGATGTAACTGATAATGGTAAGGCTCTTGATGCCGAAGTATGCGCTGGCAGTCATTAGCAGACCGGCTAAGGCTACCAGGAGATAACCCTGATAAGGCATGTGCTCCATTGTTACATCGAGTCCCAGGAGTTCCTTGGCTACGGGAATGGCGAACATTGCCAGACCTACGCCGAACCAACCGATCTGGGTAAAGCTGATCATAGCGCTGGGCAGCCAGCTTCCCTTACGGCCGAAACTGCGGTGAGCGAGCATGTCAAGTGTGAGACCGGTCTCTGCGCCGATATAACCGAGTGCACCGGTGTAAGCGCCCAGAATGATACCACCCAGGATCAATGCGCCGATAAACTGTCCGAAGTTAAGGCCTGCAGCCATCTGCTGGCCTACCCACATGCTTGCTGAGAAGAATGTGAATCCCAGCATTACCATAAACATACTAAGGTTGCTCTTGCGACCCTCTTTAGTTACTCTTCCGGATGTAAAATCCGCGTCGTTGTTGATGTTAGCCATATGTTTTATTTTGAGTAAGATTTCAGTGCTGTCTTGTACTCGCTCAGACGGCGGTCGGCAATCTGACGGATGGAGAGGTCCTCGGAGCGGCTGGCAAACTCCCTTTCAAAGATGTAGAGTTCATTCATTGCCTTGCGGTCCAGTTTCTGGTAGTGGTTGAGCATGAGCCAATCGTCAAAACTTACGGGGGTGGGGTAACCCAGTTTCTCGTCCAGGAAATCCTTGAAACGGAAATTGTCGGCAACCTCCTTTATGCTCTCCCAATATTCGGTCACCTCGTGGAAATGGTCAGGGATCTCATATCGGCGGGCACCTCCGTCATAGATGATACATTTCTCAAACAGGGCGTCGTCATCGGACAGAACATATTTGCGGAACTCGGGGGATATCACGCCGTCCTTCCAGAAAAAGTCAATCTGGGGCCAGCTGATACCGGTCACGCCTTTATCCTTGTAGGCCGAGAAGATGCCCTCGTAGAATATGCAGGTGATGCCCTCGAACTCAGGCCAGTGGAAACGGAACTCGGGGGTGAGTTCCTCAAAAAGTTCTATGGCGCGGGTGCCTCCTATGGTAAAGAACACCATGCGGCGGATGCTGCCGCCCAGACGCTTGAACTCGGCTATGATGTAGCGGATGCAGCGGGCCAGGGTCTCGCCCGATGCTATTATATCGCCTATCATCAGGGTGATGTCCTGCGGGGCACGCAGTTTTGTGTATCGGATGTCAAGACCGGTAATCTGGTTGTTGCGGATAACGCGCTCGCATGACACAAAGTCCATGTTGTTGATGCGTATGCCGTTGCGGTAGCAGCACTCCTCCAGGGGGTAGTTCAGACCGCCGCGCAGGATGGTCATGATATCGGCCTCATCACCTATGGATTTCTGCCCTTTGAGCCAACTTAGCATATCGCCGGTGGCGCCGCACATGGCCAGATAGGAGTCATAGCCTATGACCTCGGGGGCAGCCAGCAGATGGCGGGTGCCCTCGTTGCTGATAATAAAGTATTTATTGCTGAAATTACCACCTTCCAGACTGTAGATATCGGTCCCTTTGTGGTGTCCTGCGGGCTGCAGGAAAGTATTTTCCAGATAAGGCTGCATAGTGATGCTTGCTTAAATTCTGGAAACCAAAGGTACTCAGATAGAGCGGGTTGAATGCTACCGGCCGTCAGAAAGTTTTCAACAATTTGCCTTTTACGCGCCACTTGATGTAGCCGTAGACCGATGCTCCCAGATAGAAGCTGTAGAGCAGGATGGTGGTAAGGTGCAGTCCGCGCTTGCTGTAGATGTAGATTGATACCAGGTTGACCAGGAACCAGATGCCCCAGACCTCGATGATCTTCTGTGCAAGCACCCAGGTACCCACTATGTTGAGCATGGTGGTGAAGGCGTCCAGTGCGGGTACGGGCGAATCGGTCAGGAACTTGAGGATGCTGAAAATGACTCCCCATATAAGGGCCGATGCCCCTAATACCGCCAGGAACTCCCCTGCGCGGAAATGGCGGTAGGCAATATCATGCGATGCGCGTTTACGGTCACCATGGAGCCATTTTATAAAACCGTAAACGCACATGCAGATATTGAAGCAGCTGAATCCCATATCGGCATATATCTTGCTGTGGAAGTATACGCTGGCGTAGATCATGGAGCACATGGCGCTGATAATCCACATCAGGGGTTTCTGATGGAACTCAAGCCACAGGTAAAGGAAACTCAGGATGAGTCCCACTGTCTGGATGGTGCTCCAGAAGTCCATGCCGGTAAACTGCCCGGCGATATATGACCAGATATCGGATAACATTGTCTTTTAGAATTTTAGGGTTAAGTGTGCCAATGCTGAGAAGGGTGCGGCGGGGATGAAACCGATCTGATAGTAGCGCTTGTCAGGGGTGAAGCCGTCCTTCTCATCAACTGCTGAGTAAACCCAACCGCTTGTTGCAACGCGGGCGTTGAGTACATTGTTCAGGTCAGCACCTATCACGATGCTCTTGAATACTTTTTTCATTGGTACTGTGTATGAGAACGAGAGATCCGAGAGAGAGTATGCGGGCAGTGAACGGTCTGTGTTCTGGCTGTTGTCAAGGTACTGGCGACTTACGTAACCGGTGTGCCAGGTGGCCTTGAAGTTGCCGAAATTGAAGTTTACGAATCCGTTCAGTATGACTGACGGTGAGAATGCCAGTGCGGTTTTGCCCTTGTGAGGTATGGTGCGCAACTTGTCGCCGTTGCCGTCAATGTGGTAGTCCTGCTTGTACTGCTCCATTTTGGGGTCATCGGGCGCATACTTGTCACGCCAGTCCTCAATTACCTCGTCAAAGTCATTGAGGCAGTTCTCGCTCAGGGCTGCGTTACCTTCCAGTGACAGCCATTTCAGGGGCTGCACGGCAGCGGTCAGCTCTATGCCTGTGCGGTATGAAGACTTGATGTTGGTGGTCAGGTTCTCGCCTATGTCACTCTTCATGCCGGTCTGTACGAACTGGTCCTTGTAGTCCATGTAGTAGAGGTTGAATCCGGCGTTCCAGATGCTGCCCGAATAGCTGTAACCGGCCTCGTAGTCAATCATGTACTCGGGGTTGGGAGCGGGGTAGGTGCCGTTGTCGGTAAAGTTGTTGCGCTCTGGCTCACGGCCTGCGGTGGCTGCGAGTGCGTGGAGTTTGTGGCCGCCTTTGATCCAGGTCAGACCGGCTTTGGCGTTGATGAAGTTGTATTTTTTATCAATGTCAAGGTTGTGCTTGGTGGTGGTGCCGTCGGCATTTACATAATAGCGGTCGTTGTAGCCGTCAGTTGTGTATCCCACGTGGCGGTACTGGGCATCGGCAAAGGCGTGCAGGCTCTCAGTGATATCGAATCCGGCTTTAATGTAGGCGCTCAGGTCGTTCTTGACGGCATCGGAATCATAGTATTTGTTCAGGCCGTTGGCTGTAACGTACTCATTCAGAGCATCGTCCTTGATATAAGGCAGGTAACCGAAATGGTTGCCCTTGAACTGCTGCAGAGATACGCCGCTGCGCAGGTCGAGACGGTCCATAGTGTAAACATTATTCCAGATAACGCCATAGGTGTGCTGCTCCAGACCTTTCTTGCGTACAAAATCGGTCTTCTTTACGGAGTTGGTGCCATCGGACCATACGGGATCGCCTTCGGCATTCAGACCGTTGGAGAGACCGTACTTGCTTACCTTGTTCTTGTATCGGAACTCCTCATAGTAGCCGTAACCGTAGGTGTAGTGGGCTGTGAGTGAAGTTGAGAATGCGTCGCTTACGTTCCAGGCCATGGAGAGTATGTTGTGGTCCTGCCAGAAGTTGTCGGTGGTGCGGTCCCAGAATGAACCGTCTTTCATCTGATAGCGGTGGGTGACGTACTTGCCGTCGGCATCCTGTACAAAGCACCAGTTGTCATCATCGTAGTCAAGATACTCGTACAGGCTGTTGAACTGGCCCAGTCCGGCGTTGTACATATCCTTGTACTCCTTTATTCCGGTGGGGCCCAGATACATGTCGTCCATAAGGCTGGAGTCATCGTTTCCGGCTGTGGCGCCGTTCCAGGCCTGACCGGTGACCTCAAAGTTGCCTATGTTGCGGTAACGGATCATGATGTTGTCCGATGGGGTCCAGAGCAGGCCGCCGTAGTAACTTCCGGCCCTGCCTTTGGTTCCGTGCATGAAACCATCGGTCTGAGTCATATTGAATGCACCGTCTATGATGAGGCTGTTAAGGATTGTTCCGCTTGAGAATGCACCTCCCAGACGCAGGGTGTTGAATGATCCGTATGATGCTGTGAGTTCGGCACTCTTTTCGGGGTTGGGCAGTTTGCTTGTCAGGGCTACGGAGCCTCCGAATGCGCCGTCACCAACGGTCGATGTGCCCAGGCCGCGCTGTATCTGTGCGCTTCCCAGCAGGGATGCGTAACTGTTCATGTTGACCCAGAATACGCACTGGTCCTCGGGTGAGTTCAGGGCTACGCCGTCCAGGGTTACGTTGATTCGTGAATCGGCCGCACCCCTTATACGCATGTATGTGGTGCCTATACCTGTTCCGTTCTCGCTCCATGCTATCACACCGGGAGTGCGTGAGAACAGGAAGGGAAGCTCGCGTCCGCTCTTGGAATAGTCGTCAAGTTCCTGACGGCCAATCTCTGTGGTGGCAAACGGTTCGTTTTCATGGGCGCGGACGCCGTCAATTACTACTTCATTAAGCTGCATGAGACGCACTGAATCGGCGCCAGACGTTTCATTACCGGCCTTTGCTGTGAGGCCTGTCATTAGGGTTAAGGATAAAAAAAATACCTTCTTCATATAGATTTAATTAATAATCCAAATGAAAAGGGTATACCAATAACTAGAAATCCAATCCCTCCGCCGGCACTGTCCGGATCAGGTTCTTAGGGTATAATCTCAGCCTCGTTACGAGGCACCCCCTTTCATTCTGGGCGCAAAATTAGTTGTTTTTTGCAAACGGTGTCATCGGGTAATCTTTTTTTATGGCCGAATTAAACTTTCTTGGACTAAATGTTGATAAATGTGAAATGGTTGTTTATATTTGCTTTTACAGAATACCTAATTACATTTTTATGAATACATCAAACAAGTTTGTCATTACTATCAACAGAGAGATCGGATCGGGCGGAAAGACCATAGGAAAGTTGCTGGCTCAGAAATTGGGCGTGCCTTTTTATGACAGGGCGCATCTGAGCACACTTGAGGACAAGGAAGGCCTGAATGAGGAGGAAATAGAGCGTCTTAAGGCAAAAAAGCGTACCTGGTGGCCGGATCTTAAGAAGATTGTTGAGCTGGACGGCGGTTTTGCAGTCTCCATATATGACGATCTTCCCAATTTTGCAGTCCCCGAAAAGAATGATACTGACAAGAAATTCAAGACCGAGCAGGAGATACTTGAGGGTATTGCCGATGCCGAATCATGCGTGGTAGTGGGACGTTGCAGCTTTGTTACGTTCAAGGACCATCCCAACCATGTTAATATATGGATTCAGTCTCCTATAGATTACCGTATTGACAGGGTAATGAAGAAGAAGGGCATCGGCTCAAAGGAAGAAGCCCGGAAATTCATAGAGGAGGTTGACCAGCTGTGTGAAGACTATGCCAGGCGCCATACCGGCCAGAGTCGCTACAATACCCGTAACTACGACCTTGTAATCTCCATGGCCGACAAGACTG
>JAFXMB010000132.1 GCA_017530735.1 Bacteroidaceae bacterium | reverse complement strand
TTAATCATCCTTGCGACCAATTTTCATAATCAGAACACCAATCACAGTCCAGACCACCTGGCGCAGGCGGGCCACAAGTGCGGTGTAGAGTCCGTATGCGCTTGGCACCTGAACGCCTCCCGCGGCAAGAGCCATTCCGCCTTCATATCCTCCCATCTGCATGGGCGAGAAGAATATCAGGTTGCTGAACAATGATGAGAACGCCATTACCAGTATGCTGTCCCAGAATGTGAATCCGGGCATGAGCATTCCTATCAGTAGCCAGTACTCCAGGCACGATACCACGCGGGCGGCATACTCCAGCAGCAGTGACCACCAAAAAGGTGCGCGACGCTGCGTGTGCAGGA
Source organism: Bacteroidaceae bacterium (assembly GCA_017530735.1). Taxonomy (GTDB): domain Bacteria; phylum Bacteroidota; class Bacteroidia; order Bacteroidales; family Bacteroidaceae; genus Colenecus. The sequence continues at coordinate 5,805 of JAFXMB010000132.1, read as the reverse complement.
ACGCGATCTGACTGTCCACATCCTCCAGGTCGGCACGATGCTTGTCCAGATATCCGGCAGCCCACTTCTTTACAAACGGTATATGGCTCAGAAGTCCGAATACCCGGACCACAAATCCCTTGCGGTATCCCAGTGAGAATACCCACAGAACTGCCGCAAACACTACCGTCATAACACCCAACATGATGCACATCCACAGGTCCAGCGCATAGTCATCGGCCACAAAATGCAGCACCACATAGAGCACCACTGCCGACAGCCAGAAACAGAAATGGGAGCATATATGCATCATGGAGTAAAGGATTACGGCCGATGTAGCTTTCTTACCGCCCACATAACCCTGCAGTTCAAGAATGCGGTACGGCTCGCCGCCCATAAGACCCAGCGGAGTGACATAATTCAATGCATATCCGGAAACCGTCAACTGGAAGACCTTTCCGAAGGGCACTCTCCTACCCGTCCCGTCATTGATGATAAGCCCGAACGAGCAGGCGTTCATAAGGTAGATAAAGCCCCAAAGCAGGACAATTACCGGGAACCATATTCCGGCATCGGACAGCACCTCCTTGACGCGGTTCCAGTCCGCATCAAAAGTCAGGAGCATCAGCACTACCGCTGCCAGTCCGAACAGGAAGAATATGGTACGCCAGCCTTTTTTCATATCTTATCGGTCATATCACGGCATACACGCTCGTGTGAGCCTCTCATATAGAGGAATATTATGTTCATGACAATGATCTCAAACACAAAGTATATCCACGGCATACCTATAAGCAACACGATGTAAAGCACAATAGCGCGGGTATTGAATGTGGATATATTGGTCCATTTGAGAATGTGGTAGGTGCGGCTGCAGAACTCCCTTCCAAGTTCCGACGGAATCTCATTGCCGTACTTTTCACGCAGTGCAGCACGGAACTTCTGGAACCGCGGGGTCATGCTCTCCTGGGTGCGGGTGTAACCCTGATAGAAGAATAGCCATATCTTCCAGAACCAGCGCTCACGCCATGGGGTGGTACGCTGCTCGGCGGCCAGTTCACGGCTGTCGTTGAGTTCCGAATGGTCACCATGGAACAGCAGATATATGTTGCGATAATAATCGGCCAGACCTGCCTGACGTGAGTGGAACACCATGCTTACCAACATGATTATCCAGATCCAGATGCCCCAGAACCGGCCGTTTCCGCAAGGAATCAGTTCAAAAGTCAGCCTCCATGCAATGAACACATAGATAAAGAAGAACCAGACATCGCCTGCAAAACCGTCCAGCAATCGGCCCCACAGAGTCTTCTTGCCGGTCATGCGGACCAGCTGGCCATCGGCACTGTCCAGGAAATTGGCAAGCATGAGCATGCCTATGCCCAGCAGGGTCCAGCCCATTGTGGGGTGCCACCAGCAGAAACCGGCAAAGGCGCCCAGGAAAATGGATATGATGGTTATTACGTTGGGATGTATTCCAAAATAGCCGAACGCCTTGGCTATGACCAGCCCTATGGGACGGGTAAACCAGATATCGAGCCACTCCTCGGTGTCCTTTGACTTGAATGTTGCCTCAACCGCTCTTTTCTTCTTTTCAGTCATCTCTTGTTCATTATCAGGTCCGCAATCATCTGTGCCGCACCGACCGTGCAGGTACGGAAACTGGGCCAGTCGTTGAAATCTATTATAGTTATCTTTCCGTCATCTCCCACCACTGCGTCGCCGCCGTAAACGTCAACACCCAGGAGGGCCGATACGCGCTCAGCCACAGCCGTCAGCGCATCCATATCGACAAAGGCCTGGTCCGGCTGGTCGTTATAACGCTCCAGTCCGAACTTGCCCTCCTTTGCGGTTGCGGCATAGCAGTCGGCGAGTCCGTGACCTCTCACTCCGTAGAACTTGGCAAGCCATCCTTTCACATGGGCCTGCAGGACACAATCCCTGATGCCGCGTTCCCGGAATCCCAGCATGGCATTGTTACAATCTCCTGCATCCTGTACAAACTGCACGTCATCACGGTCTAGCGCATGGCAGTCCGCACGCTTAATCCAGCAGGGGAAATTGTTCCAACCTAAAGGTACGCCGTCGGTCAAGCAGATCAGGCTTTCCGGGATAAGTCCGGAGTCCCGGAGCAACTCCGTCTGACGGGCACGGCCGCAATTCATGACACCTTGAACAGTGTTGGTTACGGGGACATTAGCCCCGCCTATGACTGCCAGCGCCTCACTGCTTCTGGCCATATGGAATATGCCGTCAATGCCATCGGGGATGGCTTTGAGTTCCTGCTCGTTCATACAGATCACCTCATGGCCGTGACGCTCCAGTTCCGATGCTACTGCGCGGAAAACTGCGGTATCGCCCGACACACGGTTAGGCGAATACAACTCATCACGGCTTACTCCAAGGTATCTCATAGTTTTGCTATCTCCTGTGCGCGGGCCACGTCATTCACATGGTCCACATCGACAACCTGTCCCATATCAAATGCCTTGAGCCGCATCCCGGCCTCCAGCAACTGACGCTGAAAATAGCGCATCCTGGTCTGTCCGCTTTCAAGACATCCTCTCAGCACATCAAGAGCATGGGATTTCAAAGCATATATTCCGGCCGATACGTACGCGCAATCATCCTGTGAGTCATGGAAACCGGTAATCATCATATCGCTGTCAACCCCCACATAGAGCGGCTTCTCATCATCTATCAGAGAGGTCACTCCCATAAGTCCGTCCAGCGGGCTGCGGGAGAACTCATCCATCATAGTGCGGAAACGGCTCTCGGAGAACACGGTATCGACGGTGGTAACGCAGAAACGGTCACCCTCAAGACAGGGTGCCAGTTCCATAAGGCTGTGCATGGGTGTGGGGGTCTTTTTTACCACAAGGTCTACGGGCAGGCCCTTCAGCAGACTGACGGTCTCAGGGTCCCGGCCGTTTACTATAACGGCAATCTTATCGGCCCCGCAACTCTGCATGATGCGGACCAGGCGTTCTATCATGGGAACGCCGCATATGGGCACCAACGGCTTGGGCTGACTGAATCCCTCAGATGCCAGACGGCTACCCTCACCTGCAGAAATGATGCCGAAACGCATAAGATACTCAGGATTTTACTCCTTACCTGCGTCCAGATGCTTCAGCTTGTCGCTGTCGTCACGACGGTCAAAGAAGAGCTTACGGAGAGGATTGGCGTGTATCTCCTCCTCGTTACGGCGTGAGCGGAATATGTCAATGGCTGCAAATACAGCCTCACGCATCGAGGCCTCGCTGGCTACACCCTGGCCTGCTATGTCATATGCAGTACCATGATCAGGCGATGTGCGTACCACGGGCAGACCGGCGGTAAAGTTCACGCCGCCATCCATATCCAATGCCTTGAGCGGAATGAGTCCCTGGTCATGATACATGGCCAGAACCGCATCGAACTTACGGAACTCTCCGCTGCCAAAGAAACCGTCGGCCGAGAAGGGGCCGAAGCACTGGATCTTCTCAGCTACAGCCTCATCAATGGCAGGCTTGATGACCTCATTCTCTTCTTTGCCGATGAGTCCGTCATCGCTGGCATGGGGGTTCAAAGCAAGAACCGCAATACGAGGAATCTCTATTCCGAAATCTGTCTTGAGTGAGGTGTTCAGTATTCTCAGTTTCTCCTTGATGAGATCCTTGTTGAGCAGTGAAGCAACCTTGGCGATAGGCTCGTGAACGGTTACGAGAGCCACTCTCATTGAACTGTTCATGAGAATCATCAGAGCCTTGTTGCCCTCACCCAACTGGGCCTCGATATACTCGGTATGTCCCGGGAAATGGAATGCTTCCGAATGGATAGTCTTCTTGTTGATGGGTGCGGTGACCAGCACATCTATCAGGCCCTCGCGGTACTCCTTGACGGCACGCTCCAGAGCCTGGAAAGCAGCCTGTCCGCTCTCCTCGGTGGGTATGCCGAAATCAACCTTGACATCCTCCTGATTGCAGTTGACCACATTCAGACGGTCGGGCTGTGCGTCACGTGCGCTGTCCACAACATTGAAATTGGTGGGTGAATCAATCGCCTTGCGGTGATAAGTCATCACCTTGGGGGAGCCGTACACCACCGGTGTGCAGAACTCAAACATGGTGGGGTCCTCAAATGTCTTGAGAATAACCTCGTATCCTATGCCGTTCACATCACCCTGGGTGATGCCTACTACTATCCTTTCACTCATATCTTTTGCTCATTAATTATCGGGGGTTATTATGATCTCATCCAGGTCGTAACTGAATTTCTCCAGATCCAGTTCATCGGGCAGACGCAGTGTGTAAAGCGCTGCCTCGAGTTTGCGGATATAGTCACGTTTGGGATGATTCGGGAAATATACGAATGCCTCGGCTACTACAACGCGCTGATTCTTCTCGTCAACACGTGAAACCGATACGAACGGGCCGCCCATATCGTAGTCCTTGATGTTCCACAGACCGCGTACCACCTGTGCATAGTGCTTGTGGACAACATCATCGGTCACAATGGTGAATCCCTTGGTGGTCATCATGTACTGACCGTCCTTGGGACCGGGTATGTTGGCCTTCATCACTGAGTCACGCTTGTGTATGAAATACTTCTCAGTGAATGTGTTCACGTCACGGTACGGATAGGAGTAAACCACAATGTTCATCTCCTGCTCCACCCTCTTTACAAACCTCTGGCAGCGTGCCCATACAAAGTGACGTCCGGTTATGACCCTGTTCAACTCAACAGGTACCCAGATATCGGAACCGAATACCTTCTTGACGGCCTCCTGTACAAGCGGCTGGTGGTCTTCCCTGAGCAGTTCAATCTGACGGTTCAACTCGGCACGTGTAAAGAAGTCTATGATCATGTCGCGGTTATCGGATACGAATTCCTTGAACTGGTTGGCGTCATGTGCCTGTATCGTGGCTACCAGTTGGGGAGCGGCATATACATCCCTTGAGTACTTGAACTTGGCCTGGGTGTAAAGTGACGGATCAATCTTTATCTGAATGATGTTACGGCACAGACGCAGGGTCTTGGAGAGGTCACCCTGATTGATTCGGATAACCTTGAAACTGGGCTCTGACTGGGCCACGCCTACTACGTCGTCTGACAGGACGGCATACAGTGAATCAACCGCGCCGTTCCTGAAGTCCTCGGCACCGCCTACCAGCAGTATCTCATAGGCAGAGCCTGCAGATGTGGGAGTGAACACCGACTTCTTTTTCTTCTTATTTTTCTTTGCAGTCTTACGGGTTTTAGCAGCCTTACCACTCTTGGAGGCGGCTTTCAACTCTGTCTGGGTACCGTCCGGGGTATTTCCGGCCTCCTGTGCCCTACCGCCGCATGCAACGGTTACTATTACCGCCAGCAGCATCATGCAAACTTTCAGGATATTCTTTTTCATAATCTTATGCTTTAAGAATTAGAATGTTCATTTTTAGCTGTACTCAACATACCGCAGGCTGCCCATATGTCCTCACCGCGTGATGCACGTATAGTTGCAAACACGCCGTGGCCGGTAAGCCAGTCGCGGAATTCAATCATCTTCTCCTCCGATACCGGACGCAACGGGCTGTCGGGGATGGCATGGAAACGTATCAGGTTCACGCGGCAACTCAGTCCACTGAGCGTCTTGACCAGTTGGCGGGCATCGTCAATTGAATCATTCACACCGTCAAACATGGTGTACTCGAATGACAGACGGCGCTGATGGCTGAAATCATATCGGCGCAGCACCTCAAGCATCTCGGTCATGGAGAACGCCTTCTCGGCCGGGATAAGCTCACGGCGTTTCTCTGGTGTAGGAGCATGCAGGCTTACCGCGATGTGGCACTCACAGCC
>JAFXMB010000131.1 GCA_017530735.1 Bacteroidaceae bacterium | reverse complement strand
CTTAGAGATAGATTGTATACTATATCCATCTTCCAACATCTTCATGTACTTAATCCGATCTTCAACTGAGTGCTTCTTGTACTTTTTTGACATAATAAAACCCCGAAAGTTTTTTGTCTAACTTTCGGGGTTCATATCATTTCGGTCACCTTTTTTTGTACGGGCGATAGGACTCGAACCTACACATCTGAGATACTAGATCCTAAGTCTAGCGCGTCTACCAATTCCGCCACGCCCGCAAGAAAAGCGCGTCCCTAACCCGGAACGCGCTGCAAAAGTAACTCTTTTTACATTAATAACAAAAGCGTCATTTGATTTCCATGACGCTCTCCATGCGGAGCATCAGGGCCGGACTGCGCAACTCACGCATCCTGGCTATTGCCGGGAACATATCGCTCAGTGAGGGCTGATTCTCAACGCGTGTAGTCAGATTCTCCTCGGGATCGTCGGGAGTATTGCCGGACAGCATCTTAAGCAGCGATACCTCCTTGGCAACAGGATAACGGCTCAGCTGATAATCCGCCTTACTAAGACCCACCTTTGCGGCAGCATAGTTGATGGCATCATACAAGCCTCCCAGAGTATCCACGAGACCTATGTTAAGGGCATCGGCACCGGACCATACACGTCCCTGGCCGATAGCGTCTACGCTGTCCTTGGAGATGCCGCGTCCGTCGGCCACCAGACTGGTGAAATCATCATAGATCTTCTCTATCTGCTTCTGGACATAAGCCACCTCGTTCTCATCCAGTTTGCGCATGCCGTTCATCATATCGCTGTGTGACGATGAGCCCACACTCTCAATATTGACCTTCACGTTCTTGCGAATGGCATCACCCACGCTGGGAACCATTCCGAACACGCCTATTGAACCGGTAATGGTGCTTTCATCAGAGAAGATAAAATCTGACTGGGCCGATATCCAATAACCGCCCGAAGCCGCATAGTCACCATAACTGGCTATGACCGGCTTCTCAGCCCGCAACAGTTCCAGTTCATGCCTGATTGCCTCCGATGCCTGTGCGCTGCCGCCGGGAGAATTCACGCGGAATACAACAGCCTTGACCTTCCTGTCCTCACGCACCTTGCGTATGGTGTTTGCAAGTTTGGAGCCTACGATATCGGCATCCGAACCGCTGTTTACAATCTCACCGTCGGCATAAATCACGGCTATCTTATTCTTGCGGCTGCCCTTTTTTATCTTGGCAGCATACTTGTTTATCTTTACAAAGCCTACCTCCTGGATTCTTCTGACTCCGTTCTGCTGGCAGAGGTACTTATCAACCTCATCCTTGTACCATATCTCGTCAATAAGGCCCTTTGCCTTGTACTCATCGGGATGGCACATCTCCAGATTCTCAACCCAACCGTCAAGCTCTTCCTGACTGAAACCGCGTGAAGCGGCAATCTGGCTTGACATGGTGTTCCAGAGAGAGTTTATCAGCACCTCGTTCTGTAAACGGTTCTCGGGGCTGGCGCTGCTGCGTACAAACATCTCACCTGCAGACTTGTACTTGCCGTGACGTATCAGCTGAACGTCTACGCCAAGGGCGTCAAGCAGATCCTTGAGGAATATCATCTGACTGCCCACACCGGTAATCATGCTCTCCGATGCCGGATCCAGTATTATCTTATCGGCTACCGATGCCAGGTAGTATGACGCGTTGCTGAAATTCTCACAGTAGGCTATGACCGGCTTGCCCGATTTCCTGAAACGCTCCAGGGCTGCACGGATCTCCTCTACCTGTGACAGACCGGCCGAAATGTTCTCGGGGGTCATGTATATCATACCTATGTTCTTATCATTGGCGGCAGCATCGATTGCCTCCAGATATGTGAGCAGGGTTACGGGATTGGGGGTTCCCTGAACCATTGACTTGATGTCAAACGATGAACCCGTATTTCGCTCCGCAATGGGATTCTTGAAATCAATCTTAAGAACTTTAGCCTTTCCGGCAAATGCCAATAACGGCATAATAGCCGCAAGGGCTATTACAAACAATCTTCTTCTCATATATCAAAAGTTTACGATTTTGTCCTTTATGAATGCGCGTGCGCTCTCAATGTAGGTATCCTTTCCGGCCTGAACATCCTCATCCTTCATGTCCAAACGGATATCGGGTGCAATACCGAACTCCACGTGGTTCATATCGGCATCAAACATGGGGGCCGATGAGAACCTTACCACCCATCCGTTGGGAATTTCGGATGACATGGGCAGACCGCCTCCGCCGCCTGTGGTGTCACCCATAAGCGTCACGTTTGCAAGTGCCTTCATGCTGCAGGCAAAGTCATTCGCACTGCTGAAACAGCCGCGGTTGGTCAGCACCACTACGGGCTTTATCCATCTGAGGTCATACTCTGCGGGACTTATCTCAGTCTTATACAGTTTTGAGAAATCATTATGGCCGGGGCCTGTCTTGTAGCAGGTATAGCCCACGGTCACCTTCTCCTCGGTAAATCGGGACGCAAGTGACTCAGATGCCGTCAACTGTCCGCCTCCGTTGTCGCGTATGTCAATTATCAGTCCGTTGCACAGAGCCATGTAGTTGAACATCACGTTCATCCTGCTGTCTGACATGGCATCCTCAAAACTCTCCACCACCAGATAGCCTATATTATCGTCAAGGATGCGGTAATAGTAACCGTTGCCGCCTATCACATAATCCTTTCCGAGATACTTGTTCTGCAGGTCCTTTGAGTAGTTTGCAGGATAGTCTGTCTTCCAGCTCCAGTTACGGCCGTAGTCATACGGACTTGTCAGGTTCACATGCCCGTCACGCAACTCGCCTATCATCTTGCAGAGCACCTCAAAGAGTGCCTTGTCCGATATATTGTCCGATATGCTCGCGGCATACCTGACCTTTACCTCATTCCAGTCAACGCCCAGTTTCTCCTTCTTGAGGTCAAAGAAACAGTAATGCTCATCCATGATGGTCCACAGAGCCATGAAGTTTCCCTGAGGCGTGTTCACGAACTCACGGTCCGGTGCCTCGCCGTTCCACGAGCATGAGACGGGAAGCAGTGCCATAAACAGCGCCGCCGTCACAACTGCCAGGTTTTTTAGTCTTCTGCTCATCTGTCCCACTTTTTAGTCTGATACCTCATGGCAAAACCTACGGTAGCCATAGTGTTCAGGAGGAAACGCGAATGACCTCCTAGATTGTTTTTCAGTCCGTCACAGGTGAATCCCACCCTCAGGCGTTTATCCTTGATGGGCAGCACCAGTGCCACCTGCTGCGTGAACGCAAGGTTGTTGAACGGATGTATAAAGTGTAATGCCTTTCCCAGGCCGCCGTTGTACGCCAGCATGTAATAATAGGGCTGGTCATAGTCCGGTGCCATGCTGAATCCGGCAAGAGGCGTAAAGAAAGTTGCCTGCAGCGCCATGTCATACCTGAACAATGAGAAACGGAAGGTATTGTCTGCACAGACACCTCCGCCAAAGTAACCCTCCATGTTTACGGGATTGTTGGAGTTCTGCTGATTGTAGAGCACGCCCAGTTCCAACATAACAGCAGGACCAGCCAGGAAATCACACTTGCTGTTCTTTACCGCATGCCACATGAATCCCTCATAGGTGCGGCCGCTGAATTCCAGGGTGAGCCCTCCTCCAAGAGGATTCTCCATATAACTGAAATAGAGGTCTGAATGGAGACGGCCCTGGCGGAAGAACCTGTGGGGTTCATAGCCTGCCCAACCGTCATTCTCCCAACCAAATGCAAAACCGCTGTAGGTTGAGCCTGAAAGATAAGTGTCACGTGCCTGAGAACGGCCAACTGCAAAAGAGTTGACTTTTACGGTCTCCATACTCTCCGGCAGAGTCCATGCCTGCCGCTGGGCTGTCACCCGCAGAGGAAGAGATGCCAGAAGTACTGCAACAAGTACAGATGACAGTCTCCTAGAACAGCGAGAGCTGTCCGTCATCAACCTTTTCTGTATTTTCATCATCCGTCTGGGCGGAATTGTCATTGTCATCGGAATCCGTATCAACCGGCTGCGGTTCAGGCTCGGGCTCCGGCATACGCAGCGGCACGAGTTCCTCTACATCCTTAACGTTGAATGCGGTAACCCTGCGTCCGCGAGCCTTCACGCCCTTGACACCTACAAAACTGTCGGCATCAATCTCCATGGGTTCACGGAAACTGTCGGCGCCGCCCAGTGTAACCAACAGACGCGGATAAACCGTATCTGTTAACAGCACAAGACGGTTTTCTTTCTCCTCACCCAGGATATTTATGCGCTTGGCCGATGGATCCAGATTGAATCTCTTCAGGTAGAGGTATCCCTTCTGCGAAGCATCGAACAGTAGAGCGGTCCATACCTTGCCCGGGTTGTATTTCTCAATGCGCAGCAGACCCGGATCAAAGTGGCAGTTGGCATCGGGAGCGGTTGTGTAGTACTCACCGTCGGCATTGATAACCAGCAGCAGGTCATCGCTGTCAAACTCACCCAGGAAATCACCGTGTCCGTCAAAGTCCAGACGCAGGATATCCTTATCGAACCAAACCTTGCGGCCGCCCAGGGTCGATGAACCCAGAGACTTGAGTCCTATGCTCTTGACCTCGTTACGGGTCAGCAGGTTACCCATTGACTGGCGTCCCTTGATCATAAGTTCGCTGAAATCCTTGTCAAAGACAGGTTTCTTGAGTTTGGGATTGGGTTTGAGCGTAACCTTGATAACCTCGGCCTCACCGTTGTGGTTGGCGCTGAAATACATTATCTTGGAGCCTGCCTTACCCTGAGTAAGGTCATACTCCTTGTCACGTGTCAGACCGGTGGCGGCAAAACGCTTCATGAAGTATGCGCCGTTGCGGCCGTCGCGGTAAACCACGTTGTATATGGTGCGCTTGTCGTTCTTCTTGAATACGTCAAGATAGAGCACGTTCTGTCCTACGAACAGTTTGTCGGCCACCTTGACAACCTTGTATCGGCCGTCCTTGTAGAACAGGATGATGTCATCCAGGTCTGAGCAGTTGCACACAAACTCGTCCTTCTTGAGTTCCATGCCTATGAATCCGTCGGCACGGTTGATGTAGAGTTTCTGGTTTGCCTCGACAACCTTTGTGGCCACAATGGTGTCAAAGTTCTTGATCTCGGTGCGGCGCTCGTACTGTGCCCCGTACTTGTCCTTGAGCATGTTGAACCACTTGATGGTCACTGCCACCATATTGCTCAGGTCCTTGTCTATGCGGGCTATGTCGGCCTTCATCCTGGCGATAGCCTCCTCGGCCTTCTCCTTGTTGAACTTGAGGATACGGGCCATCTTTATCTCCATCAGGCGGAGGATATCATCCTTTGTCACCTCGCGGATCATCTGCGGGTAATAGGGTGTCAGACGGTCGTCAATATGCTCGCAGGCGGCATCCATGGTGGGAGCCTCTTCAAACTCGCGGTCCTTATAGATACGCTCCTCGATGAATATCTTCTCCAGTGATGCAAAGTGCAACTGCTCCAGTATCTCACCACGCTCTATTTCAAGTTCACGGCGCAGCAGTTCCTTGGTATTATCGACCGATTTGCGCAGAACGTCACTTACAGTCAGGAAGTGAGGCTTGTTCTCATCAATAACGCAGCAGTTGGGCGATATGCTCACCTCGCAGTTGGTGAATGCGTAGAGTGCGTCAATGGTCTTGTCCGATGACGTACCGGGAGCCAGCGATATGCGGATCTCAACCTTATCGGCCGTAAGGTTCTCAACCTTGCGGATTTTTATCTTGCCCTTCTCTCCGGCCTTGACGATTGACTCGCACAGAGTCATCACGTTCTCACCGAACGGAATCTCATTTATGACCAGAGTCTTGTTGTCAGCTTCTTTTGTAATCTTGGCACGGATGCGTACCATTCCTCCGCGCTCACCGTCATTGTAACGCGACACGTCTATTGCACCGCCGGTCTGGAAATCGGGATAGAGATGGAATTCCTCCTTTCTCAGATATGATACTGCGGCGTCGCAAAGCTCGTTGAAGTTGTGCGGAAGTATCTTACAGGATAGTCCTACGGCGATTCCTTCGGCTCCCTGAGCCAGCAGAAGCGGGAATTTTACAGGCAGTGTGACCGGCTCCCTGTTGCGGCCGTCATACGATGCCTTCCACTCCGTAGTCTTGGGATTGAACAGTGTCTCAAGAGCGAACTTGGACAGGCGGGCCTCAATGTATCGGGGTGCGGCAGCGCGGTGGCCTGTAAGGATATTTCCCCAGTTACCCTGGCACTCTATCAGCAGGTCCTTCTGACCCATCTGAACCAGGGCGTCACCTATTGAGGCGTCACCGTGAGGGTGAAACTGCATGGTGTGACCCACAATGTTGGCCACCTTGTTGAAGCGTCCGTCATCCAGACGTTTCATGGAGTGCAGGATACGTCTCTGAACCGGCTTGAGTCCATCCACGAAATGAGGTACGGCACGCTCCAGAATAACGTATGACGCATAATCCAGGAACCAGCCCTGATACATGCCCGACAACTGGTGCCGGATCATTCCGTTATCGTCTGTAACCGGATGATATGAAGAATGACCTGCATCCTGTCCGTCATCCGTCGCTCCGGTCTCCTCCGGCTCGCGGATCTCCTCATCAATTTCCTCTGTTTCGTCGCTCATTACAAAAAAACTTTGGACGCGAAATTACTGCTTTTCAACGACAATTCCCAATTCCTTGAGCCCAACTTACCCCCTTTGAGCCGTCAACTTTTCAACAATTTTCGTAAATTATGCAACCTTTATCCAAATGGCTCATTATTACCTTTTTTAAGACTGCCCATTCCCCTTTGTATTAAATAAAAGAGTACCTTTGCGGAAATTTTCGGAAAAAAGGCTGATTATGGCACAAGAAGACGTTTTCAAAAAGATTGTAGCGCATTGTAAAGAATACGGATTCGTATTCCCTTCAAGTGAGATTTACGATGGCCTGGGAGCTGTTTATGATTACGGACAGCTGGGCGTAGAGATGAAGAACAACATCAAGACCTATTGGTGGCAGAGCATGGTTCTGCTGCACGACAACATTGTAGGTATTGACTCTGCAATATTCATGCACCCCACCATCTGGAAGGCATCAGGTCACGTTGACGCATTCAACGACCCCCTGATTGACAACCGCGACTCAAAGAAGCGTTACCGCGCCGACGTTCTTATTGAAGACCAGATTGCAAAATATGACGAGAAGATAGAGAAGGAGGTTGCCAAGGCCGCCAAGCGTTTCGGAGACTCTTTCGATGAGGCCAAGTACCGCGCCACCAGCGCCAACGTACTGGAGCACGTAGCCAAGCGTGACGCCCTGCACGAGCGTTACAAGAAGGCCATGAATGACGGCAACCTGGATGAGCTCAAGCAGATCATCCTGGACGAAGGCATCGTATGCCCCATCAGCGGCACACGCAACTGGACCGATGTACGTCAGTTCAACCTCATGTTCTCAACTGAGATGGGTTCAACCGCCGACGGTTCGATGAAGATATATCTGCGTCCCGAGACTGCACAGGGCATCTTTGTAAACTACCTGAACGTGCAGAAGACCGGCCGCATGAAGATTCCTTTCGGTATCGCCCAGATAGGTAAGGCATTCCGTAACGAGATTGTAGCCCGTCAGTTCATATTCCGTATGCGTGAGTTCGAGCAGATGGAGATGCAGTTCTTCATCAAGCCCGGCACTGAACTTGACTGGTTCGCCAAGTGGAAGGAGACCCGCATGAAGTGGCACCAGGCATTGGGATTCGGCGCAGACCACTACCGCTTCCACGATCACGACAAACTGGCTCACTACGCCAACGCCGCAACAGATATAGAGTTCCTCATGCCCTTTGGTTTCAAGGAGGTTGAGGGTATCCACAGCCGCACCAACTTTGACCTCTCACAGCATGAGAAGTACAGCGGCAAGAGCATCAAGTACTTTGATCCCGAAACCAACGAGAGTTACACTCCGTTCGTTATCGAGACCTCAATCGGCGTTGACCGTATGTTCCTTAGCGTAATGTGCGCTTCATATGAGGAGCAGGCCCTTGAGAACGGCGAGACCCGCACAGTTCTGCATCTGCCCGCACCTCTGGCTCCCGTCAAGCTGGCTATCCTGCCGCTTGTCAAGAAAGACGGACTGCCCGAGCTGGCACGTTCCATCCAGAACGACCTCAAGTTCCACTTCAACTGCCAGTATGACGAGAAGGATTCAATCGGTAAGCGTTACCGCCGTCAGGATGCCATCGGCACTCCTTTCTGCGTAACAGTTGACCACCAGTCACTCGAGGATCAGACCGTTACCCTGCGTAACCGTGACACCATGGAGCAGCAGCGCGTAAAGATTGCAGACCTCTGCAACATCCTCTCTGACACAGTATCAATCACCAGCGTCCTCAAGACACTCTGAGCATGAAGCGTTTAGGGTCCATATTCACTGTCCTGGCAGCCGTTGTAATGCTGACCGTCTCCTCATGCAAGGAGACCAAAGAGTTTGACGACCACGCCAACTGGAAGAAGCGCAATGCCGATTTCATATCGGACAGGGCTTCGGATTGCGGTAATGAAATGCCTGAAACAGCGGTAAAAGGATCCCGCTTCAGGCTTCTCTCATTCAGGCTGGATCCCGAGAAGTCATGGTCCAAGACTGATTATGTCTACTGCGAGGTACTTGAGCAGGGAACATGGACCGATACCCCCTATTACACCGACAGTGTACGCTTCAATTACCGTGTCCGTCTGATCCCAACCGATTATTACCCTGAAGGTCAGGTCGTTGACCAGTCATTCAAGACTGCATCGCTTGACCCGTCGGTAAACATACCCGCTTCATTTACTGTAAGCAGTACAATTGAGGGAGTCATCACCGCCCTGATGCACATGCACTGCGGTGACTACTGGAAGATTTACATACCTTACGGCCTTGGCTACGGAACAAGCGCCACAGGAGCCATTCCGGGTTATTCGACCCTGATCTTTGAGATCAACCTGACCGAGATAGCCCGTAAGGGAGAGAGTCTTTCACCGAGATAGTTTATACCAATAATCATACCAATAACAGTTATTTATCATGGCAAAAATCAGAGGTGCCGTCACAGTTGACAACGAGCGCTGCAAAGGCTGCGAGCTCTGCGTATACACCTGCGACAAACAGGTGCTTGGCATGTCCACAGCCGTCAACAGCAAGGGTTATCACTACGCCTATATGGCCAACCCTGAAGCCTGCATAGGCTGCACCAACTGCGGTATTATCTGCCCTGACGGAGTAATTTCAGTCTATAGGGTAAAAGTAGAGGAGTAATTATGGAAGAAAGAGAAATGAGACTTATGAAAGGCAATGAGGCAATTGCCGAGGCTGCTATCCGCGCCGGCGCCGATGCCTTTTACGGTTACCCCATCACTCCGCAGACGGAGGTAATGGAGTATCTGATGGAGACCGATGCCACCGCCCGCACAGGCATGGCCGTACTCCAGGCAGAGAGTGAAGTATCCGCCATCAATATGGTCTACGGCGGTGCATCCACAGGACACAGAGTAATGACATCCTCATCCAGCCCCGGCATAAGCCTGATGGCAGAGGGTATTTCATATCTGGCAGGCGCCGAGCTGCCCTGCCTGCTCATCAACGTTTCACGCGGAGGTCCCGGACTTGGAACCATCCAGCCCAGCCAGGCCGACTATTTCCAGACTGTAAAGGGCGGCGGTCACGGTGACTACAAGCTGCTCACCCTGGCACCCTCATCGGTCCAGGAGTTGGCCGATTTCATCGCACTTGGCTTTGACCTTGCGTTCAAGTACCGCAACCCCACCATGATCCTGGCCGACGGAGCTCTGGGTCAGATGATGGAGAAGATCTACCTGCCCGCACAGCGTCCCCGCATGACCGAGTATCCCGACTGGGCCACCAACGGTACCCCCGAGGGTAAGGAGCGTCGCTTCATCACCTCCCTGAACCTGCTGCCGCAGGAGCACGAGCTGGTGAATATCCGTCTGCAGAAAAAATACCGCGAGATGGAGCAGAACGAAGTTCGTTATGAAATGATTCAGTGCGATGACGCCGACTACGTAATAGTAGCATTCGGTATCATTGCCCGCATAGCACAGAAGAGCATTGAGCTGGCACGCGCCAAAGGCCACAAGATAGGTCTGTTCCGCCCCATCTCACTCTATCCTTTCCCCTATGACCAGATCCGCGAGCTGGCCGATAACCCCCGTATCAAGGGTCTCTTCTCAGTTGAGTTGAGCGCCGGTCAGATGATCGAGGATATCCGTCTGGCAGTTGAGGGTCGCAAGCCCGTAGGCTTCTTCGGCCGTCTGGGCGGTATGGTTCCCACACCTGAGGAGATTGAGAATGCTCTCTACAATTACTTTAATATCAAATAAGCACGGCAATGGAAGTAAACGATATAATCAAACCTGAGAATCTGGTTTATCAGAAGAGCCGCCTCATGGCCGAGAAGCAGTTCAACTTCTGCCCCGGTTGCGGCCACGGCGTAGTTGTACGCACCATTGCCGAGGTCATCGAGGAGATGGGCATAGAGCATGACGTTATCGGTATCTCACCGGTAGGATGCTCAGTATTCCTTTATGATTTCTATAAGTTCGACGTAGTTGAGGCCGCTCACGGACGTGCCTGCGCCGTTGCCACCGGCATCAAGCGCGTGCAGCCCGATAAGTTCGTGTTCACCTATCAGGGTGACGGTGACCTGGCCGCCATCGGAACCGGCGAGACCATGCACGCCTGCAACCGCGGTGAGAACATCGTGATAGTATTCATCAACAACGGTATCTACGGAATGACCGGCGGTCAGATGGCTCCCACCACACTGGAGGGAATGAAGACCACCACCTGCCCCCGCGGCCGTGACGTAAAGACCATGGGTTACCCGCTCAACATCACCCCGCTGCTGGCTCAGCTGGACGGTGTATGCTACGTAACACGTCATTCAGTACATACCCCCGGTAACGTACGCAAACTCAAGAAGGCACTTCGTCAGGCCTTTGAGAACCAGCGTGACAAGAAGGGAACATCAATCGTTGAGGTTGTATCAAACTGCAATTCTGGCTGGGG
Source organism: Bacteroidaceae bacterium (assembly GCA_017530735.1). Lineage (GTDB taxonomy): Bacteria > Bacteroidota > Bacteroidia > Bacteroidales > Bacteroidaceae > Colenecus. The sequence goes on along the minus strand of JAFXMB010000131.1, from coordinate 7,159 downwards.
TCTGACACCTAAGGCAGCCAACGACTGGATGGTTGAGAACATGTTCAAGAAATATCCTCTGGGAGACATCAAGGTCGATGGCAAGATCGTCATGGACATGAACGCACCCAGATAATAAGGAGACAATATCATGACAGAAGAGATAATCATAGCCGGATTCGGAGGACAGGGTGTCCTCTCAATGGGTAAGATAATAGCTTATTCAGGCCTCATGCAGGGCCTGGAGGTATCGTGGATGCCGTCTTACGGTCCTGAAATCCGTGGAGGTACAGCCAACGTAACGGTTATCCTGAGCGACAGCCGTATCAGCTCACCTATCCTGCAGAAGTTCAGCACCGCTATCATCCTGAACCAGCAGTCCATGGACAAGTTCGAGCCGATGGTAAAGCCCGGCGGCGTACTCATCTACACCCCCAGTACCATCACCCGCAAGCCCACACGTACCGATATAACCATCTACCCCATCAAGGCCATCGAGGAGGCTGCCAAGATCAATGCCTCTAAGGTTGCCAACATGTTCCTGCTTGGAGCGTTCATGAAAATCCGCCCCATCCTGGATGTGGAGTACGTTATGGAAGGTATCAAGCACTCCGTATCAGAGCGTAACTGGAAATACCTCCCGCTAAACGAAAAAGCGATAAAAGCAGGTATGGAACTTGTAAAATAAAAAAAGGCGTCCGTCGGACGCCTTTTTTATTTTGCTGCATCTTTATTTCTAATCTCCACTCGTTTAATCTTGCCGCTTATTGTCTTTGGCAATTCATCTACGAATTCCACTACGCGGGGATATTTGTAGGGGGCTGAGACTTTCTTTACGTGGTTCTGGATGTCTTTGATGAGGGCTTCCTTATCAGGCATATCCTTATACTCCTTAGCCAGGATGATGGTTGCCTTAACCACCTGGCCACGGACCTCATCGGGTACACCGGTAACGGCGCACTCCACAACTGCGGGGTGAGTCATAAGGGCGCTCTCAACCTCGAACGGTCCTATGCGGTAACCCGAACTCTTGATAACGTCATCGGTACGACCTACAAACCAGTAGTAGCCGTCGCTGTCGCGCCAAGCCACATCACCGGTGTGATAGATGCCGTTATTGTGTACCGTCTTGGTAAGTTCAGGATTGTGGTAGTACTCCTCAAACAGACCCAGCGGCAGGCGCTTATCGGTATGTAGGATTATCTCACCGCTCTCACCGTCCTCGGCCGAACGTCCGTCATTTGTGAGAAGGTCCATATCATATGCAGGATTGGGCACACCCAGTGAACCCGGTTTGGGTTTCATCCACGGGAATGTACCTATGGTCATTGCGGTCTCTGTCTGTCCGAATCCCTCGTGGATATCCAGTCCGGTATGCTCCTTCCAGAACTCAAACACACTGGGGTTGAGCGGCTCGCCTGCAGTGGTGCAGTACTTGAGGGCGCTCAGGTCATACTGGCTCAGATCCTCACGAATCAGATAACGGTAGATGGTGGGAGGTGCGCAGAATGACGTAACCTTGTACTTGGCCATTGCCTCCAGTATGTTGGCGGGAGTGAACTTCTCGTGGTCATATACGAATACTGCTGCACCTGACAGCCACTGTCCGTAGAGCTTACCCCATACGGCCTTACCCCAACCGGTATCGGCCACGGTAAGATGCAGGCTCTGCTCGTTCACGTTGTGCCAGTACTTGGCGGTAACTATATGTCCCAGGGGATAGAGGAAGTTGTGAGCCACCATCTTGGGGTTGCCGCTTGAACCTGATGTAAAGTACAGCAGAGATATATCGTGGTTGTCATTCACATATTCGGGACGCACAAACGGAGCGGCATTCTTCATGCCCTCGTCCATGCTGTACCAGTTACCCTCGCAGTAGGAGCCGGTTGCCACCAGCACCTTGACTGAAGGCGCATCCTTGAGGCAGTCGTTAACATGCTGTATCATGATGGGCTCATCGGCCGATACAATCATCTTGATATGGGCCGAATTGGCGCGGTAGATGAGGTCCTTGGGAGTAAGCAGGTGTGTGGCGGGAATTGCCACGGCACCCAGCTTGTGCAGGGCCACGATTGAGAACCAGAACTCGGCACGGCGCTTGAGCATCATCATAACGCAATCGCCGCGGCCAATGCCCAGTGATTGGTAGAACGATGCCACCTGGTCACTCTTGTGCTTTATGTCGGCAAAGGTGTAACGTACCTCGGCACCCTCATCGTTTGTCCAGAGCAGGGCCAGTTTGTCAGGATTGGTACGGGCCCACTCATCGACCACGTCGTAGCCGAAATTGAAGTTGTCCGGAACTATTATCTCAAAATTCTTCTGGAAATCCTCCAGTGAATCAAACTCAACTTTCTTTAGGTATTTCTCTAACATTGTAAGGCTTAGATTATGATGGCAAGGAACCTTGCGGGCTCGCCGTTAAGTGCCCTCATTCCGTGGGGCTGTGTCGAATCAAAGTATATGCTGTCACCGGGCTCCAGTACAAGTTCCTTTCCGCCGATGCTAAGCAGCAGAGTGCCTTTGAGCACCAGGTTGAACTCCTGTCCGTCATGTGAGTTAAGGTGCATGTGCTCCTCCATCTTGGGATCGACCGTCACGATGAACGGCGATGCCTTGGCATGCTTGAATCCCATGGCCAGAGCCTGATACTTGTATGCTTTCTGACGCTCAATTACCGGACCCTTGCCCTTACGAACCAGCCAGTAGCTGGACATGTTGGGAGCATCGCCCGAGAACAGTTCCAGAGGCTCCACGCCCAGGACGTTGGCGGCGTTGCAAAGGAAATTCATAGGAATGTCCGATTCGCCCGACTCATATTTTTTCAACTCATCAGGGGTGATGCCGCACTTATCGGCCACCTCCTCGACGGTCATCTCCAGGTCCTCGCGCAATCCGCGCAGACGCATGGCCATCTGTTTGATCTGTTCGTTTATTTCCATCTCAGATAACTTCTATTCCCTGTTCGGCGCAAAGCTTAAGACTAAGTTCACGCAACTTGAATTTCTGAATCTTGCCGCTTCCGGTCAGAGGATACTCCTTGACAAAGAACACGTACTTGGGTATCTTGTAGCGGGCAATCTTGCCGCGACACCAGTCACGCACCTCCTCCTCGGTCAGTTTTGCGCCCTCATCCAGGATGATGAACGCACCAACCTCCTCACCGTATTTCTTGGAGGGAACACCTGCCACCTGGACATCACGTACGCCGGGCAGATGATAGAGGAACTCCTCAATCTCACGCGGGTAGATGTTCTCACCGCCGCGGATAATCATATCCTTGATACGGCCGGTAATGCGGTAGTTGCCGTTCTCATCCATCACACCCAGGTCACCGGAGTGCAGGTATCCGTTCTCATCGATAACCTCGGCTGTAGCCTCGGGGTTCTTGTAGTAACCCTTCATCACGTTGAATCCCTTGCAGCACATCTCACCCTGAACGCCAACCGGAACCTCCTTGTTGGTCTCGGGATCCAGCACCTTGACGTCCACGAACTCATAGTCACGTCCCACGGTGGTGTAACGCACCTCATCGGGATCGTCTATGCGGGTCTGGCTCATACCGGGTGAAGACTCGGTAAGGCCGTATACGCTGGTAACATGCAGATACATCTTCTCCTCAACCTTGCGCATCAGTTCTATCGGGCAGAGAGATCCTGCCATGATACCCGTACGCAGGCATGAGAGGTCAAACATATCGAACATGGGGTGGTTAAGTTCGGCAATGAACATGGTGGGCACACCGTAGAGTGCGGTGCAACGCTCCTTGTGGACCGATGCCAGGGTAACCAGCGGATCAAAACGCTCCACAACCACCTCGGTACATCCGTGGGTAAGGCAGTTCATGGTGGCCAGAACCACGCCGAAGCAGTGGAACAAGGGCACACATACGCACAGTTTGTCATCCTGGGTGAACTTCATGTGCTCACCTGTCAGGAATCCGTCATTGGCTATGTTGTAATGGGTCAGCATGACTCCCTTGGGGAATCCTGTGGTACCCGATGTATACTGCATATTGACAACGTCGTGGCAGCTTACTGACTTGCGCAGACGCTGGAACTCGTCATCATCGGTATTCTCACCCAGAAGCAGGATCTCGGCGGTGTTGTACATACCGCGGTATTTCTCCTGGCCTATGTAGACCACGTTCTTGAGTTTGGGGAAACGCTTGCTCTCCAGATGTCCGCGCTGGCATTCGCGAAGTTCGGGCAGCATGGTGTAAGCCATATCCACGTAGTTGCTCTCCCATGTGCCGTCAGTAAGGCAAAGGGTGTGCATATCGGAGTCCTGGCACAGGTACTCCAACTCGTTCTGCTTGTAGTTGGTGTTTACCGTAATACAAACGGCGCCAATCTTGGCGCAGGCGTAGAGGAACGTAAGCCAGTCAGGCACGTTCTGGGCCCACAGGCCTACATGTGTGCCTTTGGTGACACCTATTGCAATAAGGCCGCGTGCCATGTCATCGACCCTCTCGTTGAACTGTTTCCAGGTAAAACGCAGGTCGCGGTCAGAGTAGACAATGTATTCTTTGTCCGGGGTCTCCTGAGCCCAATGCTCAAGCCAATCTCCCAGAGTTCTTTCTGATAACTGATACATATAAGGTTAGATTGGAGTGTATACCACGGCAAGTATGCGGGCCTTCTGACCGTTGTAGCCGTGAACATGGTGTTTGACAATTGAATCGTAGTAGATGCTGTCACCCTTCTCCAGAACGTATGAGTTCTTGCCATAGTTGATCTCAACCTGGCCGTCCAGTACGTAAATGAACTCCTCGCCCTCATGGGTGGAGAGATCAAACTTGGGATCCTTATCGGGAAGTATATCGATCACGAAAGGCTCCAGGTGGCGGTTGTCCTTACCCTCGGAGAGTGAGTGATATATCATGTTCTCATGACCCTCGGCTGCGTGGTTTGAGAATCTTACGCTCTCACGCTCCTCGCTGGCGCGGCTTACCACGGCACCTACACTCTGCTGGTCATCCAGGAAAGTTCCCAGTCGTACACCCAGCACACGGGCTATCTTTATCAGAGGAGCCAGACCCGGCAGCGGGCCGTCATTCTCTATAGCCTTTACTTGATCTACGGTCAGCTGTGCGCGCTCGGCCAGGACCTCAATCTCCATCTGCTTGGACTCTCTCAGAGAGCGGATTTTCTTACCTACTGGTACTTTCGGATTCATGATTATTTGTATATTTATGCAGTATATTCATTTTCATCGGGCAAAAATACAAAAAGCATTCCAAACAGATGCGTAAACCCTTATAATACTTACAAAAAAGTGATGTAAAATTATCATTTTTAAACAATGTGGTATGAACCTTTTTGATTATCTTTGTATGTTTAATAACGCATAAAATGACAGACGAAATCAACAACGGGCAGGCCAACTATTCAGCGCAGAACATTCAGGTGCTGGAGGGTCTCGAGGCAGTGCGCAAACGCCCTGCCATGTATATAGGTGACATCAGTGAAAAGGGTCTGCACCACTTGGTATATGAGGTAGTCGATAACTCCATCGACGAGTCCATGGCCGGCTACTGCACACACATAGAGGTAGCCATCAATCAGGACGGTTCCATAACCGTTCAGGATAACGGCCGCGGTATCCCTGTTGACATGCATCCCAAGGAGCACAAATCGGCCCTCGAGGTCGTAATGACAGTCCTCCATGCCGGCGGTAAGTTTGACAAGGGATCATACAAGGTTTCAGGCGGTCTGCACGGCGTAGGTGTATCGTGCGTAAACGCCCTGTCCACCAAGATGATAACCGAGGTATTCCGCGACGGTAAGGTATATCGTCAGGAGTACGCCTGCGGTAAGCCCGTCACCGGCGTTGAGTGCGTAGGCACCACCGATATCAACGGAACCCGTCAGACATTCTGGCCCGACGGCTCCATATTCACCACCACAGAGTACAAGTACGATATCCTGGCTGCACGTCTGCATGAGCTGGCATTCCTCAACGCCGGACTCAAGATATCCCTGACCGATTACCGCGTAATGGAGGAGGGAGAGCCCAAGAAGGATGTATTCTTCTCAAACGAAGGCCTCAAGGAATTCGTCTCATACATAGACGAGAACCGTGTTCACCTGATTCAGGAGCCCATCTACCTGAACACAGAGAAGCAGGGCGTACCCATTGAGGTGGCCATCCTTTACAACACCGAGTACAAGGAGACCATCCGCTCATTCGTAAACAACATCAACACCATAGAGGGCGGTACCCATTTGGTAGGTTTCCGCACAGCATTGACCCGCACACTCAAGAAGTATGCCGATGACAACAAGTTCCTTGAGAAAGCCAAGGTAGAGATTGAGGGTGAGGATTTCCGCGAGGGTCTTACCGCAGTAATATCTGTCAAGGTTGCAGAGCCTCAGTTTGAGGGTCAGACCAAGACCAAGCTGGGTAACAGTGAGGTAGCCGGTGCCGTTCAGCAGGCCGTAGGCGAGGCCCTGACATTCTATCTTGAGGAGCACCCCAAGGAGGCCAAGCTGATTGTTGACAAGGTTATCCTGGCAGCCCAGGCACGTGTAGCAGCCCGCAAGGCACGTGAGAGCGTACAGCGCAAGAGCCCGCTCTCAGGAAGCGGACTTCCCGGCAAACTGGCCGACTGCTCCGACAAGGATCCCGCCAACTGCGAGCTCTTTATCGTTGAGGGTGACTCTGCAGGCGGCAGCGCCAAGCAGGGCCGTGACCGTCACACCCAGGCTATCCTGCCTATCCGCGGTAAGATCTTCAACGTGGAGCGCGTAATGTGGCACAAGGCCTTTGATCATGAGGAGGTAAACAACATCATCCAGGCACTGGGTGTACGTTTCGGCCTCAACCCCGATGACTCCAAGGCAGCCAACTACGACAAACTGCGTTATTATAAGGTAATCATCATGACCGATGCCGATGTCGACGGCTCTCACATCGACACCCTTATAATGACCCTGTTCTTCCGCTACATGCCGGAGCTCATTGAGAACGGCCACCTGTACATAGCCACCCCGCCCCTCTACCTCTGCACAAAGGGTAAGGTTAAGGAGTACTGCTATGATGACGTTCAGCGCCAGCGCTTTATCGACCAGTACGGTGCAGGACTTGAGTCAAACATCATAACCCAGCGCTATAAAGGTCTGGGTGAGATGAACCCCGAGCAGCTCTGGGATACCACAATGAACCCCGAGAACCGTCT
>JAFXMB010000130.1 GCA_017530735.1 Bacteroidaceae bacterium | reverse complement strand
TCATTTTTAGCTGTACTCAACATACCGCAGGCTGCCCATATGTCCTCACCGCGTGATGCACGTATAGTTGCAAACACGACGTGGCCGGTAAGCCAGTCGCGGAATTCAATCATCTTCTCCTCCGATACCGGACGCAACGGGCTGTCGGGGATGGAATGGAAACGTATCAGGTTCACGCGGCAACTCAGTCCACTGAGCGTCTTGACCAGTTGGCGGGCATCGTCAATTGAGTCATTCACACCGTCAAACATGGTGTACTCGAATGAGAGACGGCGCTGGTGGCTGAAATCATATCGGCGCAGCACCTCCAGCATCTCGGTCATGGAGAACGCCTTCTCGGCCGGGATAAGCTCACGGCGTTTCTCTGGTGTAGGAGCATGCAGGCTTACCGCGATGTGGCACTCACAGCCCTCAATAAGCTGTTTGAGCTCTCGGCGCAGGCCTACGGTTGATATTGTTATGCGCTTGGGGCTCCAGCCGAATCCCCATGCGGATGTAAGTATCTCCTGTACGGCAAGCACGTTTTCCAGATTGTCAAGAGGCTCGCCCATGCCCATGAATACCACGTTGGTAAGATTCTCCTTTCCGGGCAGAGAAAGTATCTGGTTGAGTATCTCACCTGCGGTAAGGCTGGCGGTATAGTGCTGGCGGCCTGTCATGCAGAACACACAGCCCATCTTGCAGCCCACCTGACTTGATATGCAGAGTGTGGCCCGGTCATCATCGGGAATGTACACAGCCTCCACAAAGTGGCCGTTCTGAACGGGGAACAGATATTTGACAGTACCATCGGCCGATGCAGCCTTGTGCGAAGGCTCGGACAGAGCTACTTCATAACCCTCCTTGAGTTTGGCCCTGTGCTTAAGCGACAGGTTGGTCATGCCGTCAATGGAACGGACCTGCTTTACGTAGAGCCAATCGGCCATCTGCTTGGCGGTGAACAGGGGCATACCGTTCTCCACAGCTACCTGCTGCAGCTGTGCCAATGTCATTCCAACCAGATTCTTCAGAGCCATTTTACCTGTTTTTTGCCTTTCTGTATTATGAACGCGACGAATATTTAAATACGTCATTTAATAAGATGCAAAGATATGATTTTTATTTCTTATTTTTGTTGATATGATACAGACCATTGATTTACCCCAATACGGCAGTTCAACACAGTTTGTCCGCGAGACACTTAGTGCATGCCGTGATCAATATATCCTGCTCAATCTTAGCGGCAGGGAAGTAACAATAACCGATGATGCAGCCAATCGGATGAAAGAGCATGCCGATTCCACAGGAGCCGGCCTGGTCTACTCGGATTACGTCAAGACGATGGGGGCCGATGCCATCGCACCCGCCCCGCTCATAGACATCCAGGCAGGCAGTCTGAGGGATGACTTTGACTTTGGCGCGCTGGTGCTGATAACCCCGGCAGCCATAGATGCTTACCTGGCATTTCAGGGTCAGGAATTCAAAACCGCCGGCTTCTACCAGCTACGTCTGGCAATCCAGCGCTGCCTGCCCATAGTACGCATGCCGCAGCCTCTCTACACCATTGCAGAGACTGATTTCCGCACATCTGGCCAGAAGCAGTTTGACTACGTGAACCCGCGTAACCGCGACGTCCAGATAGAGATGGAAGCCGCCTGCACCGAGCATCTCAGACTGATTGACGGCTACCTCAAACCCGGAGCCGGAGCATCCGTAAACACCGGTGAGGGCAGTTTCCCCGTACTGGCATCGGTCATCATTCCGGTACGCAACCGCGAGCGCACCGTGGCCGATGCAGTGAAATCGGCCCTGAGCCAGCAGTTGGACGGCCCGTACAACGTGATTGTGGTTGACAACCACTCCACCGACGGCACCACTCGGATACTCTCAGACCTTGCCAAGGCCGATAACCGTCTGGTACACATAATCCCCGAGCGTACCGACCTGGGTATAGGCGGATGCTGGAACCTGGCGGTAAACGATGAGCGATGCGGCCGTTTTGCCGTCCAACTGGACAGCGACGACCTTTACAGCGGCCCCGACACTTTGCAGAAAGTAGTTGACAAATTCCGTGAAGGCGGCTACTCCATGGTGATAGGCAGTTACCGCATGTGCAACTTTGACCTTGAGACCCTGCCTCCCGGAATAATAGACCATAAAGAGTGGACCGATGAGAACGGCCCCAACAATGCCCTGCGCATAAACGGTCTGGGTGCCCCGCGTGCGTTCTACACCCCTGTGGTACGTAAGATAGGGTTCCCCAACGTAAGTTACGGTGAGGATTATGCAGTGGCCATCCGTATAGCCGGAGAGTACCGTCTGGGCCGCATCTTTGACGAGCTCTACCTGTGCCGCCGCTGGGAAGGCAACAGCGACGCAGCCCTGAGCCCCGAGAAGGTCAATGCGAACAATCTTTACAAGGACTCGCTCCGCACCGCCGAGTTGCAGAGACGTATCATATCTAACCGCAGCAATTGATGGAAGACATTTTCAAGCACCTTGACCAGTGCCTTAAGGAGCAGTTGGCTGTATGGTCTACCGCAAAACAGGCTTTCAGTAATCTGGAGCAGGTACAGACCCGCGTGCTGTCATCATCGGGCCTGGCATTGCAGCACAACCCCGCCCGTATAATATCCACTACAGCAAAGGTTGCGCCTGCACAGACAACGGCACGCCCCTGTTTCCTGTGCAGGGAGAACCGTCCGGTAGAGCAGATATCGTTTGATGCCGGTGACGGCTTTGAGTTGCTGCTCAACCCCTACCCCATACTTCGCGAGCATTTCTGTGTGGTAAGCCGTGCGCATCGGCCCCAGAAATTCCAGGACTGCTATGAGAAGATGCTGCAGATAGCCGGACAACTGGAACCCGGTTACATGATATTCTACAACGGCCCACGCAGCGGAGCATCGGCCCCTGACCACCTTCATATGCAGATAGGACGATCAGAGGGAATACCGCTCCTGGACAAACTGCGTGAGAACGAGCCACCCGCCAAGGATGAGCCCATAACGATACAACCGTTCGGATTCCCGGTGATTGTAATCAAGGGATCTGACCCTTCAAAACTGTGGGATTACATAAGCGGCATGACCGTCTATGACGGTGATTATGAGCCCCGTATGAACGTACTCTCATTCAACCGCGACGGTCAGGTCATAACCGCCATCATCCCCCGCAGCAAGCACCGCCCCGACTGCTATTATGCCCAAGAAGGCAAGATTCTGGTAAGTCCCGGAGGAATTGACATGTTCGGTATGGTAATCACTCCGCGCAAGGAGGATTTTGAGTCACTGACCGAGAAACAGGTGCTTGACATTTACCGTCAGGTCACCCCGCAGCAACCCAAGATAAGAGTGGGAGTCTTGGCGGCAAAAGAAATCCGTTTCTGTCTCAATGACAGTTACACCGACGGCCGCAGCAGTTATGAGGGTGAGATGAGCATCAGCGCTGTCCAGGGTCGTCTGAGTTGGAACGGAGTGCTTATAGACAGCCTTACGCTTAAGCCCAATGACCATAGTGCCACATTCACCCTGCATGATGTAACCATCGGCATTGGTTTCCACTGGGAGCGCAAGGAGGAGCAGACATTCTCCGGCCAGCTAAAGTTCATCGTTGAGGACGGTCTGGTGCGGGCCATCAACATACTGCCGGTAGAGGATTATCTTACCAGCGTGATATCATCCGAGATGAAACCCACCGCCAGCCGCGAGTTTCTGCGTGCCCACGCCGTGATTTCCCGCAGTTGGGTACTGGCACAACTCCGTTCGCCCTATCATAAGGCCGATACCGCCAAGCCCATAACCAATGACCATATCCTGAACCGCATCATAAAGTGGTACGATCATGACCAGCATACCCTCTTTGATGTATGTGCCGATGACCACTGCCAGCGCTATCAGGGCCGCACCCGCATAATCAGCGCTGCAGCCCAGGCAGCCGTAAAGGATACATTCGGCCAGACGTTGGTCAGTGAAGGTCATCTGTGCGATGCACGGTTCAGCAAATGCTGCGGAGGCATAACCGAGCAGTTTGAGACCTGCTGGCAGGATGAGCATAAGCCCTATCTTGTTGCCTTGCGCGACAGCAGCATAAACGAGGGCGCACTGCCCGACCTGACTGTAGAGGAGAACGCCCGCCAGTGGATTCTCTCCGACCCCAAGTCATTCTGCAACTCAGCCGACGGTAACATACTCTCTGAATCGCTCAACGGCTACGACCTGGAGACACCGGATTTCTACCGCTGGACGGTAGAGTACACGACCACTCAGATATCGGACATATTCCGCCGCAAATCAGGTCTGGATATAGGTGATATTATTGATCTCCGTCCCATAAAACGCGGACCATCGGGCCGAATCTTTGAACTGGAGATTGAGGGTACCAAGAGTACCGTAACCATAGGCAAGGAACTGGAGATTCGCCGCACGCTGTCAGAGTCACACCTGTTCAGCAGCGCGTTCGTAATTGAAAAGACTCAGGAAGGATTCATCCTTAAGGGAGCCGGCTGGGGTCACGGAGTAGGTCTGTGCCAGATCGGTGCCGCAGTAATGGCTGCCAAGGGCTACACCTACCGCGAGATTCTTCAGCACTACTACCCCCACACCACCCTGGGCAGTTTTTATTAAAACGAGCAATTGGGGTCAGATCCCAATTGTATCATTTTTCCAGCCAGGCGCGGCGCTCGGTATCGGGGAATTTCTCGATGGCGTAGCGGAGGGCTGTTCGGGGCATCGTATGGGCTCGGGGTGTGAGCCACTGGCGCAGTTCGTCGGGATTACGCTTGCCGGCTTCACGAAGCAGCCAACCTACCGCTTTTTGTATCAGGTCATGTTTGTGGTTTAGCAGTATTTCGGCAATGGCGTAGGTATCGGCAGTCTGGCCGTGACGGATAAACTGCATGGTGCTTACCATTCCTATACGCTGCTCCCAGATGGTCTTGCCGCTGCGGGCCAGATCATATAACAGACTGCGGTCCTTGTCAAGCAGCCAGGTTCCCAGCAACGGATAACATGAAAGGTCCACAAGATCCCAATTGTTTATGTAGTCAGTATGAGACAGATAGAAATCCACGCACTGTTTCTGCAGGGCAGTATTCTTTTTGTTGTGACCGAATATCTCGACAAGAGCAAGCAGGGCAGCCAGACGCACCTCATGATACTTGCTTGTAACGCATTCCTCAAGTTCGGCAAAGCCCACATCCTTCCAGCACTCCTTTACCACGGAGCGTGTAACCGGAACCTTGATTCCAAAGAAAAGGTCACCATAGCCGTATTGGCCGGGGCCGGTCTTGAAGAAACGCATAAGGCCCTCCACCTGAGTAGGGTCTGCATGCTGCAGCATACTTTCAAGCAGCTTATTCATAGTACGCCCTGATTATCTGTGATGCACGCTCCAGAGTCTCCGGCTTACCCGCATCGACCCAATTGCCTGAGTCCGATAAGACCGATCTCAACCTGAGAAGTGCCGCATTATCCACATAGAAATCCGTTATTGAGAACCTTGGCTCCGGTATGGCATCCAGCAAAGGCAGCAACGTTTTTGACAACACATGAATGCCCTGGAATGCGCAAGGCGTAAACCGGGACTTGTCAAAACCGGGATACGGGGAACGCACCTGTCCGGTCTTCTCGTTGCTCCAGCCGCATAGCATACCTTCAGTATCAAAATAGAGGTAACGCGATGTGCTGCGCTGAGCCACAAGCAGAGTAGAGTCTGCACCACTCTCAATATGACCGTTGTACAAAGCCTTAAGATCAACACTGGAGAAGATGTCCACGTTGTGCACCAATACCGGTTGTTCATTGTCAAAAAGTCGCATTGCCTTGCGGATTCCGCCGCCGGTATCCAGCAGCTGGTCTGACTCATCGGACAGACGGATATCAAGACCAAAATTCTTATGCTCTTCAAGGAAAGCCCTGACCTTAGGTGCAAAGTGGTGTATGTTGATTACAAAACTGTCAAAACCGGCAGCAGAAAGATGCTGCAACTGATGTTCCAGCATAGTACGCCCGCAAACTTCCACAAGAGCTTTTGGGCGGTCCGATGTAAGGTCACCCAGACGGGTACCCAATCCTGCCGCAAGTATCAGCGCATTCATAACTCAGTGCGTTTTTTCTGTTCGCGGTGCTCCAGGACTATACGTATCCTGTCGCCGAACTTATCCTTCAGATGTGCGGCCAGATGGTTGGCGCAATAGAGAGAGCGGTGCTGTCCGCCGGTGCAGCCGAATGCCACCATCAGGTTGCTGAATCCGCGCTCCAGATATTTGCCTACGGCGGGATCTACCAGCCCGTATACGTGATCAAGATACTGCTGGACCTCACCTTGAGACTCCAGGAACTCAATCACGGGCGCATCGGCCCCGGTTATCTTCTTGTACTGGTCATACTTGCCGGGATTATGCATGGCGCGGCAGTCAAACACAAATCCGCCTCCGTTGCCGCTCGGATCCTCCGGGATGCCTCCCTTGCGGTAACTGAAACTCATTACACGGACTGTAAGTTTATCGGCCGCCTTTACGGGTGCGAACTGCGGCAATTCCACAAGCCCACGCAACACCTCAATAAGATATGGATACTCCGTAGAGCCCACTCCTGCATCAAGCAGATCCCTGAGGTTGCCGATAGCCGCCGGTATGCTCTCTATAAAATGCTGCTTGCGCTCAAAATAACCACGGAATCCGTATGCGCCCAGCACCTGCAGGGTGCGGAAAAGCACAAAATGCATAAGTCCCTTACGGAACGCTGCGGCGTCAACCTTACGGTATCGGTCAAGAGACTCAACATATACATCTATAAGGTGATTACGCAAAGCGGACGGATATGCTGCACGGGCCTGCCAAAGGAACGAAGCCACATCATACTCCACCGGTCCGCGGCGTCCGCCCTGAAAATCTATGAACCAGGGCTCACCCTCCTTGACCATTACGTTACGGGCCTGAAAGTCGCGGTACATGAACGTGTCGTAAGGGGCATCGGCCAGCAAGATAGAGGCTAGACGCTCAAAGTCATCCTCCAGACGGGCCTCGTGAAACTCCAGTCCGGTTGCCTTGAGGAAAGAGTATTTGAAATAGTTAAGGTCCCAGAATATGCTGCGGCGGTCAAACGCCTCACAAGGGAAGCAGACGCTGTAGTCCATATCCTTTCCTCCCTTGTACTGGATATCGGACAAAAGGCACATTACCTTTTCCAGAAGGGCCACCTGTGCCGGACTGTACTGTCCGCTCTCACGGGCACTCTCCATGAGGCCGAAAAGAGACTCATCGCCAAGGTCCTGGAGCAGGTAATACATACCGCAGTCAGACACTGCCAGTATCTGGGGGACCGGCAATCCCGCATTACGCAGATGACGTCCGATAGTCAGGAACGCGCGGTTCTCATCGGGATTGGTACCCTCTACTCCCACCACCGTGTGTCCATCGGCAAAAGCGAATCGGTAATATACACGGTTAGAGCCTGCCGCAGTCAGTCTTGTGACCGCCTCAGGCTCACAATGGGCATATCCTAAAAGCAACTCCTTAAGTCTCTCATTCATAATGAGACCAAAGTTACTTGTTTTTTCCTATCTTTACACCCGTCAAACAAAATTAACACAACCAGACTAACCTGAAATTACAGTTGTCATGATCATACCGGGACAAGTATTGGAAAAAGCCGAAAAACTCAATGCCGAGAATGTCACATTCATCCAGCAAAAGGACGGATATGACGTTTTCAGACTCTCTTTCAAGCAGTCAAACGTACGTCATAACGGAACCGAGATTCCCATGGAGACCGGTATGCCGGTTATAATACTGTTCAAGGACGGAGTGGCCCAGACAGCCAAATACGCCGACCACAGTTACTGGCTGGCACAGTAATCCGTACCGTAATCACTTGAACCGGATATCGGCAGGAATCTTCTCCAATCCCAGATACATCAGATCCTCGTTGTAACTGTCGCTGCGCTTTGAATAACGTTTCTCAAAGCTGGTGGCAAATGCTATATCGCCTGTTGCCTGAGTCTTGAGCACCAGTGCGGTGAGGTCTGAAAGTGCCTGTTCCATCTTTGCAGTATCGACCGAGTACTTACCCGATGCCTTGCGCTGAATGGCGCCGGCCTCATACAGATAGTTGTAAATGATGATGTTGGAACGTCCCAGTACAGAGCCCTCGCCAAAACGCTCGGAGCGCATCAGCGATGCAAAGAATGTGGTCAGGGCATCCTCCTTGGTAAAGATATTGCGGATATCGTAATGGTTCTGGAGATTGCATACCATCAGTACTCCGGCGGCGTTGGCCTTAATCTCCTCAAAGGTAAGGGCGGCACTGCCAAGTGCGTTCTCCACACTGCCCTTTCCGTTAACCGTCTCCTTTACTCCCAGTCCGTGAGCCACCTCGCGGAACACGATGTTCCAGAAGAACGCATCGGACGAAAGATGCTCTGCGGCTTCACCGTCAAGCAGGATCTTTCCGGTGGGGTTGACTATGTAATTGTACTTGGCCTTGATGATGTTCTCAAGCAGTATTGTACGGGTACCGCGGTCGCGCTGAACATCGGCATCAAACGGGAGGTTCAGGGCTATCACCTTGACACCTGCATTGGCCTTGCCGGCATAATAGAGGGCGTTGCATGAGAATATGTTTGAACCTGTTCCGGGCTGGAAAGTCTTGTACTGGGGATCACCGGGCAACTCCTGCTGGAATTCGCTGATACGTGAAACATACTTCATCAGTTCTTCTGTACGGGCCTGGTTCTTGAGCAGAACGAAAGCCTCGTATGAGCGCTTTAAGCCCAGCAGCTGGTCATCGGCTGCCTCATTGGGACCTATTACCAGATCCATCTTGCTGTCATCCATATCAAGCCATGCAAGTGCGCTCTCATAATAATCATCAGACTCAAGAGCCTGGGCCTTTTTGAGCAGATACTCCTTTACGCTGGGCTTGATGGTAATATCGGCTGCTGCCTTGAGATAGTCAACAATCTTATCGATATGCTGCTTATACTCATCATGATACCATACGGTCTTGAGTGAACCGTCGGCATTGCGGCGTATCAGCGTGTACGGGCTGTTCTTGTCGGGATTGTCCCACTGTCCGAATTCGCTCAGGGTCATATCTGCGGGATAGAATCCGGCACCGGGGAGACAGTCATTGTAACCTTCCACGAATGATTTTCCGGTAAAGCGGTCCCACGGGCCGTAGTTTATCTCGGCGTAAGTTTTCTGATACGGATCAGTGATGCCGTTAAGCAGTGAGTCCTTATTGCCGTAATACTGTTCCCAGTATATGGCATCCACCTCATCGGCTATGAAACGGTAAAGGTTGAGCACCTCCTTGCCGTTGTCGGTTATGCCGCTCAGGTCAGGAGTCTCAAGAGTTACCAGAGCATAATCAGCCACCTTTCGTACGTACGGTGACTTAGGTGTTTTATTGCACGATACCAGGACGGTAAGCGCAACCAGTGACAGGATCAGATATCTTTTCATTTTTACCATGTAGTTTATAACCTTTTTATAATCATAACAATCCCCATTTGCCCACAAACACGAGCACTGTATAGCCCAGCACAAGACCTATCACACCCATGATGATTCCGACCTTGGCCATATCCTTCTGCTCAATGAAACCGGTTGAGTGAGCAAGAGCATTGGGAGGAGTTGATATGGGCAGTATCATGGAGAGTGATGAACCCAATGCCACACCGGCCAGCAGAGTGGTAACACCGCCGAACGGCTCCAGATTCTTTGCGGCCGACATTCCTGCCAAAGCCAGAATAGGAATGAGCAGGTTGGCGGTAGCCGTGTGTGAGATGAAGTTGGCCAGAGCGTAGCAGATAAGGCCGGAGCCCACTATCATTATTACAGGAGGCCATTCATTGAAGGGGATAGACTCAACCAGATGCTTGGCAAGACCTGAATCCTGAAGGGCAAGTCCCAGTGCGAAACCGCCGGCAACCATCCACAGGATGCACCAGTTGATTTCGGCCAGGTCATACTTGGTGATGATACGTGTCACGCAGAATACGCCCACCGGCAGCATAGCCACCACATTGGCATCCACATGAGTCCATTTATCACTCATCCAGAGAAGAACCGTGAGAGCAAATGTCACATATACGGTTATCTCCTGCCACGGTTTGAGAACACGTGTGGGATTCTCCTCTATCTTGAGTTCAATCTTCTTCTGAGTAAAGGGGAACAGCATCTTGATGACAAACCATGCCAAAACCAGAAGTACAATGGTGAGCGGGAGCATTATCATCATCCAGTCGCTGAAACCTATGTTCATGGCCATGCCGTTGGGATCATTGAGGAACTTGATGGCAATGGCGTTAGGAGGAGTTCCTATAGGAGTGGCTATTCCGCCCAGGTTGGCGCCCACCGGAATGGCCAGGGCCAGAGCCAGACGACCCTTGCCGTTTGCAGGCAGGGATTTGATGACAGGGGTAAGGAACGTAAGCATCATGGCTGCCGTAGCGGTGTTGGACAGGAACATTGAGAACACTCCGGTTACCAGGATGAATCCCAGCAGGACATTCTCTGATTTTGTTCCGAAAGGCTTGAGCAACGCCTTGGCCAACTTGATATCCAATCCTGCCTTGGTTGCGGCAAATGCCAGCATGAAACCTCCGATGAAGAGCATGATGACCGGATCGGCAAAGCAAGCCATGATTTTCTTGCTTGACATCAGGGTGCCGAACAGCGGGTCATCGGCCGCATGCAGTCTGAACAGGCTCAGGCTGTTGTCACTGGCCGTAAACAGAAGTACCACGATTATGGCAACCGATGTTGCCCACGACGGAATACCCTCTGTAATCCACATAATGGTGGCAAAACAGAACACAGCAATTACACGCTGCTCTATTACCGTGAGATTGTCTATACCGAATACGCTTGAGGGGAGATTCCAGACCACCAGTCCGACTATTACTCCCAAAAGGACCTTGAGTGCGCGCAAGGATACAGGCATTACCGCCTTCTTCTGTGCTTTCTTCTTGTCTTTCTCCTTTACAAGTTCAGAACCTAAGAATGTTTTCTGCATAATTTTTCGATTTCGGGGGCGAAGTTACGCAGAAAGACAATCCGTTTTTATCGGTGAAATTTATTTGTTTCTATAAAATTGATAGGCAAAAACGATAAATCCACTATAACTCAGAGTATGCGGAGATTACGGTTGGACAAATTGCGCTGCATCAGAATCTCCACGAATTTGCGGGCCGACATTTTGTGATATGTGCCCTTAAGGAAATGGTAGCAGCCGTCCATTCTGCCATCGGGATGCACAATGGGAACCGCCTCCAGACCGGGAAAATCATGGATTGACTCCTCGGACAGCATGGTCATGAGCGGGCTGTTGCTGACAAGGTCCAGAAGAGAACGTACGCTATTGATTTCCAATCGGATATCCAGGTCCACATCCTCGGCATAGAGGATAGACTCCAGGGTATCTCTGGCCTGCAATCCCTTAGACGGCAGAGCCAGCGGGAAACGTGCCAGATCCTGTACGCTTACCTCACTGCCTACCCC
The DNA here is from genome assembly GCA_017530735.1 of Bacteroidaceae bacterium. GTDB lineage: Bacteria > Bacteroidota > Bacteroidia > Bacteroidales > Bacteroidaceae > Colenecus. The sequence continues at coordinate 9,132 of JAFXMB010000130.1, read as the reverse complement.
TTTGAGCGTTCCCTTACGCCCGATAAGGCAGAGACGGCTCTGGAACAGCAGATGTGACTCAATACGGTCCTCGCCCAACGGAGACTTGTATGTAAGGGCCAGGTCCAGTTCACGGTCCAGCAGTTTCTGTCTGAGTTCCTCCTTTGAGGTGATGATGATGTTCAGTTTGATATGCGGATATTCACGGTAGAAATCCAGCACAGACTGCTTTAAAAGCAGGCTGAATGCGTATGTGGAGCCTACGCTGAGAGTACCCACATTCAGGTTTACCACATCACGGATACGGTCCTTTCCGGCCCTTGCATCCTCAAGTACCTGCAGTGCACAGGGATAGAACTGTTCGCCGTAATCACTCAGTACCACATGGCGGGTGTCACGGGTAAGTAGTTCCACGCCTAATTCCTCCTCCAGTTTACGTATCTGCTGCGAGATGGTGCTCTGGGTTATAAACAGGGTCTTTGATGCCAGGGAGTAACTGTTGAGTCTGGCCACCTCAACGAAGTAACGCAATTGTCTGAGTTCCATATCCGTTCGGTTAGTTGAGGCAAAGATACCGTTATTTATCGTTAATAACGAATAATCATATAGAAAATAACATCATACACAGATAAAATAAGGTACGCGTAATGACTACTTTTGCACGCTCTCTTAAAGCATATAAAAGTCAGATAAAAATTATTCTCAATATGAGTGACAAGAAAATCAATGTAAAAATGTGTGTCCTCCTGCCCATAGTTCTGGCAGTGACCCTTTTCCTTTGGCTCGTACCCGTGGATTTTTACGGTATTGAAGCTCTTACAGTAGTTCAGCAGCGCGTCATCGCACTGTTTGTTTTTGCCGCCCTGATGTGGATGTTCGAGATCATCCCAAACTGGACCACATCACTGCTGCTGATTGTGCTCACACTGCTCACCATATCCGACAAGGGTATAGGTTTCCTGTGTGATCCCAAGTACGGCACTCTGGTAGGATACAAGAGTCTGATGGCTTCATTCGCCGATCCTGTTGTCATGCTGTTCATGGGCGGTTTCGTCCTGGCTATCATGGCCGAGAAGTACGGACTGGACGTCACTCTGGCAAGAATACTCCTCAAGCCTTTCGGAAGCAAGCCTTCAATGGTTCTGCTGGGATTCCTTGTAGTGATAGCCGTATTCTCAATGTTTATGTCAAACACAGCCACTGCAGCGATGATGCTGGCATTCCTGGCACCCGTGCTGTCGGTTCTTCCGTCGGACGACAAAGGTAAGATCGGTCTTTCACTGGCCATTCCCGTAGCTGCCAACATCGGTGGTATCGGCACACCTATCGGTACCCCTCCCAATGCCACAGCTGTACGTTTCCTGACTGAGGCTGGCTATGAAGTTAGTTTCTCAGACTGGTCAATCAGAATGATTCCCTACGTGCTGATCATGATTCTTGTAGCTTGGGTCATTCTCCAGTTGCTGTTCCCCTTCAAGACCAAGAAACTGGTACTTGACATTCCCGCGAACAAGCGTCCCGTTGACTGGAAGACATATGTAGTTTGGATTACTTTCATAGGCACAATCCTTCTGTGGGCTACTGAGAGCCTTACCGGAATCAACTCAAATGTTGTTGCTCTTATCCCTCTGGGCGTTCTCACAATGACAGGTATTTTCACAAAGGAGGATATCAAGGAGATCAACTGGACTGTGCTCTGGTTGGTTGCCGGAGGATTCGCACTGGGTACCGCACTTCAGGGCACAGGACTTGCAAAGGTTCTGATCAATGCCATCCCGTTCGGATCAATGAGCGTTCTGCTGGTACTTATCATTGCAGGTCTTGTCTGCTACTTCCTCTCAAACTTCATCAGCAACTCAGCTACCGCCGCCTTGCTAATTCCTATCCTGATTGTAGTAGCCGAGGGTATGGCAGATCCCGCTGCATCAAACAATGCATCTTTCGTTGCATTGGGCGGCACACACGCCATGATATCATTCATCGCTGTCTGCGCATCAATAGCCATGCTGTTCCCGATATCCACACCTCCGAATGCCATTGCATCCAGCACAGGTCTTGTTCAGACCAAGGATATGACAAAGGTTGGTATCATTGTCGGAGCCATTGGCTTTATACTGGGATTCTTCTGGCTTACCAAGCTATTCCCGTTTGCAACCGTTTAATAACACACTTATATACCTAGAAATGAAGAAACTCTTATTTGCAGTTTTAGCTTGCATCACTGTCATTCCTGTAATGTCCCAGGATGTACAGTACGGACGTAAGGTAACTGATTACACTACCGGCCCCAAGATTGGCGGTTATGTCATCGCAAAATACGCACTCACCGACCAGGATGGTCAGAACAAGAACAATGGCTTGAGCCAGCGTCTGTTCCGTGTCTATCTGGACGGCACCATACTGAATGATTTCAAGTATCGTGTACAGATCCAGGCCAATAACGCTTCTTTCCACATGAAGGACTACTTCGTAGAGTGGGCACATTGGAAAGAGTTCTCAGTAAAGGTCGGTCAGTACAAGCGCGCTTTCCTTTTTGAGAACCCTTACAATCCCTGGGATGTAGGTTTCGGCGATTATTCACAGATTACCAAGGTATTCTCAGGCATGGGCGACTACTGCGGTGAGGCCAGTTCAAACGGCGGCCGCGACCAGGGTATCCAGATTCAGGGTGATTTGTTCCCCATGTCAGGTGACGGACATCGTCTCATCCACTATCAGCTGCAGATGATGAACGGACAGGGTATCAATGCTGCCGATGCAAACTCGACTAAGGACTTTATCGGAACACTCCAGGTTCAGCCCATCAAGGATCTCTATATCGGTGCATTCGGATGGATAGGTGACTATAACGGCACAAAGGAGGTTGCCAGCACCAAGTACAATGTTACCGTTGACCGTAACCGCTGGGCTTTAGCCGCCAAGTATGAGCATAACTCATGGAGCGCACGTGCCGAGTATGTCAACTCAAAAGGTCATAAGATCAGTGAGTACGATCCTACCAACGGTTCATTCACAGGCGCAGGCAAGGCTGACGGTTGGTACGCTGCCGTAGGCGTTCCCGTAAATGACTGGTTCAAGGTTTACGCCAAGTATGACGTATACCGCAGCCAGGCTTCATCCGAAACCATGAAGTCAATGTACTGCATCGCCCCGAACTTCCAGATTCACAAGAACCTGATGCTTCAGCTTCAGTACAACCTGGTTGACAACAAGCCCACCTCATCAAAATGGAATGAACTCTGGGCCGAAGTATACTTCAGATTCTGATAGAACAAAATTTCTCCATAATAAAGAGAAGAGCCATTGTGAGTGATTCACAGTGGCTCTTCAAATTTTCATGCGGGACCTGCTCAGGCGCGCATGATTCGGGCAGCCTCAACCATATTGCGGAGAGAGTCGACGGTCTCAGTCCAACCGCGTGTCTTGAGTCCGCAGTCCGGGTTGACCCACAACTGTCCTGGTTTTATCACCTGAGACGCCTTCTTAAGAAGCATTACCATTTCGCCGACCGAAGGCACTCTGGGTGAATGGATGTCATAGACACCCGGTCCTATTTCATTTGGGTATCGGAAGTCGGCGAATGCGCCTAAAAGGTTCATCTGGCTGCGTGCACACTCTATGGTGATGACATCGGCATCCATCAGGGCTATATGTCTGATTATGTCATTGAACTGGCTGTAACACATATGTGTATGGATCTGCGTGCTGTCTTTAACGCCCGATGCCGATATGCGGAACGACTCGACAGCCTTGTCCAGATACTCTTCACGGTCAGCCTTACGCAGGGGCAATCCCTCACGGATGGCGGGCTCGTCAATCTGGATAACCCTGATGCCGGCCTTCTCAAGATCCTGCACCTCATCGCGTATGGCTAGTGCAATCTGTTTCATAGTTACGGCACGAGGCTGGTCATTGCGCACAAAGCTCCACTGCAGTATGGTGACGGGACCGGTAAGCATGCCTTTTACGGGTTTGTCCGTCAGGCTCTGGGCATAGACCGCCCAATCAACGGTCATTGCTTTGGGACGCGACACATCACCGTATATGACCGGCGGCTTGACACAACGGCTGCCGTAACTCTGTACCCAACCGTTCTGAGTAAACGCGAAGCCGCTCAACTGCTCGCCAAAGTACTCCACCATATCGTTGCGCTCGGCCTCGCCGTGTACCAGTACATCCAATCCTATCTCCTCCTGAATGCGTATGGTCTTCTCTATCTCACCCTTAAGCAAAGCGACATATTGGTCTTTCGTGATCTCACCCTTCTTGAACTTGCTGCGCCATGAACGGACCTCGGTCGTCTGGGGAAACGATCCGATGGTAGTTGTGGGGTAAAGCGGAAGCAACAGTTCCCTATGCTGCTCCACGATACGCTGACTGAACGGGCTCTTGCGGCTGGCAAAATCAGGGGTAACGGCATCCACACGCTGTCTGACCTCCTCGTTGTTTGTAAGGGCCGATGTACGGCGGTCCTCCATATCGGCCACGTTGCTCTGCAGGGCAGCCTTTGAGATATATGACGGTGAGCGTCCGGCCAAATCGGCCAGAGTCACCACCTCGGTCACCTTCTGACGGGCAAACGCAAGCCAGCGCTTAACCTGGACAGGCAGTGATATCTCATTCTTCTCATTATCAAGGTCAATGGGTGAATGCAGCAGCGAGCAGCTTGTGGCAATGACCAGACGCTCCTCGCCTATTATAGCCTTCACCTTGTTGATGATGTCAAGCGAGTGGCTCAAGTCATTCTTCCAGATGTTGCGGCCGTCCACCACACCCAGGCTCAACGATGCTTCCTTGGGCAGCAGCCTTACCACATCCTCCCAGCTCTTGGGAGCACGCACCAGGTCTATATGCAGGATACTGGGCTTGAGTTCAACTGCGAGGGCGGCATTATCGGCCAGTCCGTCAAAGTAGGTGGTCAGAATGACCTTCAGTTTGGTACTCTGGTGAATGGCGGCAAAAGCCTTGCGGTATGCATCCCTGATATCATCGGTTATATCGGTATTGAGGAAAGGCTCGTCAATCTGTACATATTCGGCACCCAGTTCCTCAAGCTGACGGAGTATCTCTATGTAAACAGGCAGCAGTCTGTCCAGAAGTTCCAGACGGTTAAAGCCGGACTCTTTCTCCTTACCCAGAAGCAGATAGGTCACGGGGCCGATGAGGACAGGTTTTGTCCTGACACCAAGCTCCAATGCCTCCTTGAATTCGGCGGCAGCCTTGTTGAACGTGAGTTCAAAGCGCTGGTTGCGGGTAATCTCCGGAACGATATAATGGTAGTTGGTATCGAACCATTTGGTCATCTCCATTGCCGTCACATCTATTCCGTCCTTCTGATAACCGTGAGCCATTGCGAAATAGAGTTCCAGACGGTCATCCTTAAGCGAGTCATAACGCTCAGGGATGGCTCCCAGAGCCAGGCTCAGGTCAAGAGTCTGGTCATAAAAAGAGAAATCGTTGGAGGGAATGAGGTCGATTCCGGCCTCCTTCTGCAGCAGCCAGTTCTCCTTACGTATCAGAGCTGCCGTATCCAGCAGTTCCTGCTTTGATATCTTACCGGCCCAATAGGCCTCCTCGGCTTTCTTGAGTTCGCGGCCGGCACCCACGCGGGGGTATCCCAAAATGTTCGTTCTTATTGACATATTCAAGTTGTTTTATCAGTTTTAGGAAATCGCAATTGCGGCGCAAAGATATGGAGCCGGGGCTTACTATAAAAATATTTTGGAATATTCGGGAAAATATGCTTATTTTGCAGAGTTAACAATAATAATGCAGGTAAAATATTCTGCATTTTTCAACATACTAAAAATGTCAAACGGCTATAAACTGGACTCCACAGACAAACGGATTCTCATTGAACTGCAGAAAAATTCGCAGCTCACCGTAAAGGAACTGGCGGAAAAGATACACCTTTCACCCTCCCCCACTTTTGAGCGTCAGAAACGCCTGGAACGCGAAGGTTACATTACGCGTTACATGGCTGTAGTGGATGCGGAGAAGGCTGGCAACGGCATCATGGTTCTATGCAACATCCGCCTTAAACAGCACTCCGAGGAGATGATACAGCAGTTCATTGACGCTGTCCAGAACATTGACGAGATCACCGAGTGTTTCAACACCAGCGGTGACTACGATTTCATGATAAAAGTGTACGCCCGCGACATGCACGCGTACCAGCAGTTCATGCAGCACAAACTGGGTGCCATGAGTTGCCTGGGTAGCCTGCACAGTGTCTTTGTAATGGCCGAGACCAAGAACACCCACGGAGTGGCCATCCTTCCGTAACACATAAGCACAACGTATCTCATGGAACCCAAACCGCATTGGAAACCCGACATAGATTACTCATCCTGCCGTTTCTATATACGTCGCATGGATACCGCCAGCCGTAACGGGGCCGATGAGGTTCCCACGGCACGAATCCCGCTCATAGGATTCATCTATGTAACCCAGGGCGAGGTTCTTGTTGAAGCCGCCGGCAGTTCATATCTCTGCCAGACTGGACACGTCCTGATAATACCCGCCATGTGTCCCTTCAGCATCCGGTACTATCATGATGCGACAGGTTATACGGGAGCCTTTGCCATGTCTTCACTTACCGATTCCCGACCGCTCAGGTTTATGACAGAACCAGTACACCAGGCATTCTGGTTCGATGAGGGCGTCTTTATGGGCGAGCTGTTCAATATGCTGCTGTCTTCGTTCCAAAGAGGCGACAGCGTCTTTATAGAGAAAGGTCTGGACCTGTTCCTTTCAAGGATCAAGGCCGGCAAATCGCCTGTAGTGCCACAAGCCGTAAACGGATTCCTGGAATCCCTTTTTGACCCAGAAAGCGAGATAGGCAATCTTACCGTTTATGCCAGCGCCGCCGGCATCAGCGAGAATTATCTGAGCCGTCAGGTCCGACAGTCAACCGGCCACAGCGTAGGCAACTGGATTGACATAGCCCGGCTGGTCAGAGCCAAGAGACTGCTTGCCGACACCTCGCTTCCAATAATCGAAGTGGCTACGGCAGTGGGACTTGAAGATCAGTCCTATTTTGCAAGGTTCTTCAGGATCAAGACCGGACAGACTCCGTCCGAGTTCCGAAAGGCTATGCACGGATAATCCTATTTTCCGTAAACTCCGTTCTAAAATCCAAAGCTGTTTTTGCGGACCTTTGCAACCGCTATGACAGCAATGGTTCTTTTATCCATATTTGCGGCGATATCGCCTCTGGAAGACACTCTGACGCAACAACTACCCGTGATAACCATTACCGCGCCCAAGGAACTGGTTCCATTGGACAAAGTTGCGTCGGCCGTATCGGCCATATCATTCGAGACATTACAGAAAAGCAGCACATTTCGTCCTAATGCGCTGTCATCGATCATACCTGGACTACACATCCCGGACTACGGGGCATCACTTACATCAACCATCTATCTGCGTGGACTTGGCTCAAGGATGGAGAATCCGGTTATGGGCCTATACATTGACGGCATCCCGGTTATCGACAAGAACGCCTATGATTTTGACTGGGAAGGCGTAAGCCGGGCTACCATGCTGCACGGGCCGCAGGGAACCCTGTACGGCCGCAATGCAATGGGCGGCGTGCTGTCGCTCAGCACTTTCTCACCGTGTGATGACTACCGGCCCACTCTCCGTATTGAATACGGTACGGCAAACACCGTAAGGGTCGGTATCTCATTCACTGCAGGTAGCAACGCCCTGTCGGCCACATTCCGCCATACCGACGGCTACTTCAACAACGCTTACAAAAACGAGCCGTGCGATCCCTATAGCGGTCTTTCTCTGCGCTGGAAGCGTGTAAGCAACTGCGACGGAAACCTGACCATGACCAACACCCTGTCAGCCAACATATCACAGGAAGGAGGTTTTGCATACGGCATGTGGAAGGACGGCAAGCAGCAACCCGTATCCTACAATGATGAAGGCAGTTACAAGAGACTGTCCGTAATCGAGGGCTTCCGGCTGCGTCATCATGGCAACCTTCTTGTAACCGATGCAACCGCATCGCTCCAGTTGCTGGCCGATGACATGCACATGGATCAGGATTACACCGACAGATCCATCTTCACCCTGCAGCAGAAAGAACTGAGCGGTGCCGGCACAATGGAGATCACCATACACAGAGCCGATGAGGAGGCCGTCTGGCAGCCCCAGACCGGTCTGTTTGCATTCGGCCGCCGCAATCAGTTATCGGCCCCTGTCACATTCAAACGCGAAGGCATCGAGACGCTTATACTGAACAACGCCAACAGCCACATACCCACAGACATAGGTCAACTTGCAATCTCGGACATGGAGATGCCGGTTAATTCCGACTTTATGATTGACACCTGGAATGCCGCCCTGTTCCACGAATCCGTCTTTGATCTGGACCGATGGCTCATAACCGCCGGAGTAAGGTTTGACTATGAAGGCGGCACCATGGATTACGACTGTATGACCCGCCTTCACTACCGTTTTGTGCCAATCATGACGACCGACAGGAACCTGTCCATTCCTTATAAAGGGACTGTCAGCCACAGTCATTTTGAGGTGCTGCCCAAACTGTCGGTGCTGTTCAATACAACCGATGCAATAAAACTGTTTTCGACCGTATCCAAGGGTTACCGCGCAGGCGGATTCAACACCCAGATATTCTCGGACATACTGCAAAACATGACTATGACCGCCACCATGACTGACATGGGAGTATATCTGGACCGGCCGTTCGTATCGGTATCGGCCAAGAACACCGAGTATGACCCCGAAACAGCCTGGAACATGGAGCTGGGCGCACGCGTCCACCATGAGTCATTCAATGCGGAGGCATCGGCCTACTACATGGATGTCCGTAACCAGCAGCTCACGGTATTCCCGCCCGGAATGTCCACGGGTCGTATGATGACAAACGCCGGACGCAGCCGCAGCATAGGCGTGGAGGCTGAACTTGGATGGAATCCGGGGCAGTTCCGTTCACATATCTCCTACTCATGGTGTGACGCCCGCTTTGTCACATTCAACGACGGTAATGAGGACTACTCCGGCAACCGTCTGCCCTATGTGCCCGAGCACACGCTGTTCCTTAACGCAGGATACAGCTTCAAGATAGGAAGCAAGACACTTGACGTGGACGCATCCCTTCGCGGCGAGGGTCCATTCTGC
>JAFXMB010000017.1 GCA_017530735.1 Bacteroidaceae bacterium | reverse complement strand
TGTACAAGCAACACCGCAGAAAGTAAAACCAAATGCTTTTTCATATCCTTTGTTGTTTCTGCGGCAAATGTAAACATTGACAGTATATCAAACCAACAAACAGGCGTTGCAAAACCGTTGCAATCGCCGCCGGGGCTCGGACCCGTTCCTTTTTTTTGCCAAAGTGTCCCACACTCACCCCCGCGAGAGCGCCCTCTGACGCAGGTGCGTGTGTTACATACCCCCTTCCAAGGGGGTGTGTCCCACACCAACCCCACTCACAAACCCCACAGGGCCGATGCGCGTGGGACACTTTGGCGGATTACGGGCATACGGGACGAACGGATTGTCCGTGGGCGCGAAAGGTTATTTTCACAGCCGCGTAACCGGAACCGATGGCAAGAACGCCTGCGTTATAGCTTGATTGATCCTTATTCACTGAGTTTGACCAGTAGTGTCCCCAGGTACCGGCACTTTTGTTGGAGGTCTCAAAACCGTATTTCCCGGTTGCCGGCAGAAATATGGAGCGGTCGGTGTAACCTGGCCTGTTACTTGTTACCAGACAACCGTTTACACCGTTCACGGTAGTCCAGGTCCAGGTGCAGCTGTCAATAAGTTCATTCATCTCCTCATCGGTGGGCAGACGCCAATCGCCTCCCCACTTAACATGGGCTACATCATCCTCCGGGTCAAGCTGAGTCTTATTGTCTGCAATATAATTACCAATGTTTGCATCAAACACAGAGGTGTAAATCATAGAAGTGTATTTGGAGAGCTTTACGGTACCTTCATCGTCACCACTGGTACGGAAACGATAGTTCTCCCACGTGTAGCTTTCCTTGGGTGTCAACTCCCCCCAGGCATAATAGTCACCGTAGTCTTCGGGCTTATCGGCCCCCACATTACACGTGGCCCACTTTACACTTAAGCCCAGGTCAACGTATTTGTGCTTACCTTTAGGTTCCTCACGGGAATCCAGTTCAGTGATATATACTCCCATTAAGGGGCTTACGCTATCGGTAACAATCCCGGAGATCAGATCTCCAGCCTTGGGCTTTTGCTGTGCAAATACGGACACAACAGCTGTTTGTACAAGCAACACCGCAGAAAGTAAAACCAAATGCTTTTTCATATCCTTTGTTGTTTCTGCGGCAAATGTAAACATTGGCAGTATATCAAAACAACTAATAGGCGCTGCAAAACTGTTGCAATCGCCGCCGGGGCTCGGACCCGTTCCTTTTTTTTGCCAAAGTGTCCCACACTCACCCCCGCGAGAGTTCCCTCCGACGCAGGTGCGTGTGTTACATACCCCCTTCCAAGGGGGTGTGTCCCACACCAACCCCGCTCACAAGCCCCACTGGGCCGATGCGCGTGGGACACTTTGGCGGGCAAAGATGTTGGCCAGGATGGTGCCAAAGGTGACAAGGGAGCCAGCAGGGGATACGCAGGTCATACCAACGGACGCTTGGCCAGCAACTTGAAATCATTCGGCGTAAGCGTAAGTCCCATGGTGAGCATGATAACACCCAGGATGATGGTCTGCATATTACCTTTAACCCAGGCAAAAATGCCCGGGAAAAAGAATGTCACCACAGCCGTCAATATGATGAACAGGCTGGCTTTGTCGCTTAATATGTCACTCAGCTTCTTGAGCATGACAACACCGTTTACGGAGTGCAAAAATAATTGTTGTTTACAGACAAATCAAATTGCTCCTCATTTAAAAAACATTTATATTTGCATTTTTCTGCAATAGGGTATAATTAAAATGAAGACAGAAATAGATGTAAGTTTCACTACGATAATGACAGCCGCCCTGTTTGTTTGCGGCATAATGTTATGGAAAAAGCGTAAAGAAGTAAATGACAGATCCCGGACTTTCCTGAGTTTTTTATACCTCTCTTTCGGAATTGCAGCTCTCCTCTTTCTTTTTTCGTTGATTTGTTTCAATTTCAATCCCTTTGAAGGCAATGTCCTGCTGTCACCCAGCATATCAATAATGGGCTTATGGGCAATAACCATGTACATGCTTTACCCTATTGAGGTTATGCGCCCTAACGGTCTGCGTGGCAAATGGGCCTTTCTTCTGTTTCTGCCGGCAATCCTGGTGACTTTACCAGTGGCGTTCGGACTGGAATTCCGCCAATTATATTCCTGGTCCGATTTTACCGGACACTGGACTGAATTCAATGTAATCATCAGGTTAGTTGCATTCGTGTTCCTGCTCATCATATCACTGCTGTTGCTCATAGTACCTTACAACTGGCGCAACACCAGCGCTGACATCAAATGGATACACAGGACCACCGTTATATCCCAAATAATGACAATAATGTTCACTTGCGATTTATTCACCAACATAACGGTCATCCTATACATTCACTTTTTATGGGCTGTTTTTGCGTTGCTATATTATACCTATTTCGAGTTGTCTGAGAGGATTCTGCCTCCACTCCAGGATACAGCAGAAAACGCACAGGCCGACATCAAAGAGACCGTTTTCAACTCAAATGAGCAAGACCTGTGGAGCAATATCAATACCATCATGGGCCGATATGAGGTTTGGCGCAATCCCGATACCACCGTTGAGACACTGAGCCGGAACGTCGGAACCAACCGTATCTACGTTGCCGACAGTATTCGCGAGCACACCGGACTTACCTTCAATGACTATCTCAACCAGAAACGCATATTGTTTATGGCAGACCAGCTCCGCAAGAATCCCCAGCAGGACCAGAAATCCCTCTATTTTGAAGCAGGATTCCGCAGCCGTCAGACCGCCTACCGTAATTTTGTGAAATTCATAGGCTGCTCCCCCACCGATTACGTAGCCTCTCTGGCCTAGCGACAACTCTCTGATTATAAGAGTTTTTCGTTTTTGATACGTCCCATTTCATTTTTGAACATGGGACTTTTCATTTTTGCAACGCGGTTTTTCAATATTGCAACCGCGCTCCCGTATCGCAATTGTAATATTGCAGCCAGAACATCAAACAATTTTTCCAATAGCAAATGAAAAAGATTTTATTTCTGATGGCGGCAGCCATCGTTGCAGTAGTCCTGAACTCCTGCACAGATGACGGGAATGAAAACAGTCTGGTAATCAACAACGGCAACTCCGAGGTCACGATTAACCGCCTGGGCGGTATCGTTCAGGTTCCGATTGCCATTGACGGCGAATGGACAGCCACGATCTCTGACAATTCCGACAAGGATGATAATATCTGGAGTGATCTGGGTGCCGATAAAGGTAAAGGCGCCGGAAACCTGAATGTGTACGTCGATTATTTTGACCCTTCATTACAGCAACATGAGCGCAAGGCAACCATTTCAGTTACCAGCGGTGAGGTGTCAAAGACCATCACACTCCGTCAGTATATTGGAATCCAGGACGGAGAGGCAGCACCTAACGCTGATGTGGAATTCAGCGATGTATGGTTCAATAAAGGACTCGGTTCCGGATATAAGATAGATCTAGCTGCTTTTGCAGGCTGCATTATCAATATGCAAGGCGTAAAAGAAGCCATTCAGCAAACTGAATATGCCACAATGTTCAGACAGGATGCAAGACCCGGCATGACAGTTGATGCAATAATGCAGGATACCATGCAGAACTCTTTGGATTCTCTACACGTCAAATGCATGATAAACATCAAATTCGCAAGGTTCAAATTATCTTTGGATGTTGAATACCACAACAATGCGACTATCATTGAAAATGCATGCTCATATACCGGCTCACAGGATCTGGAGTACCTTCATGCCTCTTTATCCTATGACGATATAGTTGCCATACTGGAAGATGAATGGGATGAGGACACTCAAACATTCCCCAGAGACGGAATGGCCAAGAAACTGGTTTCTATAGGATTTCTTAACAGATGGAAGTATGTCATGAAACACCAAAACGATTCCGCAGAATTCACGGATGGTGTAAAAGACATGGTTTCCACATACGGCCCCGTGTTTGTAACCGGCTCCACACTTGGAGGAAGCATATTCACAGCCATTGAATACGATTCTCTGTTTATGGCAGAAAAATACGGCGTTTATGGTGATGTTAAAGCCAATCTCGCTCTGTCTGCAATACAGATTACAGGAACAGCAGGTGCCGGTTATGGAACCGAAGGATCAAGATTATGGGAAAACTCCCATTATTACTGCGCTATCACCGGCGGTGATTGGCATTCATACAATGCAATGCTGGAACAGCTTAACTCCAACAGGCCGGACCGTGAGAAACTTAAGGTAGCTGCACAGCAGTGGATGCAATCAATCAGAAGTTCAAATGACAAAGATAGTGACAACACCGGCATAATCAGCATTGAATACACCGGTATCTGGAATCTGTTCCCATTCGAAATCTCCGATAGAATCAAGCAAATCGTTTTGGATTATTACAAGGACAAACGTACTTGCATGGACCTTGAGGATATGGGAATAATGATGACAAACCGATAAAAAATGCAGAGTCTTGACAAAAGCATCATAAGAATCTTCCTGACAGTGCTGACAGCCTTAGGGTTGTCAGCCTGTTATGGAGATTATGCCGTTCCCTCCATACAAAGCGACATTCCGGAGTCGGGATCTCCCTTTACCCGTGCTCTTCAGCAGGATGCACTTACGATGCAGGATTTCCGCCGATGCTACGGCGTTGGATTCAGTTACGATGGAGTCTGGGGGCAACGATGCAATCTGAGGGATGTCCACTGCAGGGTGTTTGACTTTGACGCAGTTAAGAGAAAGAGCCAAGAGGTTCATGAAAGACTCTATCGCTTTTCGTCCAATAACCAAGTCACCTTTGAATGCAACACAGCTTTCAGTCATAGTCAATACAGGCAGTATTCCTCCTTTGATGCTGATGTGGAAGCAAAACTCATACTCTTTAACGGCGATGCCCAATCCCACGTGGAAATATGGGAAGAGGGACAGACAAACGATTTCTTCTGTGAATTCAAATACATAGCTCCGGCAATGAGTATGCAGCTGGAAGACGGATCAATATCGGCATTGATTGAGGATGGCGACGGTCAGGATATGCTTACTCCCAATTTTCTTGAGGCAATCAGATGGATGGAAAAACACTCCGATGAGGCAACCATTGACTCCTTCCTGATATGCTACGGCTCACATGTCGTCACAAGAGCGAATCTGGGCGGCTCCATCATTCTTGAGATGACCATGAAGCGCGATTCGCTCCATGATGTTTACTCAAAGAAAAGTATAGGTAATGCAGTGTCATCTATATTCAAGCATATGTCGCAGAGTGAGGAGTATACCACCGAATACAACTTGCTGAACAGTGCCGATTGCTATGTCAAAGTCAAGGGCGGAGACTTGAGCACCATACCCAACGAGATACTGCATTTCCGATTCGGCGAGGCACCCGATATGTCAAAATATGTCACCGGCTGGCAGAACAGTCTCAACTATGACCCCGAAGACTACGCCCATAACAACCTTGAGATGACAGACATGGAGATAACACCTATCTGGGATTTCATTCCCAATAAGGAAATAGCCAAACGTGTCATGCTTAGGGTTGAAGGAACCGCCAAGGACCTTATCTATGAGGGCGGTTACCAAAATTACTGCAACACAAGTTTCAGCCTGCCTCAAAAGGTAGAATGTAAGATGGGTGGAAGCAAAGTCTCTTTCAATCAGCCCGATGTCTGCAATATCATATCATCGGGACGTTATGTGGCAACCGTTTGCCGTGAAACAATAGAAATCCCTTACGTCGGACAGAAACAGGTACAGGTAGTCTATCCCATTTATGACCAGCATGTAAACCTAAGTTGCGGTTTCACATTTTACGGTGACACCGCCTACAACGTCTGCTGGCTCAAGAACAGATGCATGGTTTATAAGGACACCCAAAACCCCGTTCCCACCGATGGCATGATCTACATGACCAACGGCGTACCCGGCACCATCTGTTTCAACAACATCCGATACCAGCCCAGCCAGACCGTTATAGGCTACGAATGGCCCCTGGCGATAACCCAGGAGGGAACTCTGGACACCGGCAAGCCCTATTTCCTTACATACAAGAAAGGAAAGGATTTCTACCTCAAGCAGAAAAACGGAACAGACCAGAGCGGCCGTTTGGAAGGACTTCCGGGCTGGAACTACAGCAACGGACGCATGGTTCGCAAGAAAGAGAGTGAGTACTTTTATTATTGGAACCCCACTGAGGTCAGTCTGTAAACCAATATGAAACCGTCACTTAAAACATATCTGTATCTGACCGCTGCTGTACTGGCAGCCTCATGCTGTAAGGACAACAACATCCTGCCACCCGTTGAGACCGCACCGATAGAGATCAGCGAGCAGCGAATTGAGACAGGGTCCGATGCGCGATACTACAGCGTTGACGTCCAGGTCAACACCCAAGACTATGCCCTCAGGGATATCAATGTCAGTACACAGACTGAGTGGATAAGTCTGGAAGCCGATACCGTAAGCAATCAGGGAAGGCTCACCTTCCACATAGACTCCAATGAAGGGGCCCGCAGCCGCGACGGCATCATCAACCTGAGCATCAAGGGCTCATCGGACCAACAGGTAGCACAGCTTACCGTCCATCAGCACAGCCTGTCTGAGGATGGCACCAACTCCCTGGCCGGTGATTCGCTGAGCCGTAAGGCCCGTGTCGGCTATGGTTATAACATGCTCATTGACTACATGAATCCAGCCAGCGTCACCGAGCCCATACTGGACTACGAGCTTCTGGTTCAGGCCGAGCAGAACTGGGGCACCATCATTGCAGAGGAAGGTCGTGCACAGCAGGACTTCCAGTTCCACTGCTCTTACAGCATTGAGGAGATGTCATCATGGATGAGCAAGCAGACATCGACCGAGGTCGATTTCCTGTTCTGTAACAAGAGCGTCGAAAAATTCAAGAGCGTAAAGGAATATGACCTGTCACAACAGACCTTCGGTTACAGTTCACTCAGCAAGGTGGTAGCCACACGCTATGTCGATGAAGGAAAGATACAAAGCATCATTCGTGAGGGTCAGGACCTGTTCACCCCGCAGTTCCGGGAGCTTTATGACCAGGTGAACGACAAGCCCACTGCCCAGAACGTAAAAAAACTCGTTTCAAAGTACGGCACTCATATGGTCATCTACACCGACCTGGGCGGACGATTGGACTATACCGTCAATTTCATCTCCAATGAGAGCTCCACAGAAACTGTCGAGAAATACCTCAAGGTCAAGAACGGTGTAGTAAAGGAGGACAATCAGTCGTTCCAATCGGCCAAAAACATATGCAGCAGCGGTGGCGACCTCTATTTCGAGATATTCGGAGGTACCGACCAGGCCTGCCGCTCATTGCGGGAACACGCAAGCACCAAAGACCGTTACGGACAGGTGGATCCCGGCATGCTGGGTGAATGGCTCAACAGCATACGCAACGATGACCCGCAGAGCGTCTCTATGGTACGTTGTATCATGCAGCCCATCTGGCAGCTTTTCAGTAACCAAAAGGCCCGCGTAGAGATAATCAATTACATACTGGCTCTATCGTTCAGTGAGGCCGGCAGTGTAGGCAACCGTCTGCAGGAACTGGGACTTGACAACTACTACCAGATTGATATCAATGAACAGATGACCCAGTTCGGTACATCCGATAAAAGCACCCTGGCCAAGATCATCTACTATGACGGACTCCCCAAGGTCGAGGTTTGCAATGAATATGTGCCCGAGTTGCGCGGTGACCGCCGTATCACCGTCTTCTATCCCATATACAGAGGCATCACCAACATCCGTCGCGGTATCTTCCTTGGTGACGGAGAGAACGCCCCTTCATCACTCACCTTTGACGATGAGGGAGGCTGTTATGTCCAACCCCTTGAAGGCTACCAGCCCGGTGACCGTCTGACTACATTATATTATATAGACGGTGCCTTCTACCCCACCAGCATAGGAATCAATATCCCCAAATACAAGATGACCGTGGCCGATGAGTGGCTCAACCTGTATAATCACACCGGTGTAGACGGAAAGGGCAACTACCCCATCGTCAAGATAGGACCGGGATTCTGGTCCCGCACCTATATCAACGGTACATTGGGTTTCTTTGACCAGAACGGCACATCCGTAGAACGTTTCTACAATGTAAAAGGATCCTCCATACTGTTCACCGAAGTATTCCATGAGGTCGCCTCATCATTAAAGAACCATCTCAACTTCACTGTCAATGACCAGAATCACTGGTACCTTCCCACATCGGACGAGATGTACGGTCTACTTAAATATGTGGGCAATAACCCCAAGGCGCTGTTCAAGAACCAGATGTCCGGATTCAATGCAGAATTCTTTGGCTATGTGGTCCGAAAGGATGTGCTCAACGACGAGGTACCCAAGAAAGTCGAGCTCAAATATGTGGACGAGCTATGTGTAATACCCTTCCGTGATGACGGCTCATATGGAACAGCGCTTATGATCAAGCCCGACTACACCTGGCAGAAAGCCGAGGTAACCAAAACCCATCGCAACAAGTATCCGGTACGACCATACCGTAACAAGAAGTTTATACATAAAAACAGACAATAATGAAAATAAGAACTCTATTCTCCGTACTCCTGATGACAGCCTTAACCTGTCACCTTACATCATGTAAAGACGATGATAAGATTGTCGGGAATACCGATCCTGACGAAAAGGAAATGGCAGGCTACGATATGACCTCCGAGCAGGTCGATGAGTATGCCGCCATGAACTTCATCAGTCACGTATGCCAGGTTGAGTATGACACCCTTACATACGCCCTGAAATCATGGGAGCCTGACTATGGACGGATTCTCTATGAAAACACCCCGACAGTCCGTTACACCAGAGCGCTCACCGAGGAAGATGCACGCAATGAGTTCCTCTCCATGATCTGCTCTGTCGCCACTATTGACAGTACGGCGGCAGACGGCACCATGACTGTTTCAATGGGTAGCCACGGGTCCGTAAGATATATCCCGGACCATCAGAACGGTCATCTGGCATATATCGATGTCAACCTGAAAGAACTCCCCGATATAACCAGAATAACATTCTTCAGGTCCGATGCCTGGCCTGAGAATGCAGGTACCTGCGGCGGTATAAGCCCAGGAACTGTCCTTATTGGCCGAAGAGGAGGAAAAGATGTCTATTTCCTGTGTGTCAAGGGCTGCGGCGAGACAGGCACCGGTTACTTTATAGGCTTTGATACCTGGACGGTAACACCGGTTTCGCCCGCCGGTCATTCACACAAGAAACGTACCTGTTATGATGAATGGTGGGGAAATGCAGACGGAGGCAAACACCTGATTGAATGTCTGCGCGGATATATGTATTATTATGACGGAAGTAAAAACCCCGACGCCGAATCTACGATCAGGCAAATATCCAAACTTCAGGGAGGTCATAGGAATAACGGCCGACTAGGAGGTGAGAATGCACTGCATGACTTCCTGTACGGCGAGGGCTGGTTCAGCGGAAAGACACCTTTCTTCAAAACCGGCGATGACCATTGCTGGGTCGATACACACGGCAGCAAGGACAACGATAAGTGGCACTTTGTAAGGACTCCCTGTACCAGGATAACTTCAGACCACAAAGGAGTGGAGTCTGTAATGGTATGCTATGATTGTGACGAGGTCGATCCCCATAATTATGACAGGAACAATTCCCATACCCGTGATGAGAACAAAAAGAAATGGGGTAATTCAATAGTTTTGGATCAGTTCCTGGATGAGTGGATATGGAAAGTCAAAGAATGGTACAGTTTCCAAAGTCCATGGGTCATTACCTTCCACGACACTGACGCAAGTACCTTTGATGAGTTCTGTCAAAAGTATCATTTAGAAGAGGCAAATTTTGACGATTGAAAAGGATAATTAAAACAATTACGGTCCTGCTCCTGCTGACAGCATGCAGCAAGGACCATTCAGATTTCCTTGAGGGAGTGACAAGGCAGGCCGCAGTAACCTACCTCGTCACTCCCAACGGCTTAGGTGACAACGGTTATAACGACGCAGCAGCCCAGGGTATCTTCTCTTTCATCATTGAGACATTCACACCCGTCCGTATGCTTCAGCCCCAGGATACCACCCAGGCTGAGCAGATGTACCGGCAGTGGCTCACAGACAATGCCGACAAAGACTCTGCCGTGCTCATTCTGGGTAGTTCCGTATACGAGCAGATGGCTCGCCGCGTCCCCGTCACACTCTTTGGCAAGGGCAGCCGCGTGCTGTTGTTTGAGAGCAGTGCCCGCATAGATGGCCTGTCAACCGTCAAGGTAAGCCGATACGGGGCCAGCTACCTCTGCGGAGCCATGTCCGGCGGTTTTGACGCTCTCATTCTCTCGGCAGTCAGTAACAATCCTCTGTTGGACGAGAGCATTATGGGATTCATGGCCGGCTACAACGCCCATCATCAGGAAGGCAAAAACGCACAGGTCCTTTATCTGGCCGATGACGAATCCGGATGGGCCATGCCCGACTCGGCCTACCGCATGATGGCCAGACGCATACGTAGCAGTTCAACCTTCCGTGAAATGATATTCCCGCTGCTGGGAGGATCGGACATAGGTGTGCTGCGAGCTATGAATGACGAGCAGAACAATCTGGGACTTGTCATAGGTATGGATGTTGACCAAAGCGCACTCTCCCCGCGTGTACCGTTCTCCATGATCATACAGACCGGTCAGGTGCTGCATGACTATCTCAAGGACTGGCTGAGCGGCCGCGACTGGCCGGCAAGCCGCACCCTCGACATGAGCCAGGGAGCCGCACAAATCATGCTCCATCCGTCATTTTACAGGCACAACACACTCATGGACTATGAATATCGGGACCCGGATACGTTCCTGAACCTGTATAACCGGTTTATAGATGAAGCTGTCAGCAAAGAGCAAGAGTATGAGAACAACTGATTATATCCGTCTGGCATTACGCGCCCTCTACTGCATAACTGCGGTACTGATATGCTCCTGCGTCCCTGAAAAGGATGACAGCCTCTCTTCATCGGACCGTACATATAAGGTGGCGGTGCTCATGCATAAAAGCGAGCAGGCACGTTGGGAGCGCACAGCCGATTTCGCCCTTCGCAACATAGCCCGTGCACAGCGCGGTATGGACAACAAGATACAGCTGCAACTCACCTTCAAGGACCAGGATGCCCCGGACATAGA
>JAFXMB010000129.1 GCA_017530735.1 Bacteroidaceae bacterium | reverse complement strand
CATTACCAGGGTGCGGCGCCGGCGGTCCAGTCCGTGAAGGGGTTCGTCAAGGATGAGTAGGGAGGGGTTCTTTACGAAGGCGCGGGCCAGCAGGATCATTCGCTGTTCTCCGCTGGAGAGTTCCAGGAAATCGCGGTCCTCCAGATCCGATATCTGGAATATGCTCATCCATATGCGGCAGCGGTCACGTTCATCGGCGGTAATTTTTTTATACAAACCGATGGTGTCGTGCAGGCCCGATGCCACTATGTCTATGGCGGGATAGCGGCGACAGTAGGAGCGGTGCATCTCGGGCGATACGTATCCGATGTGCTTCTTTATCTCCCAGATGCTCTCGCCAGTACCGCGCGGACGGCCAAAGAGTGCAATATCGCAGGCGTAGGATTGAGGGTTGTCGGCATAGACCATGCTAAGAAGGGCCGATTTACCGCTTCCGTTGGGGCCCAGGAGTGCCCAATGCTCACCTTTGCGCACTGTCCAGTCCAGTTCATTCAGGATTCGTCGGCTCTCATACTGCAGTATAACCTTGTTGCAGCGGACTATCTCATCAGAGTCCATTCCATTCTCGGGCAGGTTGTGCATAAGATTCACCAGATCCTGGGGTAGGAGTGGCTCTGGAAGCGATTCTTGGGGCTCGGTAATATAGTCCTGGACGGGCATTACGGTGCTGCAGCGGCGGTCATGAACCTCTATTACATGCGTTATGAATGAAGGAATGTCCTCGCGGCGTGATACCACAAGGATTATCTGCATCTTCCATTCGGTTACCAGGTTCTCCAGCAGGCGGCACAGCATATCACGCGTCTGTACATCAAGGCCGATGAACGGACTGTCAATGATGACCATGCGGGGGCGCACTGCCAGCGAACGGGCCAGCTGGTACTTGCGCATTTCGCCGCTGGAGAGCGTCACAAGCTGCTTGTCCCAGATAAACGGCAGGTCAAACAGGGTGTAGAGACGCTCCTTCCACACCGGATCTTTAATATCGGGGAAAGCATCGCGTACTATGGCCGATTCGCCCATCTCGGTCATGTTCCAGCGCTGCTGATAGAAATAGGTGCTGTCGGCGCTGCCGTAGCTGTCGCGGAAAGTGATGTTGCGGATATCGGCCCCGCAAATGCCGCTGCCATACTCAACCTCACGGTGGTCCAAAAGCGGATACTGACGCAATAAGGTGTTAACCAGCAATGTCTTACCGGCACCGTTGGGGCCTACAATGGCAGTCTGCCAGCCGTCACGGATGCAAATGTTGACGGGTGCGGCCATTCTGTATCGCGCATCGCAGGCCAGACCGTTCTCTATCCTTATGGTAAAATCGCCTCTTTCCACTTTATTGCTTTTATGACTGCAAAGTTAGTGTAAAATGCACTACCTTCGTGCCATGATTCCCGCTTTATATCTTATTCCGAACCTTTTGGGTGATACTCCGGTTGAGCAGGTGCTGCCCCCGTACAATCACGAAATCATAATGGGCATACGCCATTTCATAGTGGAGGATGTGCGTACAGCACGCCGTTTCCTCAAACTGGTGGACCGCTCAATCGACATAGACCAGCTCACATTCTACACGCTGAACAAGCACACCAACCCCGAAGAGGTAGCAAGCATGCTCCATCCACTGGAGGAGGGTAGTCCCATGGGAGTAATATCCGAGGCCGGTTGCCCCGCAGTAGCCGATCCCGGGGCAGATGTAGTAGCGATAGCCCAGCGCAAAGGCCTGCAGGTAATCCCTCTGGTAGGTCCCTCCAGCATAATCCTGGCCGTAATGGGATCCGGATTCAACGGCCAGAGCTTCGCCTTCAACGGCTACCTGCCCATAGAGCCCGATGAAAGAATCAAGACCCTAAAGAAACTGGAGCAAAGAGCCTACACCGAGAATCAGACGCAACTCTTCATCGAAACCCCATACCGCAACGCCAAAATGATGGCCGACATCCTGAAAGCCTGCCGTCCCCAGACTCACCCCTGCATAGCAGCCGGCCTAACCACCAAGGACGAATACATCAAAACCCGCACCGTAAAAGAGTGGAACGGTCACCTTCCCCAACTTGAGAAGATACCATGTATCTTTCTGATCTACAAATAATTATCACCCACATTTTAAAGTATCCCAAGTGCAAGGGAACTAATCGGGTAGCAGTATCGGAAACAGCAAATGCTCCCATTTGCAGTAGCCGTACTATTCCCTTTGGGGACCATCGTGGAGAGGCGTAAGCGTAGCCCCCCGGAGGATCCCGTTAAGAACGGCGCATGTTTGACGAACGTTAGACCCCGTAGGGGGCTATAAGGAGGAGTTCGACGTTTAGGGTCCGTAGGGGAGGCGGAGTAGCCGCGGAGCGTTGTGTCGCCGAAGGGAATAGTACGGCGTAGCAAAAAATCTCGCCAAAGTGTCCCACGCTCATCGGCCCCAGAGTAGGCTGGGAGGCTGGTTGGTGTGGGACACAGGCCCTGGATGAGGGGATGTAACACAACGAACCCCGCTACAAGGGCTGTGGCGGGGTTCGATGTGGGACACTTTGGCGGCGAAAGCGCGGCGAAGCGGTGGCGCGGGAAAGGAGTGAGCGGAGCGCTCAGAGGTTGTCGTCAAAGAAGCGGAGGATGCGGGTAAAGAGGTGCTTGCGGTGGGCGAGGCCGGTGATGCTGTGCTCCTTGCCGGGATAGACCTGCATATCAAAATCCACTCCTGCGTTTATGAGAGCCTCGATGTATGAGGCTGTGTTGCTGAAGAATACGTTGTCATCATCCAGACCGTGAACTATCAGCAGACGGCCGTGCAGGCGGTTGATGCGATCCAGGGCTGAGGCCTCGTGGTAGCCGTCGGCATTCTGCTTGGGCTCCTGCATGAAGCGCTCGGTGTAGGGGGCGTCGTAGTAGCGCCAGTCAGTTACGGGAGCAACCGCAACGCCGCATTTGAATACGGGAGTACCCTCACTCATGGACATCAGGGTGTTGTAACCGCCGTAACTCCAGCCCCAGATGGCGATGCGGTCGGCATCGATGTAGGGCAGGGAGCCCAGGTATTGGGCTGCTGCAACCTGATCCTGGCTTTCCATCACGCCCAGGTGCTTATATGTCTGTTTCTTGAAGTCTGCTCCGCGACGTCCGGTGCCGCGACCGTCAACAACTGCAACGGCGTAGCCTTTCTGTGTAAGCAGAGCCTCAAAACTGCCGCCTGGATAGAATCCTGAACCCCATTCATTGAGAGCTTCGTTTGATCCGGGACCGCTGTACTGGTACAGGATGACGGGGCAGGGGTGGGACTCATCGGCATCGGCGGGCTTGACCATCCAACCGTAGAGTGTGGTGCCGTCGACAGTCTGGAATGAAAAGTTTTCCTTCTTGGGGAAGCCGTATTCAAGAGTGGTTTGTGACAAGTCGGCATTACTCTCAATGGTTCTCAGTATATTGCCTTTGTAGTCAATGCATGTTACAACATACGGTGTGGACATATCGGACCAGGAGTTTATAAAGTACTTGCAGCCAGTGCTGAAACGTGCGTGGCTGGTGCCTTTCTCCGGAGTCAGTCTTGTCTTCTTACCCTTGCCGTCAATCTTCCAGACTGCGCAGTCGTAGATGCCTGTCTCATTGCTCTCGTAGTAGGTCGTGCCGCTCTTGGGGTCGTATCCGTGGAGTGCCAGAACATCAAAATCGCCTTTGGTGATCTGACGCTTGAGCTGACCTTTCAGATCGTACAGATAGAGGTGGCTGTGGCCGTCACGCTCACTGCGCATGATGAACTGGTTGCCGAAGAACTGGGTCTGCATGTAGACGAACTCGTCAATGTAACGCTCGTCCTGCTCACGAAGTGTGAGAGTGCAGACGGTGGAGCGGGGGTTGGCCGAGTATATCTCCAGCTTGTTCTGTGGGCGGTTCAGAGTGAAGATGAAGATGTCGTTGTCATCATTCTCCACGAACTTTATGCGCGGAATGTAGGTGGTGCTGTCCAATTTGAGGTCCATGTCACGGATGACCGAACTCTTTATGTCAAATGAGTGGACCGATACCTTTGAGTTGGCGGCTCCGGCAGTAGGGTACTGCTGCGGGCGGTAAGTAACCAGTTCCTGAGAGTATGAGTCGCGTTCAGGGGCGGTCAGGAAGAAGGGGAGGTCATAACTGCTCACATTTGACTCGTCAAAGCGTATCCAGGCAAGCATGCGGCTGTCGGCGCTGAACTCATAGGCGCGGGTAAGGCCGAACTCCTCTTCATATGCCCAGTCTGGGATACCGTTACGGACCTTTCCAAGCTCTCCGTCCTTAGTTACCTGCACTTCAGCATTATTGAATAACAACTTGACTATAAAGATGTTATTATCGCGAACAAACGCAATGTTATGGCCGTCGGGAGAGAATAACGGAACCTGTACGGGACCGCCGGTGGTAAGCGGGTCTATCTTGTTGTTGCGGATGGTGAAGATATAATAATCGGCCGTGTATGAGCGGCGGAATATCTTCTGGACATTCTGCTCCAGGAGAATTATGTCCTCAGTAGGTGAGAGTATGAATCGGCCCAGTGAGAAAAGCCTTTCACCACGTGCTGTGCGGAGATTGAGAACGGTGTCGGTAACTTCACCTGTCTTGAATGAATACTTGAGGATGCAATCACCCTGAGCCTGCAGAAAGCTTTCGCCATCCGCCATAGGTGTGATATTGCCTACGCTGGTTCCGTAAAATGTGCCTGAAACGACGTTGTCTAGAGTAAGTTTCCTGTTCTGGGCATTCAGGGAGAGGACTGTAAGCGCTGTCAGCGCAAAAATGGTTAGTTTCTTCATTATATTTTGTAGGGTTTATACTATATATATACAGTAAATACCTGTTTGTTAGATTCAGTCGTCAAGAATTCCCTTTCCCTGACGTATTATCTCCTGGTCGCCATCCACACAATAGACTACAGTGGAGTACTCGAACCCTCCGGCTCCGCCGTTGATGATCAGGTCAACATCATCTCCCAAACGCTCGTCAATAAGCTCGGGGTCAGTGAGATAGCCTATGTCATCGGACTCGTCGTAGGGAACGGTGGTGGAGAGCAGGGGAGCGCCAAGTTGGCGGCAGATTTCACGTGTTATCTCGTTGTCGGGAACACGTATTCCCACCTCCTTGCGGTTGCTGAAGATCTTGGGCAGACGGCTGCCGGCACGCAGTACGAAGGTGAAAGGGCCCGGAAGGTTGCGTTTCATTGTCTTGAACGTACTGTTGTCTATCTGGACGTACTGACTGATGTCACTCAGGTCATAGCATACAATTGAGAAACGGTGTTTCTGCGGGTTGAGCCCCTTGATGCGGCATATACGCTCTATGGGGCGCTCCTTAAGGGCGTGGCAACCTATGGCGTAGGCGGTATCGGTGGGGAATATTATGACTCCGCCGCCGTTCAGGACATCCAGAATGCGGTCCAGGTCACGCTGGCTGGGGTTCTTTTCGTAAAGTCTTATCAGCATATGCTCTCCTTTATATAACGGGTTATACCCTCTATATCGTCAGGGTGGAACCAGCGTGTGTTCTCGTCACGCTTGAACCACGTCATCTGTTTGCGTGAATAGATACGGGTGTTCTGCTTAATCTTCTCTATGGCAAACTCCAGTGTCCAGGGCTTGCCTTCAGGTGTCAGGGCGCCGTCCATCCAACTGAAGAGTTCCTTCATGCCCACTGTGTTGAGTGAGTTGAGTCCACGGCGCGGATACATGCGTCGTGCCTCGTCAATCAGACCCTCGCTGACCATCTTGTCAACGCGGCGGTTGATGCGTTCATACAACTCCTCGCGCGGTCGTGTAAGGCCGATGCGCACGATCTTGAACGGACGCTCTGCTTTCTGTCCCTTGCGCAGGTCGGAGTAGGGGTGGCCGGTCATGTAGCAGACCTCGAGAGCGTGCAGAACACGCTTGGGATTCTTGCGATCCACCTGTTTGTAGTACTCCGGATCCAGCAGTTTGAGCTCCTGTACCAGTTTCTCCAATCCTTCAGTATCATAGCGCTCCAAAAGGGGTAGCCGGATATCGTCCGGAATGGTGGGAATCTGGTCTATACCATAGCACAGGGCATCTATGTACATCATTGAGCCGCCTGTAACCAGTAAAATATCATGGTCTGCGAATAGTCTATCCGCGAGCGCCATAACATCCTCTTCGTATTTGGCGGCGCTGTAGTAGTCTTCCAGACTGAGGTTTCCTACCAGATAATGCTCGGCACGTGCTCTTTCAGAGGGAGTAGGGGCAGCCGTACATATGGGAATGTCGGCATACATCTGCCGTGAATCGGCCGAGATTATGGGGGTATGAAACAAATCGGCGAGGGTCAGACATAATTCAGTCTTGCCCACGCCGGTTGGTCCAAGTATGATGACTAAAGTCTTCACTCAATAAAGGTCGTCTATGGAATCCAGGCTTACTGTGCCTCCTCCTTCGCCGCCTTCCATGCCGAATCCTTCCTCGTCAAGTTCATCGGAATCAAATCCTTCATCACCGTAGAAGTTCTCATCGACGTCGATGGCGGGACCGGCCTTGGCCATCTCATCAAAGTCAATGGTCTGTTTGGGAGCATTGCCCTGGCTTGCTGTGCAGACGGCTTCCTTAAGAGTCTTGCCTGTTATAATCTCCTTTAATTCAATGAAAAAGCAACGTTCTGTTAAAGGATCGAAGATGTAGATGAGACGCTGCTTTTCGTCCTCAATCAACTCATCGAGAGGGGTATCGGCCATAACGAAATTATCAACCTCGGAGCTGGTGCTCATCTCCTCGCGGGTAATCTCCTCACGCTTCTCCCAGTTGTCCTCGCAGATGAAGAATGATGTCATCTGGTCATCGGGATATCCTACAGATTTCAGGATTGCATTGCTGAAATCCAGGAATGACGCTGATGAATTGATCTGGATTTCACGATAGAAGTCATCGACCTCATCGGAAATGAAAATGAATCTGTAAACCATATCGATATGTTTTTATTTAGTCGTAATAATTCCTCTTTCTGATGTCTCCACAAAGTTGATTATGTACTGAACCTCGGGGGTCTGTGAAATGGGATCCTCCTTGAGGGCTGCAATAGCCTGGCTTACGTTCAGACCGTTCTGGTAGATGATACGGTATGCGTTGTGGATGGCCTCGATGGTCTCGTTTGTGAAACCGCGACGGCGCAGACCTACAATGTTCAGTCCGGCGTAGATGACCGGATGACGGCCGCCTATTACGTAGGGCGGGATGTCCTTGCTGCAGCCTGAACCGCCCTGAATCATAACGTGACCGCCTATGTGGCAGAACTGGTGTACCAGAACGCAGGCGCTCAGGATTGCAAAGTCATCAATTACAACCTCACCGGCAATCTTGGTACTGTTGCCAAGTATGCAGTTGCTGCCTATTACGCAGTCGTGGGCTACATGCATGTTCTCCATCAGGAGGTTGTTGCTGCCCACTACGGTCTTGCCCTTGGATGCGGTACCGCGGTTGATGGTTACGTTCTCGCGGATGCGGTTGTTGTCGCCTATCTCGGCTGTGGTGTCCTCACCGCGGAACTTGAGGTCCTGGGGTATACCGCCTATTACGGCTCCCGGATGTATCTGGTTGCCGTTGCCTATGCGTGAACCGTACATGATGTTCACGTGGGGCATGATTATGTTGTTGTCACCAATGACTACGTTCTTGTCGATGAAACAGAACGGGCCTATCTCGACGTTCTGGCCTATCTGGGCCGAAGGGTCAACGTATGCTAACGGACTAATCATCAGTTATTGTCTTTTTTCATTATTTGAATCATGAACTCGGATTCTGCCACAAGTTTGTCGGCTACGAAGGCGTATCCCTTGATTGACAGAATGTTATGGCGTATGGGCGCAGTCCTTACAACACGCATCAGAAGGGTATCGCCGGGTACCACTGCCTGACGGAAACGGGTGTTGTCTATCTTGATGAACATTGCCTCGAAATCCTTGGGCTCTCCGGTAATCTGGAGTGCCAGAGTGCCGCCCAACTGTGCCATTGCCTCGATAATAAGAACACCCGGCATAATGGGATGCTCGGGGAAATGGCCTGTAAAGTAGAACTCGTTGTTGGTCACGTTCTTGACACCCTCGGCGTAGAGGTCAGTCAGTGTGATGACCTTATCGAGCAACTGCATGGGGAAACGGTGTGGCATGATGGCCTGGATCTGCTGCAGATTCATTACCGGCGGAACCGAAGGGTCATATGCGGGTGCCTGGACATCGTTCAGTATTATGTTCTTGCGCAGTATGCGGGCAAACTTGTTGTTGATGGTGTGTCCCGGACGGGTGGCGATGATACGGCCCTTGATGGGTTTTCCTACCAGTGCCAGGTCACCTATGATGTCAAGCAGCTTGTGGCGTGCAGGCTCGTTGTCCCACTGCAGGGGCTTGTGCATGATGTATCCGCGCTTGGT
>JAFXMB010000128.1 GCA_017530735.1 Bacteroidaceae bacterium | reverse complement strand
TGTAATGAAAACTTTGAATCTGATCCCGGTCAGTATCATCGACAATCAGGTTAGTCCTTTTTGCAAAAGTAGTAAAAAATAGTACAATTGGGGTCAGCCCCCTTTTGTACTATTTTTATTCAGTTCATAGCCCAGACAAAGGCCTTGGCTGTCCGTAAGGCAGGCTCCTTGAAATGACCGCCTTCGTTCCATTCAAGGAAACTCTTTATATCAGGAAATCCCTTCAGCATTTCATAAAGGCTGTTGATGTTATCGGCCACCGTTGCCATGACCGGGTTTTTGGTCTTGGCTTCAGTATCGCCAAGGCTCAGATAAATGCGTTCAGCCTTTGGATTCCGATGCCCGGCATACTCCATCCATCCCGGATACCAGACCGATGGTGATGCGGCCGCAACCGCCTTGAACATAGTGCTCTCATATCCGCTCCAGAGCGCAAACAAACCGGCCAGCGAATACCCTCCAATAATGACGTCAGCACCCTTCAAAGAGTCAAACCGCTGCTGCATCTCCGGTATAACCCCGTCCTCTATGACCTTAAGAGTCTCTGCAGCCCCACTGCCGAATGGTACCTTCCCGTATACTGGCGGAGCAACCCAGGGGGCCAGTTCCTGATTCCAGTCCTTGACAATAAGGGCTGTGTATGCAAACCTTCTATTACAGCCAGCCTTGATGGCCCGCAGTTCCTCGTCCAGTGCCTCAAGTTCCCGTTCATCAAGCGGCTCAATCAGCAGCACCTGCGGATCCTCATCGGCATATACCAGACAGCGCCGTCCCTTTGTCTCAAACTCTTCCATGACTCGTATCCTGTCTGTGGCAAGAAACTACTGCAATTGCAAACAAAGCAAAAAAGATATAAGCTCTTTTAATCACTATGGTTTATTTTTTATTCAGGTACAAACTTACAAAATTATTACCTTTGCCAATACTAATCCTTTTCTAACCGTTATGAAATCAGATTCAAAAAGAGACATTAATCCCAGCAACAGACTGGATTCATTGAAGCCATCAACAAAAAAGACCGTCTACAATGTCAGTTTCTTCTGTATGATTGCTTCTTTGGGCGGCTTGATTGCAACCATACGTTACTCTTACTTGTTGGACACGGATATTGCGGCTGAGATATTTATTGTCTTGTTTTTTATCAGCGCAATAATATTTGGTTTCTTCCGTCGCTACAAAAGCCAGTGGACAGATAACAAGGATTCCAAATCCAACAAAGAATAACCTTGACGCAAAGGGGTCGTTTCGTTTTGCGTCATTTGTTATTCGCTCTTGATTACATCGGCGGGGTTCTCGCGGGTGGCTTTCAGGACTCTTTGGCCTACTGTGAGGCAGATTACCAGTGCCATTGCTACAAGGATTGCGGCGTAGATCCACCAACTTACTGTTGTTTGGCGCAGGAACTGCTGCTGCCAGTGGCGGATGGCCAGGTAGCCTACTATGAATGCTGCTGCCGATGATACCACAAATACCACTCCGTACTCTTTTGTAAAGATGCTGAGTATGTCTTTTACCTTTGCGCCGTGAACCTTACGGACGGCGATTTCACGCCTGCGCTCCTGGCAGGACAGCGTGATGATTGAGAAGATTCCGGATACTGAAATCAGCAGGCAGACAAGTCCCAGTATCTCTATCAGCTTGGCCAGATTCTGTTCGCTTTCCAAGTCTGCAAAGAAGCGGTCTTCTGTAAAATCCAATTTGTAGTAAAGTCCGGTTTCTGACATTATCCGCTCTATCTGTTGCTTCAGTTCATCCTTCATTCCGTGCTCATAGGTCAGAGTGTACAGGGCCTGTGACCAACCGCTTCCGGCTCTGGGCATAAGCCTGCGGTTACCCGGCGCGCAGAGTATGAATTTGCCGGGCTCGGTGTTGAAGTTGAACGGGTATATGTCACTTACAATGGCAATCACACGGAATGTATATTCTTTACGGCCGGTCTCGCCACCACTGGTAATAACCAGATTCCCTTTATCGTCAATATAGCCCCGGCCGGGATTTGTGAATTTTCTGTCAATCGTTAGGGTGGGTTCTTCGGCTATATTACCTAATCCCAACTCTTTCTGCAGGCTCCGTGTAATTGCAATCTCGTCATTTCCGAGCCTGCGGTCAGGGATGGCTCCGTCAAGGACGTTAAGGGACATCAGTTCCAGGGCATCGCCGTCAAGCACATCCAGGATTATGGCATCACAGTCTTCTATGCCGTTTATAGATGATCCGCCATGTCCATGAAAAATATTTTCTCCTGCTTCAAAAATGTTCCTGATATCTCCAATACCAAAGTATATTTTTTGAACTGCAGGAATGCTTGCCAGACTGTTGTTCAGCCCGTAGAGGCCATCAAGCCTGCTTATGTAATCAGATGCCAGTTCGTTATTGCTAAGAGTGCCGTATGAGCGCCTTTCCACCTCGTTCTCATCTTTGGGCGGGTTCCAAACAGGTCCGCCGTCAAACCTGTCGCCCCATTGGTTGGCGGAGTTGGAAATACTCAGAACGGCAGTGTCATTGATCTTTACGCCCCAGTCATTGTTCCTCAGGAACCGGAACTGGTATATCATGGCGCTTACGGCAAAGACAAACAATACGCTAATGAATATCTGGATTCCGATGCTCAGGTTGCGGAACAGGCGGCTGCTTTTGCGGCTGATGGATATCTGCATGCTGCGGCGCCTTACCACAAATGTTGAGACGATGCATACTGCAACGGATATAAGGAAAAGCAGAAGCATCAGTAGCAGGCTCCATCCAAAAACATATTCACCTGTCATCTGGATATCGGTCATCTCCCTGAATGGTTTTAAGAAGAACAGTACCGATATCAGGCCCAGTATCAGAGACGTTCCCAAAACCAAGGCATATTCAGTGAGCATCAAGGCTGTTATTGACAGGTTTGATGCTCCGTGAACCATTCTCAGCGCCATCTCACGAGCCCTGTTTCTGAGGCGGTTCAGTGAGAACAGCATATAGTTTACTATGGCGCACACCAGAAGCAACAGGCAGGCTGTGACAAAGAGTCCTGAATGGATGTACTTAATGTACATTCCGTTTTTCATGATGTGGCGGTGGAACTCCTGCAGAGGGCGCAGTTCATGCCGGTAGGGGTTTCGACCCCATGATTCTGCTTTTATGGTTTGGGTCAGTTTGTCAGAAAACTCTTTGCTGTCAATCCCTTTATGCAGTTTGATAATAACGTTATTCTCACGATCTTCCGGCTGAACCGAGTGATAATTGGCTTCTCTGACAATCTGAAAATCATGCCACATAAGGACATCGAACCTGAATAGGGACGGATGTTTGAACGGTGCAATCACCGCACATACGGTCTTGCCGTTGCATTTCTTTCCAATAGGATTGTCATAGCCGTACACCTTATGTGCAAAATCCTGTGTTACAGCTACGTAACTGCTGTCGGTCTTGAAACGGTCTGTTCCGGAGGCTATATGGAAATCAAACATCTTAAAGAAAGCTGTATCACCCATTAGGGTAGTTACTCTCTTGCGTTCTTTAATAACATATTTGCATAAGGACTCTACTTCCGGACAGTCAACCAGTATATCAAAAACATCATATATTATAACACCCAGGGCATTATATTTGGTTTGGTCAGATCCGTCTACCTCATTGATTTCATCTATATAATACAGCCTGTCGGCATCCTTGTGGAAAGTATCGAATGAATTCTCATAACGGATCCAGACGGTTGATAGGGTAAGGCAAACAAATCCGACGGTGAGACCTATCATGCTGACGGTGTTCTGCAATGCATACTTTCGTATGTTTCTAAGGGCTATTGTAATGTAGTGTCTGAACATATAACTATTTTTTGACACTTAGTTCAAAATGTCATCCTTTAGGTGATATTTGATGATCAGGCCGTTGGTATCATCATTCACTGTTTTCAGGATTCTCCTTGATTCTTCATCAAGCAGACTGTCCTCATATAAAAGGTCCAAATAGGAGTAATCATTCTCAAAAGAATAGATGCAGGTGTCATCCATGTAATCAATACCCATGATCCACTTGCCATTTGAGAATCTGTTGTTTATCAACCTGTGATGACCGTTCTTGAGTGAATAGAAAGAAAGGCGGTATCTCATGTCATCAAAATCGTCAACTTGCTCAATAAAGCCAAACCTGGTTAAAATGAAACTGTTGTTGAGCAGGGTCTCCTGGGCAATGACAAACTCTCCCGGATGGCTTTCCAGATAACTGGTGATACGTTCATCATCCCCGACATCGGATGGTGAGAAAGTGTATTTTTTACCCACATCGTAACGGAAACGTTCTGTTGCGGAGCAATCAACCGGATTCAGGGTATAGTAGGAATAGCCGTTATCGGGAAGACGACACAATACCATATCGTCATTGGAAATGTATGAACCCAAAGTTCCAAATTTGTATCCGCCTCTTTTTTTGCAAGGCAGACGGCATGAACCAACGGTCTTAGCTTGAGTTTTGGAGTAGAACTGCCAGATAATGGTATCTAGTGTTGTTGTTCGGAATGCCATTACATCCTGGTTAAACATGCAGAAATCCCAAAAAGAATAACCATCGGCCTGAGTCTGAAATGACTCCTTCAGATTCAGATCCGGGTCATACACAACAATCTTTCCGTCATGATTCATTATATATACATTCCCATCAATAACAGTGTACTCATTAATGCTGAAGTATTCGTTTCCCCCACGTCCGCGCCTGTTCTTAGTGTTGTACAGGAACTCACCTTTGCTGTTGAATGCAAATACCGCATGCTGGTCCCTGAAATAGAAGTTTCCTCCATCAATCCGTAACTCCATCGGGCTAACTAAGTAAGAATTGGTGTCTCCCTGTAATGCTATGATTTCAATTTTTGAGATGATATCACTCATGGCCAGATTCTCGTACCTGTTAAAGTCAACGGATATGATCTGGGCATCACCATCGGCTGTCTTGTGATTTGAACACGAGCACAGAATTACAAATCCGATGAAAGGCAGCAATGCCCTTAGGGTGATATTTTTCATATTGCTATTTAAAACAAACGGAATAAGGATATTGATATGCAAATGTATTAATTCTATTTGTTTATCTTTGCTAAACAATTCAATAATCCTAATTCTATCCAAAATGAAGAAAGCCTTGTTTCTAATTCTATGCGCTGTGCTTCTGGCAGCATGTGACAGTTCCGTAAAACAGCCTGAAGTTCTGACCTACGCGTCAAACACCCATGATTATCAGAGATTCGTGCAGGTGACAGATGTTGAGCATACCGATACGGCCACAATACTGACTTTCTTTTTCAATAACCGTATGATGCCTGGCTCAATATGCATTCTGCCCCAGACATATCTTTCCGATGAGCAGGACCGTCATTACAAGGCCCTGTTCGGGGTTGAGCATCCTCTGGGCGAATACTTTTTCCCGGACAAGGATGGAACATATTTCCATGTGGCATTTGAACCAATGCCGGCCGATGTCCAGGTGTTCGATATGATAGAGGGCGAAGGTGAGGGCCAATTCAAGATAATGGGTATTCATGCCCCTTCATACAAGCCGGCCAAGCCTGAGTTCAGCAAGGAAGAGATAGAGGAGGCCCGACAGATTAAGCACGCAATTTTCAATAAGGGAGCCATATGCCTGCGCGGTAATATCCGGGGGTACGACCGCAGTCAGAATTATCAGACCTTCAAAATGATATTTTCGGACTATTTCCAGGAGGAGAGTACAACCATCGCGCTTGAAATCGACTCCCTGGGATATTTTGAGAAATCGTTCGATGTCAATCACGCTATGGGCGTATCGATTGTAGACCAAAGGGGTACATGGCATTCATTCGTTGCCCTGGCCGGCGATACGGTTGATGTACAGTTCCTTGAGAACGGTACGACAAGATACTCATTGTCCGATGGCCGCCCGTATCCGTTGGAAAGATACAACCGCCTGTCTCAGAGCATAAGAACCGCTGACAACTGGACAATACAGTTTGACAAGTCCCTGAATCTTTCCAAGGCTCTGGAGTATGCACGCCAATGGCGTACCCTTGCCCTTGAGTTTGTTGATTACATTGCTGTCAAGTATGATTATTCGGCTTTTGAATACGAATACGCGCGCATAATGGCCCAAAATGAAGTTGTGGAGTCATATCTGGATTACAGAATGGATGCCCAGATGGGTTTGTTCACTGCAGGTAAACTGGGGGAGAGCAGACTGGTGCGTAAACTGAATAACCCTGAAGCGTTGGAGTTCATAGCAGGTTTCCCTGCCAATGATTCTCTCATGATGATCATGCCGGTACAGTGGTCAATATTCAACAGGTATAAGTATGACCAGCCTTTCTATTCACCGGCCCATGTGTATGCTCATGACAAACCGGATATCGTTTCAAGATTCGCATGGCAGTATTATCGGACTGATTCAACTCATTTGGACAATGACCGTAAACTGTTTGGCCGTGATGAGCCCTCTCTGTTTGGTAAAGTGTGCGTGATGCAGGATATTCCGGCTCATCTTGATACCCTCAAGAAATATGTGTTACAGGAAGGAAATGAGAGTCCCGATCTGGTACTCACGTCATACATGACAAAGATGAAGGAACTCTTTAACGACGACAATCTCTCTGCCCAGGCAGATATGATATATCAGGATTACATCCGAACAAAGACACCGTATTGGGATCTGCCCGAATGTCGTGGCACGGATGTACTTAAGAGTATTCTGGCCAAATATCCCGGCAAGTATGTCTACCTTGATTTCTGGTCAACAGGATGCGGCCCATGCATGGCGGCAATAAGGGATATGTACAAGAATAACCGCAAGGTTATGACCGATGACCATGACAAATTTGTGATGGTGTTCATAACCAGTGATCCCGAGCAAGTGTACGAGCCTTTCCGCAAAGAGTGGCTTGAGGGCGCTCAGAGTTATAGGGTATCTCAGGATGACTACAATGCCATGGCGGGTCTTTTCAACTTCTCGTCCATACCTCATCACGAATTAATCACGCCCGACGGCCGCGCGGTGACCGCAGTTCCGCCCATGGCAGCCGTCAACCCGGACGATCTGTCATTTTAGCAGCGCTTCAGTCGCCAGGTCCAGGTCGCGGTAGGTGGTCTCGAAATCACCCGTGTACCAGGGATCGGCTACGTCGCGGTCCTGGCCGGCGTATGACATCATCAGGCGGATTTTGCCGGCAGGATCGTTGGGGATGATGTATTTGAGCCAGCGCAGGTTCATGCGGTCCATGCAGATTATCAGGTCAAAACGGTCGTAATCGGCGCGGGTTATCTGGCGGGCGGTCTTGGAGGTATCGAACGGTATGCCGTGGGCATTGAGACAGCGCTTGGCGGGCGGGTAGATGGAGTTGCCTATCTCCTCGGTCGATACGGCCGCCGATTCCACGTAGAACTGCTCGTTTAAGCCCCGTGAGCGGATTTTATCCTTGAAGATGAACTCTGCCATGGGGGAGCGGCAGATGTTGCCGTGACAGACAAATATGATCCTTTTCTTTTCCATGCGTTTTTATTTGGCCTGACTGAATGGCTCGCTGGGCAGGCGGAACATGATGCGTGCATCACGTGCGGTCATGCCGGTTGAGGCGTTTCCCAGATCAGGTACATTGAATGACTTCAGGTTATAGAGGTAGAAACGTGAACTTTTTTGCGGAAGCACGAACGGTTTGGTCAGATTTCCATCTGGGTCGATATGGCAGAAGTAGGGTTTTCCGTACTGACCGTCGCCTCGTTTGCTGGCAAACACGAACCAGCGGCTGTTTGATGACCAGCTGTGATAGGTGTCCGATTTGTCTCCCTTGATGCTTTCCATTGCCGTAATCTGTCCTGTCTGCAGGTCTGCCAGATACAGTGTGGACTCGGTGTGGAAGAGTGGGAACGTGCCGTAATCGGCCACCGTGAACATGAGCCAGCGGCCGTCGGGCGAGGCTTTGGGATGACAGGCCGATGCGTTTGCCGCCTGCCCGTTCCAGATGGTGTCTATCTGCGTGCCTATATGTCCGTTTTCAGTATCAAAATCGGCGCGTACAAGTGAGTACCTGACGCTCTCAATCTCCTGCGGTTGCGGGAAGGTATCGGCCACACACCAGAACACCGATTTGCCGTCGGCCGAGAAGCAGGGGAATGTCTCGAATTTGTCGGCGCGAGCTACATGCGGCAGGTTGATCATCTGATTGTTATCGAAATCGGCCACAGTCAGGTCCGATGCGCTGTCATACACCTCCATACGCTTGCCTGCTACGGTGTGGAAACTGGGCAGGATGATATTGGTGGAGAATACTCCGAAACGGCCTGAGGGATGTATCTCGCCATAGACGGTGCCGGAGAGCATTCCGGGGGCGTTGAGGGTGAGCTTGCGCAGTTTGCCGTCGCGGTTCAGGATGGCGCCTCCGTGCGGGCCGCGTATGTAATACATGGACAGATCGCCGCGCTGCTGACCGTGAATGTGGCAGTTCATGCAGGCGTTGTCGGTGCGTTTGTAGTCGCAGATTACGGTCTCGTCAAAGTTCTCGATGCAGCGTTCCATGATGGAGACCTCGTTGTACATCTGATATGAGGGCTCTATGAGGCGGTAGGTCAGGTAACCGTCTATATCATCGGGACTTACGTATACGGACCAGGCATCGGTTACGGTCTTACCTTCAACTGTGGCCTGGGTCTTTACGGTTATGGTCTTGCCGGCGGCATCGGCCATGAAGGATTTCCATTTGCGCAGGGGCCATTCCACTTCAAGACCTTTTATGGTGACCGATTTGCCGGCCATTGTGAACGTTGTCACAGCTTTCTCGGCACCGCTAATTGCGTAGTGGAAGTTGAGAGGCGCTATGTTGGCCGGAATGGTAACCTCCTTGTAGTCGGGGTAGATTACAAGCGGTCCCTGGCTGCCGTCAACGGCAGTCGCGGCGTAACGGTTGCCGCAGCCCGAAAGCATCAGGCAAAACGCAATCAGTAT
Source organism: Bacteroidaceae bacterium (assembly GCA_017530735.1). GTDB lineage: Bacteria > Bacteroidota > Bacteroidia > Bacteroidales > Bacteroidaceae > Colenecus. The sequence continues at coordinate 21,559 of JAFXMB010000128.1, read as the reverse complement.
GTTTCTTGTGATATTGTTCATAAGCGGGTTACTCTTCGGGGGCGTTCATGTAATAGTACCAGTAGGTGTTGCGGTATTTCTCGGGGGTGCGGAAGAAATACTCCATCCTTTTGATCAGGGAATTGTCCACGCCGTAAAGTTCGGCATCCTCCTGAGTCATCCTGTCGTGCAGGCTGAGCCAGATAAGAACGGCTTCGTGGTAGTTGTGGGCTTTGATCAGAACCGGGGTGTAATCCTCGATGAAATGATCAAGGTCGTAATGCAGGAGGTCACAGCACAGCAGGTAATTGCGGGCCAGCATGTTGTCGGGATTTGCCTCGAGGAGTCCCAGCAGGATGGGCCTGAGCTCGCTGGAGTGATGCACAAAGTCTGTCGTGGGCAGTTTTGTGCGCTCGCGGGCTATCCGGTCGCGTACATCGGGTGTCTGGTTCTCAGGCATCATGCTCCTGGCCCATTTGCCGTAGAACAGGGTCTTGCTCAGTATGTTGAGATATTTCTGTGCTGCCGCATACTCGCCCGAAATCAGGTTCACGCGGGCCAGACGGACCAGAAAACGTGTTCCTGTATGCTTGGGTGATGCCTGCAGGGCTATAATGGCGCTCTGCTCGGCAACGGTCATGTTTCCCAGCTGGAACCATGCTTCGCCGGCCAGGGTGACTGTGAACGGTGATTTGTCCGTGTCAACGCGGAGCAGAAGAGTGGCATCGCCCTGCTGTACGTGGTCAAACAGTGCCTGACCCAGGTTACCCTTCATGGCGTGGGCCAGATTGAAGCAGTAACTGGATTCGGTCGTGTGAAAGTCCTCCTTTGACAGTTTCAGCACCTTGTCCCAGTTCTCTCTTGACACTTCTGTGTCCAGACCTATTATCTTGTCATACCTTACACGCGGTACGCCCCATATTTTGCCGTAATGTTTGTGGTAGGGCGATCCAAGCATCCATACGCCGACGGCCGCAAAGGGTATGACAGCAAGAATCCTTAAGTTTCTCTTATTTATCTGCAGTATAGCATATATGATTGCCAGATAACCCAAAACCACCAGTGTGTAGCGTGTAATGAAAAGATTCCCGGTTTCACGCAGGAATGACCATATGAATACCAGCGTCGTAACCGACAGGGACTGCCATTGTCCAAGGAATCTGATGCATATGCGGTAGACCAGTGCGCCGATGGCTGTCAGCAGGAGTGACACGGTCAGGGGGCCGATAACCGGGAGGTGAAAGAACTGCTCCAGAAAGTCTCCGGTCAAACGCACCAGCCAGCCTGTTCCCTGATATGTCCGCAGCAGATAATCCCAGTCAAAAAGGAACAGGTTCATCTGTTCGCGGCGCATCAGATGATACGGGTATGCAAACTGGAAAAAGCAGTAAGCCGCCAGGAAAGCCAATACTGCAATTAGGCTATTGATGTTGCGGTTATTCAGTTTCATATACATCAGCGAAGATACAAAAAAAGAGAGTGGCAAGCGCCACTCTCTTTGGGGAATTATAATCTGTTACGATTAATATCCGGCATTCTGTTTCAGGTTAGGATTGATCTGCATCTCCTTGAACGGGAACGGGAATACCTCGTGCTTACCCTTCTTGAAACCTACGTTGTAGAGCTTCTTGCACCAGTCTGCATCGCCGCGCTCGATATAACCGCGGTGTGTAGCCTCGCCCTTGGTAAACATGGCATCGCAGAATGAGGGATAATCCTCACCGTTGTGACCAAGTGCAGCCTCTGCATCACCCCAACGTACAAGGTCCTGGAAACGTGTTCCGTCAAGCCACATCTCAAGATACTTCTCAGTCTTGACAGTAGCCATATCCAGTGTGGTAACAGGAGTTGCTGACTGAGCACGGGTGTTGACCTTCTGGAGAGCTGCAAGACCAGAACCGTCGGCGTCTGAAGTCATTGCGCAAGCCTCAGCGTACATGAGGAGAACCTCAGCATAGCGCATAAGGCACATGTTCCACTGAATCTCATTGGTAGGAGTCTGGTCCTCTACGCGATACAGGTGCTTCCACATGAAGTAACCTACGTTTCCGTAAAGACCGTCAGCTGCAATGATACCACGGTTTCTGTCAGCCTCCTTGGCGGCAAGAGTGGGGCAGTCGGCATCGCTTGTGTAAGGCATCTCGTAAAGAACCTCATCGTAGCTCTTGATCCAAGCCTTACGTCTTGCTGAGTTGGCACCGTCGTAAGCAAGAATTGTATTCACGAATTTCTCTGAAGGGCAAACCTCACCCCAACCGTTGTGAACATACTCTGTTCCGGGGCCTGTGGGAGGATTGATCTTCTCTGAACGCCATGACCACAGTATCTTCCAGTTAGGCTGGCAGCGGCCATAGTAGTCACTCTGTCCGCTGTAAACGAGGTTGAGCTCAAATACGCTCTCCTTGCAACCACGGCCTGAGTAGTGATACAGCTTGGCCATATCGGCAGCGTCAACCAGGTCATACAGCTTTGAATCAATGACTTCCTTCAAAGCGGTCTTTGCACCGGCATAATCCTTCTTGCTCAGAAGAGCCTTGCCCTTAAGTGCATATGCATACTCCTTTGTAACCTTAACGGCACCGTCCTTGTCAGTGATAGTGTCCTTGGAAGTCAGATAAGGAATGGCCTTGTCCAGATCGTCGGCAATCCACTGAAGAACATCTGCCTGTGAAGAGGCATTGCCGGGCTTCTCGTCAGAGTTGAATACGTGGTCGGCGATAGGAGCGGTACCCCATCCGAGTGCGAGGAGGAGCTGAGCCTGGTCGCGGAGTACGCGAGCCTCGGCAACGCATCTCTTCTTGGTCTGGGAGTCAGCCTTGTCACCGTCAAAATTGTCAATTACAAGGTTGGCGATACGGGCAATCATGTAGTAGCACTCATATGTTCCGGTGATAAGACTGTTGTTGGTCTCATGACGGAAAGAGTTGATAGCATTGCAGTCCAGGTTATCAGCCTTGTTGTTACCTGCAGCGTAGATGTTGTCTGATGCATACTCCCACATTGAGAGGAAGGGGCACTCGTTCCAACCTGCGGTAGTCCACATGGTGTTTGAGAAGAAACGTCCTGCGGTATAATATGCAGAGGCGAGTGCAGATTCTGCATCAGCGTCAGTCTTATAGTAGTCTTCAGGAAGAACAACACCCTTTTGAGGTATGTCCAGCCTGTCTTCACACCCGGTAAGTACGAGTGCGGTCAAAGCGATTGAAGCCAATAATATCTTTTTCATACAGCTTTTTTTTAGAAGTCAATGTTAACACCGAAAATGAGAGACTTAGATGTAGGATATGTACCCATATCTATGCCGGCAGCATTCCCACCAGTTGTAGCGGTTTCGGGATCGAGACCGATATACTTGGAGAATGTGAAGAAGTTGTCAAGAGAAGCGAATACACGGCAGTTGCTGATGTATGCCTTGCGGGTAAGTTCTCTAGGCAGAGTATAACCAAGCTCTATGGTCTTGATCTTGAAATATGAACCGTCAAATACGTTCAGAGTAGAACTGAAGGCCTCGGTGGTCCAATGGTTGGCTGCGGGGAACTTGGCGGTTGCCTCGTCACCAGCCTTCTTCCATGAATGATCCCAGTAATATGAATATGTATTACATGAAGGACGGTCAACACGGAAAGAGGTAGGATAGATCTCGTTGCCTGCTACGCCTGTGCCGAATACGGTGAAGTCAAAGTTCTTCCATTCCAGATTGACGGTAATACCGAATGTCCAGTCAGGAATACCGCAACCTATGTCAACGCGGTCATTCTCATCGATCTTGTTGTCGCCGTTCTGGTCAACGTAATGGGCGTTACCCTCTTCGTCGATGTGGGTAAACTGATAACCCAGCATGTACCAGATGGGATGACCCTGCTCAAATGTTGTCTGGAGGTGGGTGCCCTGAGGTGTTCTACCTGCGATGCGGTCAACTGTAGGAACGATGTAAGTAACCATGTTGCTCAGATGAGCTACATTTCCGTTGATTGCATATGAGAGATCACCGATCTTGTCCTTCCAACCGAGCTCAAACTCGATACCCTTGTTGCTTACCTCACCGGCGTTGATGGTCGGAGTGGTTGAGAAGCCCTTGTCGCCGAATGCGGGAAGACCAACTTCGCAAGCAACCGGAGCACCTACGAGAAGGTCCTTAGTGGTCTTGTCGAAGTAATCCAGACCAACGGTGAGTCTGTTGTCAAAGAAGCGGGCGTCAATACCAAGGTCAAGCTGCTCTGCAGTCTCCCATTTGAGGCTCGGGTTGGCAGCACCTGTGGTAACTGAACCGGTGGTGAGAGTAGGATCGTCTACATGGTACTGATACCAGAGAACGTTTGAACGTACTGAAGTGGAGTAAGGATAATCTCTAAGTACGTTTACGTTACCGTTCTGACCCCAAGAAGCGCGGAGCTTCAAGAATGAGAGAACGCTGGGATCGATGTTATCCTTGATAAATGACTCGTTGCTGATGGCCCAACCTGCGGAAACTGAAGGGAAGTAACCCCAACGTGACTCCTTGGGAAGCTTTGATGAGTCAAATGCATCGGCGCGGAAGTTAGCCTGGATGCTGTAGCGGTCATCATATGAATAACCGATACGACCGAAGTATGAAAGGTTGGCTGAACGGCCGGGAGCGTTTCTGATAGTCTTGGTAACGCCGTCGTTGAGCAGATAATCCATATAGAGGAAGTTGTCGGCATAACCCATGAGGATGTTCTTACCGGTAGCTGATGTCTCTACATTATCCCAGTTGTTCTCAATGTAAGACATACCTGCCATTACGTTCACGTTGCTCTTGCCGAAGTCCTTGTTGAAGTTGGCGAAGTTCTCCCACTGATAGTACCAGCTGGTGTAAGCGTTGGCTGAGATAGTGTAGTTGTCAGCCTTTACGAATGCGTTGGCATAATAGGGCTCAGTGTATGAGTGCGAAGTGTTGTATGACAGTCTGTAACCCAGACGTGATGTGAAGGTCAGGCTCTTGAGAGGCATGAAGTTTACGTATGAGACACCACGTACGTTGAAACCGCCGCTGTAGGAATCAGTAGCGTCTCTCTGAGTGAAGGGACTACCTGACTGAGTCTCACCGATAAGGGGAAGAGTCCAGTAGAGACCTGTGTCGGAATCCTTAAGGATCTTGACACCGAGAGACTGCTGCAGCTTCTGGGCTGCTGAAAGGTGATTCTCGTCGCCACGAACGGGGAACAACGGAGAAGATGTGATGGTAGCAAGCATTGCTGAACCGTTATCGTTCTGCTGTGAAACAGACTTGGTATTCCACTTCTCGATTGAGTTGTTGGTACCTAGGGTCAACCACTTCTTGATCTTATAATCAGCGTTCAGCTGCATGGTGAGACGATCGTAAACGTCCTTGTCACCTTTAAATATACCGTTGTTGTGAACGGTGTTGATAGACATGAATACGCTACCGTTCTCGTCGCCGCCCTGGAAACCGAAGGTGTGACGCTGACTCCATGTGGGAACGAATACCTCCTTGCCCCAATCTACGTCGGTAGTGCCGTCGTAATAGTCGTCAAGCATGCTCTGGCTCAGGAAACCCTGTGCCATTCCGTAATCAATGTAGTTCTGAGCATTCATGATGTCAAGCTTGCGTGACAGCTGTGAAAGCTGGAACTGGCTGTTGTAGAATATGCGGCCTGAGCCCTTGTTTGCGCTACCTGACTTGGTTGTGATAAGAACAACACCGTTACCAGCCTGAGCACCGTAAATGGCTGCTGATGCGGCATCCTTCAATACCTCAACGTTAGCGATCATTTCGGGATCAAGATACTGGATGTTGTCAACCTGAAGTCCATCAACGATAAGCAGAGGACCGATTTTATCGGAGTTAGATGAATAACCACGAACGCGGATCTCGGAACCTGAGCCCGGAGCACCTGAAGTGGTCAGGACCTGAACACCTGAAACCTTACCCTGGAGGGCTGCAGCAGCGTCTGCCATGGGACGGTTCTTGAGGTCGGCTGCACGGACTGATGCAACAGCACCGGTCAGATCAGATTTCTTCTGAACGCCGTAACCGATAACGACGACTTCCTCAAGAAGTTCAGCATCCTCGGAGAGTGTTACGTTAATGGTTGTGCGGCCGTTTACCTGTTCGGTAACAGTCGTATAACCCATGAATGAAAACTGGAGGGTTGCGTTTGACGGAACCGAGATGGAGTAGTTACCATCCAAGTCGGTGACGGTACCGTTCGATGTTCCCTTTTCAGCGATGCTGACGAGAGCAAGCGGTTCACCTGCGTCATCCTTAACCTGTCCCTTAACAGTCACGTTCTGCGCATATGCACAGACAGGCACTGCTATTGCCAGCAGAATGCCTAACACATGTTTTTTGAGATTCATAAAAAAGGATTAAAAAGGATAAAGTTAAACAATTAGGAAAAACTATTGCAAATGCTATTTTAGCTCTATGGAAAGGACAAATCAATTATTGAATAGGTTAATAATTCAGGTTACAAACTGTGCAAACGTAAAGGTTTCTTTGAAACGCCCCAAATGCCAAACTTAAATTTTGTTTCATTCCATAAAAAACATAATGATTCAGGAACAATTGTTAATGTCTGAAATATGACCGACGGTTTCGGCAATTGACCACACAGCCGAATAAAGTGTCTATTTTTATACATGTTCGGAGAACAACATCTCATTTTATTCCTCTATATTTGTGAAACAGTAAAACCAATTAATGTACGCGATATGAATATAAACAACATTATGGCCGACCTGGAGCGCAGGCATCCGGGTGAGAAAGAGTATCTGCAGGCAGTTCGTGAAGTGCTTATTAGTGTTGAACCAATCTATAACCAACATCCCGAGTTTGAGGACGCCAAGATTGTGGAACGCATGGTTGAGCCGGACCGAATCTTTACCTTCAAGGTGCCATGGACCGATGACAACGGCGAGATACACGTCAACACCGGCTACCGTGTGCAGTTCAACAACGCCATCGGCCCCTACAAGGGAGGTCTCAGGTTTCACTCATCGGTCAACCTGTCAATACTTAAGTTCCTTGGTTTTGAGCAGACATTCAAGAATGCCCTGACTACTCTTCCTATGGGCGGCGGTAAGGGCGGATCGGACTTCTCGGCCCGCGGACGTTCGGCCGCAGAGATTGAGCGTTTCTGCCACAGTTTCATGCTTGAGCTGTGGCGTAACATCGGCCCCGATACCGATGTCCCGGCAGGCGATATAGGCGTGGGCGCACGTGAGATAGGCTATCTGTACGGAATGTATAAGAAGCTTGCGCGTGAAAACACTGGTGTGCTGACCGGCAAGGGTCTTACCTTTGGCGGTTCCAGGATACGTCCCGAGGCTACCGGTTTCGGCGCACTCTATTTCCTGCGTCAGATGCTGGCCGATAAGGGTGATTCGCTTGAGGGCAAGACCATAGCCATAAGCGGATTCGGAAACGTGGCATGGGGTGCTGCCAAGAAGGCTACCCAGCTGGGCGCAAAGGTGGTTACTCTGTCCGGTCCTGACGGCTATGTCTATGACAAGGAGGGACTCAACGACGAGAAGATTGCATATATGCTCCAGTTGCGCGCTACCAACAATGACGTGATTGAGCCGTATGCAAAGAAGTTCGGTGCAGAGTTCTTTGCCGGACACAAACCTTGGGAGTGCAAGGTTGACATTGCTATGCCTTGCGCAACCCAGAATGAACTGAACGGCGAAGATGCCGCTATGCTGATAAAGAACGGCGTCAGGTATGTGGCCGAGGTTTCCAATATGGGCTGCACATCCGAGGCGATAGACACATTCATCGCAGCCCGCGTACTCTACGGACCGGGCAAGGCCGTGAATGCCGGCGGTGTGGCCACATCGGGCCTTGAGATGACACAGAACGCAATGCATATCTCATGGTCGGCCGATGAGGTTGACGCCCGTCTGCACACCATCATGTCCGATATACATGAGCAGTGCGTCAAGTACGGTACCGAGCCCGACGGCTATGTGAATTATATGAAAGGCGCCAACATTGCAGGCTTCATGAAAGTTGCCCAGGCTATGTTGGAGCAGGGTTTCCTGGGATAATAAATGATTAAAGACAGAATAGAGGCTCTCCGTCGGAAGATGGCGGAGTGGGGATGGGATGTTGCCGTAACTGTCGGCGAGGATCCCCATAACAGTGAGTATACTCCCAAACGCTGGTGTCAGCGTGAGTTCATAAGCGGATTTACCGGATCGGCCGGTGTGGTAGTGGTAAGCAGGGACCATGCCGGTTTGTGGACTGATTCCAGATATTGGATTCAGGCTGCCCGTGAACTTGACGGCAGCGGCATTGAACTGCACAAGATGGTGTCGGTTGAGGATAAGGACTGGATACGGTGGATTGCACAGAACGTTCCTTTAGGCGGAAAGGTCGGCATTGACGGGCTTTGCATGAGTATGGGCGAGGCTCTTCAACTTGAAAACGCCATCTCCGGAAACGGTTCAACGGTAATATCCAGACCCGATTATCTGGAGGCCCTGTGGCCTGACCGTCCGCTGCTCCCCCAGGATAAGGTGTGGATTCATGATGAAAAGTTTGCAGGTCGCAGCAGAGAGGAGAAACTGTCATGGCTGCGCGGTGAACTTGAAGGCATGGGATGCCGTTATATGTTCCTGAACTGCCTGGATCAGATTGCATGGCTGCTCAACATCCGTTCCAATGACGTGGAGTACTGTCCTTTTGTGATTTCATTCGCTCTGGTGGGCCCAAAGGGCGCGGAATTGTTCGCCGACGTTTCAAAATTTGATTCAGATACGCTTTTTAAGCTCAAATGCGCCGATATCTCCCTGCATCCTTACAGTGAGGCGGGTGGATACATAAAGTCGCTTAAAACGAAGGGAAAGATTCTTATTGACTCCCAGTCGCTTAATTACGAGACGGGTAAGGCGATAGTTGATTCGTTCGGGAGGGATAATATCGTTGAAGGCGGTTCTCCTGTTGAACTGGCCAAGGCGGTCAAGAACGATGTGGAGGTTGAAGGATTCCGCAAGGCCTACCTCCAGGACGGCATCGTACAGACCCGTTTCTTCAAGTGGCTTGAGGAACAGGTTTCATCCGGCGCAAGGGTTACGGAGTCAGATGCATCGGACAAACTGCATGAACTGCGTGCGGCAATGCCTGATTTTCTGGACGAGAGTTTTGAGACCATATCGGCCTACGGCAAGAACGCGGCTTTGCCCCATTATTCGACCGTCCGCGGGCAGGATGCAGTGCTTGAGCCGCACGGACTCTATCTGAATGACAGCGGCGCCCATTACACATACGGAACGACCGATATAACACGCACCGTTCCGCTGGGTCCTCTTACTGACCTGGAGCGTGAGGATTATACACTTGATATGATGGCCATGATAGATTTGGCCATGGCACTTTTCCCCGAAGGTACGCCCGGTTGCCGTATTGACGCCATTGCCCGACGTCCGTTGTGGAATGCTATGCGCAACTTCGGTCACGGAACAGGTCACGGGGTGGGGAACGTACTCTCGGTTCATGAGGGCCCGCAGTCCATCCGCCAGAACCTCAAGGACCAGCCTATGCTGCCTGGAATGATTACGTCCGATGAACCCGGAATATACCGTGAGGGATTCCATGGAATACGTCATGAGAATATGATCCTGTGCTGCCGGAAGGGGGAGAATGAGTTCGGCCGATGGCTGGGATTCGAGACCCTGACAAGAACGTATCTGGATACATCGGCCCTTGATTTTTCAATGATGGACAGACGCGAAATTGAGTGGCTGAATAATTTTAACCGCACCGTATATGATGAGGTGAGTCCTTATCTGACGGAGGACGAAAAGGAATGGCTCAAAAATAAAACGTTGCCTGTTAGAATTTAAAGCTATTGAAAATCAACATTTTGAATTATTCAGAAGGGTTCTTTGAAAAATTCTTCTGAATAATTTTTCTATTACTATCCTGTTGCTGAAAAATTTTGGCTACCTTTGCGCCGTATTTATATATAAAGGCCAAATTTCTGTTGATGAAGATTCAAGCTGTTTTTTTGTACTTACCATGTGTAGCCAGTTTTTTCTGGTTCCTTTCTTATCTTCTTTTTACACCCAAGGGTTCTTCTTACCGTAAACTGTCACAGTTTCTTCTGGTATTTTCGCTGTTCCTGCTTTTTACCATACTGTCATTGGACAATGACGCATTCATGCTTATGCAGTTTACACTGTTCAAGCAGGTGACAGCCCTGATGATGATACCCTTCTTCCTTAAATATATAAAGACGCTTGAAGGAAAAAGGCCCTCAGGTGTGTTTTATAATATATTGAGCGTAGTTCCGTATGTTCAGCTTATGGTTGGTATAGAGTCCGTTTACTCAGTCGGTTATGAGACCGCGGTAGGTATTCTGGTTGATTCTTATACATTCCAGGGCCCCATGTTCCCGTATCTGCAGGACCGTAACCAGATACTGTACTATGCATGCTACACCTATATGTTCAAGGGTCTGCTTCTGGCAAATTTCCTGCTTTTCTCTATCAATCTGATGAAATGCGCCGTAAGCGGTGTCTGCAATATAAAACAGGTTTGGGGATTTCTGTTCAAACGCAGAATGGCACCCGTCAGACCGGTTCAGTTCTTTATGTCACTCCTGCTTTTCCTGGTAGTTGTTTCAGCACTCATTCTGGGAAAGGATAATTCTTTGGATACCATTCCGCTGACCGCTCTGGGTTCTATCCTGGTGGCATTATTTGTCTCCATGATTGCTTTTGTGGGTACTGCAGGTTCTCAGGAGTATCACTCAATTCCGGGCTTGCTGAATTCTGTCAGGTTCGGAAGGAAGACCGATGATGAAGAGACTGCGTTTGAGGAGGTCCTGAAACCTTCAGAGGTGGCTCCAGGTAAAGATTTCGCCACTGAAAAGCGGACTGAAGATATTGTATTACATGTTACGGATGCCGCGAAAGAGGAGGCTTTGGAGAAACTCCGTGAGACTATCAGTGTGAAACTTGAAAAGTTTGTGGTTGAGGATAAACTGTATCTCAAGCATGATCTGACGCTCAACAATGTGGCTGACAAGCTGGGCGTATTCAAGGATGAACTCTCTGATTATATTAATTATAGGTATGACATGTCTTTTCAGAACTACATCAATATGCTGCGTATATCATATGCAGAGAAGTATCTGATGAGTCATGACCGTGTAACCCAGAATGAGATAGCCATGGAGTGCGGTTTCTCCGGTGCTTCTTCGTTCAACTCGGCTTTCAGCAAGAAAAACGGGGTAACCCCTAAGATCTGGAAGGACAGGCAGTTGGAACTGCTTAAGAATCAGGAGGCCTGAGGCATAATCACCGTCCGACTAAAAAAAACAAGAGACTCGCTGCACAGCGGGTCTCTCGTTCTCAATAGTCCTTTTCCAATAATTGAAATTTAGATGAACCGGTTTCACAACCAATCTTCTCTCTCCTTGTTTGCACTACAAATATATGTCATATTTTTGATTCGCGCGCTACATTATTAAAAAAAATGGGCGATTTCTTAATTTTTTTATGATTTGGGAATGTTTTTTGTGAATATGTTAGGCTGATGGGGCTCGTCGATCTGCCGGTGGGATAAAAAAGCAGGGAAGCGGGACTTCACAGTTCCGCTTCCCTTAAAATAAAATCTAATACCATGAAAAACACGTAGCAAAGATATAATCCCGAATTGTTATTTCCAAGAGATATGGAGTTTTTTTCTTAATTTTGTGCTACAATAGGTTTTAGACAGTAAAATGGGTACCAGAAAGCTTTATACGGCTGATAATATTAAATCCTATAAGGTAGAAGAGGAGACTACGCTGCTTCCTTTTCTGATTAAATCCTTACCTAATCTGAGCCGTACCGAGGTCAAGTCGATGCTTAAGTACAAGCATATAGGGATAAAGGGTTCGGCTGTTACGCAGTTTGATACTCCGCTTATGCCCGGTGATAGCGTAGAGGTCAATTTCGGACGTTCTTTCTATCAGTTCAACAACCCGCAGGTGAAGGTTCTGTATGAGGATAAGTACATGGTGGTAATAGAAAAGGCATCCGGCCTTCTTTCTGTAGCCAATGACAATGCGCGTGAAAAGAACGCCTTCCACATTGTCCGTGACTATGTCCGCCATTCAAATCCTGAGGCTGAACTCTATGTATGCCACCGCCTTGACCAGTATACTTCAGGTATCCTTCTCTTCTCAAAGGATCAGGATATGATGCTTGAGATGCGTTCCAACTGGGATTTTTATGTTAAGGAGCGCAAGTACATCTGCGTGACTGAGAACATTCCGCCCAAGAATGAGGATACTATAGAGAGCCTTCTGACTCAGAATGACCATATGCAGGTGTTCTCTACCAATGACCAGGAGAACGGCCGTCTTGCCATTACCCATTACAGGGTGATCCAGACCCGCGGACGCTATGCTCTTGTGGACGTTGAGATTTTTACCGGTAAGAAGAACCAGATCAGGGTTCATATGTCTGAAATGGGCTGCCCCATAGCTGGTGACATTAAATACGGAGCCGAGACAAATCCGGCCCGTCGCCTCATGCTCCATAACTACCGTCTTGCATTCATCCATCCTGTTACGGGCGAACTGATGAGATTCTCGCTTCCCACACCTGTGGTATTTAGAAAACTGACAACTCCAGATAAATGAAAAAGAGTTACAAGCCGGGTACAATGATCTACCCTCTGCCGGCAGTCCTGGTAAGCTGCGGCGCCACCCCGGAAGAGTATAATGTGATGACCGCCTCATGGACCGGAACCGTATGCAGTAATCCGCCTATGTGCTACGTTTCCATTCGTCCGGAGCGCTACTCATATGATATAATCAAACGCAACGGTTGCTTTGTCATTAATCTGACAAACAAGGCTTTAGCTCGTGCAACTGATTTCTGCGGCGTCCGTTCGGGGCGTGATATGGATAAGTTCAGGGAGGCCGGCATCACTCCGGGAAAGGCTGAGGTGGTGGCTGCTCCCATTGTAGAGGAGGCTCCGGTTTCAATTGAGTGCAAGGTGGTGGATATCAGACCGTTAGGTTCTCATGATATGTTCCTTGCCGAGGTTGTGAATGTAATTGTTGACTCAAAATATATTGACAAGGACGATAAACTTGACATGGCTGCCATGAACCTTATCGCCTACACGCACGGCGAGTATTTTGACGTGACTAACCCTGCCGGTTTCTTTGGCTGGTCAGTCCGCAAAAAGAAGGTTATAAAACGCGAGAAAAAATAATTCTGCGTTTAATCCAAAAATTTCAGGAACTTTTCAGGATCGGTGTCAAAGGTGTACGGACCTTTGATCAGGCGGCCTTTTGCGTCAATTATCACGTAGAACGGCTGGGCGTTTGCGCCGAACTTGTGACGTTGCAGAAGGCTCCATTTGTCTCCCACTGTACGTATCTTGACTTTGTTGCCGTTCTCGGTTACGGTCCAACTCTTGGGCAGCGGAGTCTTGTCATCAACAAAGAGTGACACCAGAATGTAATCCTTCCTTATCTTATCGGCCACGCGAGGATCAGTCCAGACCGATGCCTCCATCTTGCGGCAATTTACGCAACCGTAACCTGTAAAGTCCACCAGAATGGGCTTGCCTGTGGATTCGGCGGCTATTATTGCATCGCTGTAGTCTGTAAACTGGGGCTCTACGGTCTGGTCGTTATGACCGAATATCTGAGTGCTCATGGGTGGCGTGAAGGCGCTGATAGCCTTGAGCGGTGCACCCCAGAGACCCGGAACCAGCCAGGCTGCGAATGCCAGTGAAACCAGACCGGCAGCAAGACCGGCCTTGCCTGAACGGTGTCTGATAAGGTAGATGCCCAGGAACAGTGCCATGAGAATCCAGAGCAGTATAAAGAGGTCACGCGGCAGGAGTCCCTTTCCGTATGCCATATCGGCCACTGAGAGGAACTTGAGTGAGAAGGCCAGTTCTATCACACCCAGGGTAACCTTTACGCGGTCCATCCATCCTCCGGATTTGGGCATTGACTGCAGCCAGCGCGGGAACATGGCAAAGAGGGTGAAGGGTATGGCCATTGCCAGTGAGAATCCCAGCATTCCCACGGTGGGTGCCAGAATGCTGCCGGTGGAGGCGGCGTCTACAAGCAGGAATCCAATGATGGGACCTGTGCATGAGAATGACACAATTGTCAGTGTCAGCGCCATGAAGAATATGCCTCCCAGACCTGCTGCCGATGAAGACTTGCGGTCGGTTCCCGTGCTCCAGCGAGAGGGCAGGGTTATCTCAAACACTCCAAAGAAGGAGAGTGCGAAGGCCACCAGAATAAGGAAGAACAGTATGTTTACAAAGGCATTCGTGGCCAGTGCGTTGAGTGCGTTGGCTCCGAATATCAGAGTTATGACAAGTGCCAGTGCGACATATACCGCTATGATGGAGAGTCCGTAGACAATGGCGTCGCTTATGGCTTTGCGGCGATCCTGCGAACGTTTCAGGAAGAAACTGACCGTCATGGGTATGATAGGCCAGACGCATGGAGTGAGCAGGGCAATCAGACCGCCTATGAAACTGGTAAGGAAGAGTCCCCAGAGACTTCCGCCGACGGTCACTGCGTTGGCATCGGTGTATGTTACGGGTGCCCAGAGCAGGTTGTCAAATCCCTCTATGGCTTCAATTCCCTGTTCCTGTTCGGCGGCGGCCGGTTGGGCTGCGCCGTCATCGGCATGACTGAACTCTATCCTCTGCGGAGGCAGGCAGGTCATGTCATCGCAGGCTCCGTAGGTGAAGACACCCTCCATTGACCAACCCTCTGAGATTGCAAAATCCTGGAAGAATGTGACACTCTTCTCAAAATATCGCACGCTCATATTGAATAAGGGATCAAATACTTCCTTCTGGGTGCCTTGGAACTTGAGGTCTGATGCGGGTTCAACGCCGTTGGATGCATCGAATGTGAGTTCGGCACTGATGGGGCCGCCGGCTGGCAGGGAGGATGAGTAGACGTGCCATCCGTCAGATATCTTGAGACTGAATACAAGCCTTACCGTATCGGCCGAAATCTTCTCCAGTTTCTGAGTTGAGATTACCGGTTTGGCAGTGTTTCCGAACGGGGCGGCCAGCAGAATGGCCAATATGCAAGAGATAAGTGTCATCAGTTTTTTCAGTTTTGCGCGAAGTTATCAAAAATCACTTATAGGATTATAAAGAATAAATGATATATTTGCTTTTTAAATAACCCTTAAGAAATGAACCAGAGACGTATTGCCTTCATAGGCATTGTGCTTGCGGCAGTCGTTGTGGCTGCTTATTACTGTATGACTGACAATAAAGAAAACAGCAAGGTAAACATCGGTCGGAGTGATATCCGTATTGAAGACGGCAGATTCACCCCTGAGGCACTGTGGGCTATGGGACGTATAGGAGGAGTTGCCGTTTCGCCCGATGGCTCAAAGGTCGCGTATCAGGTGTCATATTACAGCGTTGAGGAGAATGCCAGCCACACCGTCATCTACGTGATGAATGAGGACGGCACAGATGCCAGGCTGCTGACCAGAACTGCCAAGTCCGAGCACAGTCCCGCATGGATAGACAATGACCATATCGCGTTTCTTTCAGTAAACAAGGAAGTGCAGCAGATTTTCAGCATGGATGCCAACGGCAAGCACCGCAGGCAGTTGTCATTCATGGACAGGGATGTAGAGGGTTTCCTCTTCTCGCCCGATATGAAGAACGTGCTCATGGTAATGAGCGTTCCCAATCCGCTGGTAAAGGAGAAACAGTATGAGGACCTGCCCAAAGCCACCGGTATGATTGCCGATGACCTGATGTTCCGCCATTGGGACACCTGGGTAACATCACTTCCGCATCCCTACGTGGCTGCGTTTGACGGCAGTAAGGTGGCCGATAAGTGCACAGACCTGATTGAGGGTGAGCCCTATGAGAGTCCGATGCTGCCGTTTGGAGGCATAGAGCAGTTTGCATGGAGCCCCGACGGAAAGAACGTGGCATACACATGCCGCAAGAAAGCCGGTTCTGATTACACAAAGAGCACTGACTCAGACATATACCTTTATAATATTGAGAACGGTCAGACTGCCAATCTCTGCAAGTTGCCGGGTGCCACAGACCTTAACATGGGTTATGATACAAATCCCAAGTTCAGCGCCGACGGACGTTACATAGCATGGCAGAGTATGGAGCGTGACGGCTACGAGAGCGACATAAACCGTCTTTATGTCATGGACCTTAAGGATAACAGCAAGAAGTTCGTATCCTCAAACTTTGACAGTAACGTAGACGATTATATCTGGGCCGGTGACATGAACTATCTCTATTTCATTGGCTCATGGCAGGGATGCATGTCGCTTTTCTCTATTGATCTGGAGGGTAACGTGCTGCCTGTCAATACCGATGCCTGTGACTACAATTCCCTTGCACTTGGAAGCAACGACCGTCTGATAGTGACACGCCAGTCAATGCGTTTTGCCACTGAGATATACTCTGTGGACATCAGACGCGGACTTGCCGCCAAACTGACCAATGAGAACAATCATATCTATTCTCAGTTGGATAACATCAAGGTCGAGGCACGCGCCGTAAAGACCACTGACGGCAAGGATATGCTGACATGGGTGGTGTTCCCGCCAAACTTTGACGAGACAAAGAAATACCCCACAATACTGTTCTGCGAGGGTGGTCCCCAGAGTATGGTATCACAGTTCTGGAGTTATCGCTGGAACTTCCGTATCATGGCTGCACAGGGATATATCGTAGTTGCCCCCAACCGTCGCGGCCTGCCCGGATTCGGCAAGAAGTGGCTTGAGGATATCAGCGGTGATTACGGCGGCCAGTGCATGAAGGACCTGCTGTCAGCCATTGATGACGTCTGCAAGGAGCCTTATGTTGACAAGGACCGTCTGGGTTGTGTAGGTGCAAGTTTCGGCGGCTATTCGGTATACTGGCTGGCAGGCCATCATGAGGGACGTTTCAAGTGCTTCATTGCACATGACGGAATATTCAATCTTGAGCAGCAGTATCTTGAGACTGAGGAGATGTGGTTCCCGCAGTGGGATCTGGGCGGACCGTTCTGGGACAGGAATAAGGTTACCGAGAGCACTTATGCCACATCACCGCATCTGTTTGCCGACAAATGGGATACCCCGATTCTCTGCATACACGGAGAGAAGGATTACCGCATACTCTACTCACAGGCCGTATCGGCCTTCCAGGCTGCACGTCTGCGTGGTGTTCCGGCCGAGCTTCTGCTCTTTCCGGATGAGAACCACTGGGTTCTGAAACCGCAGAACGGCGTTCTGTGGCAGAGAACATATTTCAACTGGCTTGACAGATGGCTGAAAAACTGATATACATACTGTTCTCGATTCCGGGACTGACTATAGTACTGGCAACCGTTATCCTGAATGTCAGGGGCAAATGCTCACTCAGGATAAGGAGGTCTATGACTGCCATGCTTATTGTGGTTGCAATAAGCATGCTCTCATATGCACAGTTCTTTAACCAGTCACTTGGGGCAAGATACTCATGGGGCTTTGATTTCCTTTACGGTCTGATTACCCCGTTCTGTGCGCCGCTCTATTATGTGTTCATAAATTGTCTGACTGACATAAAACGCCGTCCGGCATTGAATGTGGCCATGTTCCTTCCGTCGGTCATATACGGAGTGCTGCTCGTATCGGCCCAGATTCTTATGAACGGCGACGAACGTCATGCATATATCTGCAATGAGATTTACGGACAGACCATCCAGATGGAGGCATCGGTGGCATATACATGGATGGTACTTGTAGCCAAGCAGATATTCAGCGTGTTCATGCCGGCCCAGGGTATCCTTGTGGTGGTTTACGGAGAGTTCCGTCTGAATACCTATACCAGGATGCTGCAGGATTACAGTACATATTCATCGGGTACTACCATCAAGATGCGCGGCATTCATGTCCTGACCATCCTGATTGTGGCTACCGGTATGGTGATGTCTTCAATACCTATCTCAGAGGGAACTGATCATATACTTCTTGTGGTATTTGCGGTGACCGGCCAGGTAATCATGGTTTCACTGATAGTATCATACGTCATGAAACTGGAGTATTCGGCCGAAGAGATGCATGAGTATACCGAGGAGCCTGTCGCTCCGGTGCGGCCCGTCGTTGTAGCCCGTCCGGGTGTTACTGCTCCTGCCGGAATGCCGGCTGCTGCTGCCGCTGCCGCAGTAAAGAAGGATCCGATGCCATCCACACTCATGGAGAAGATTGATTACGTAATGATTAATGAGAATCTGTTCCTGAAACCGGAACTGTCACTGATATCCCTTTGTGAAAGGGTAGGTACCAACCGTACTTATGCCTCAAAGGCCATAAAGGATGCCAAAGGATGTAATTTCTCGGATTACGTAAACCGTTTCAGACTTGACTATGCGGTTGAGTTGATGAAGAACACTCCCAAGGATGATATCGTGATTCAGAATATCGCCCTGCAGTGCGGATGCGGTTCAATACAGACTTTCTACCGATACTTTAAACTGTTCTACAACGAGACACCAACCCAATGGTTGGAGCGTAACAAATAAAAAAGAGCCCCGCGGGGCTCTCTTTTTTTATCTCTTCTGTTGCTGCTTTTGCAGACGTTCCTGTTCTTTCTGCAGGGCCTCCAGGCGGGCCATCATGCTGTTGCCTCCGGCCTTACGCTTGCTGGGATCGTTACGGTTGGCTTCATAATCGGCCTCAAGCTTGGCCAGAATGGCCTTTTCATCGGTCGAGCGACGCAGCCAGATCATGGTGATGATACCTACCAGACCTGATATGAAGTAGTAGTAGCAAAGTCCTGATGAGTAGTTGTTGAATGAGAAGAAGAATACCACAGGCATGATATACATCATCCACTTCATCATCTTCATGCTCTCCTCCTGTCCGGGAGCCACCTGCTGCTGTTGCATTGAGTAGATGGTGTTGATGATATTGGTAAGGCAGAACAGAAGGCAGAATATACTAAGGTGGTTACCTATGAGAGGTATGTTTGAACCCCAGCTGATCAGGTCGTCAAAACCGGTCAGGTCAGTAGCCCAGAGGAAACTCTGCTGGCGCAGTTCAATTGCATTGGGCACAAAGAAAAAGAAAGCCATCCATACAGGCATCTGTACGAGTGAGGGCAGACAGCCGCCCATGGGGCTTACGCCGTATTTGCTGTAGACTGCCATGGTCTCCTGCTGCTTCTTCATAGCATCCTCTGGTTTGGGATACTTGGCGTTAACCTCATCGATGTAGGGCTTGAGGGCACGCATCTTGGCCGATGACATATAACTCTTGACCTGTGCCGGGAATACCAGGGCCTTGACGATAAGGGTCATGAGCAGGATCACGATACCCATGTTCAGGTTCCACTTGGAGAGGAGGTTGAACAGAGGTATGATGAGGTAACGGTTGATTTCGCGTACGATAGGCCAACCCAGGTCAATAACGCGGTTGAGACGTATTTTGTGGTCGCTGTTGGCCAGTTTGCTGTTCTGCTTGAGGATCTTGTAATCGTTGGGTCCAAAGTAGAACTGGAAGCGGGTGGGCTGGTTTCCTTCGGGATCAAAGGCGACGTTGGTCTTGGCCATGAGTTTTTTCATGTAACCCTGTCCCTTCAGATAAGAGACACCTGACAGTTCTGCGTTCTGGGCATAAGTATCGGACGCAATCATTATGCATGAGAAGAACTGGTTCTTGTAGGCAACCCAGTCAAGACGCTCCTCGATGGTCTTGTTGGAGGCCTTGATTGACTTGGTTGTTGCAGGTGCCACGTTCATTACCTTGGCCTTGATCTTGTCGGCACGCTTGTAGGTGAGGGTGGTATAACGCTGCTCAAACTCAAATCCCTTCTCCTGCTGGCGAAGGTTCTGTATCCAGTCAACGGCAAGTGTCTTGAGGTTGGATGAGAAGAAATTGTCCATACCGTAAGCCTTGATGTCCAGATTGAGCATGTAACTCTCGGGCAGCAGGGTGTAGATGAAATCCATATGACCGTAACCGTTGGTGTTCAGACGCATGGTAACGGAGTTGCTGCCGTTCTTTATGGTCTCAAAAAAGAGGCTGCGGCTCTGTATGTTCTGGTTCTTGCCGTCAATCTTGAAGTTGAGGCTTATCTCGTCCTGGCCAAAGAGTGTCACGTTCTGACCCACCTGGTCTTTGTAGTTGCTCAACTGTGCAAAGCAGGGAGCGGCACCCTTGGAAGAGATACCCACTTTGACGAGTCCGTTGTCCAGCACTGTCATCTCCTCGCTGCCGTTAAGGGCGGGGAAAAGGGGAGAGAGTGAATCCTGCTGTGCGGTTATTGCCACGGTTTCCTCAAGGGCTGCTTCCCTGGCTGCGTTTGCGGAATCAACTTTCTGCTCGTACTGAGAGGTACGGGGTGCGTTTTTTTTCTGGCTGTTGCCGGACCATAACAGCACGAGAGCCGTGATTACGGTTATTGCTATCAGGCCGATAAATGTTCTTCTATCCACTTTAAGAATGTTATTATTTGTTCACGGACTGCGAAATTACACAAAAAAGAGACACCATATTATACGTGTGCGTATATATGATTTGTTTTTATTGTATTTTTGCAATTGTAATGATGCGAAAACTTACAACCGTCTTTGCAGCGGCACTCGTGCTGCTGACATTGCCTGCTACCGTCTCCGCCCAGTCGATACGCGGTGACAGCATCTCTGATAACCCTATGTATTTCAGGCTGTTCATGCCTATGGTGCTCTACCGCTCAGCGGTGTCAGAGGCAATAACTCCCGAGCAGACGAATGAGGTCGATAACGACAGCCTGCTCCCCATCAAGCCGTTGGATATGGGCTATGACAACACCCTGGCAAAGATGATTGACGAGACTCTGATGAAGATATATCTGGAGCATCCTGAACTGGTTGAGATGACAGAGGCGGAACTCATGGATGTGCCCGGCGTGCTGCCCATATCCGAGGATATAGTAAGCGGAATACATCTTAAAGATAACAGGACCGGCTACGGACCGGCCAGCGTGAGTCCCGAACGTGTTGACTCCAAGCTGCGTTACTGGAAGACTTTTGGAAACTTTCAGGGCAAATACACGCAGAGTTACTACTCGGACAACTGGTACAAGGGCGGTGAGAGCAACCACTCAATACTGGGGCAGATCAATCTGGAGGCCGATTACGCCAAGAACCAGACCACATGGGACAACAAACTGGAACTCAAACTGGGTTACTATAACACATCGCAGGTAAACGGCAAGAATACTTTCCGTACCAATGAGGACCTTATCCGTTTTACATCAAAGTTCGGATTGAAGGCGTTCAGTCACTGGTACTACTCGTCGCAGTTCCAGGGATATACCCAGTTTGCGCCTGTGTGGGATACCAAGGACCCAACCAAACTCAAGTCGAGATTCTTTGCTCCCGCATACGCCAACCTGTCGGTAGGTCTGGACTACAAACCCAAGTTCAAGAAAAAGGGCATAACGCTGTCAGTGCTGCTGTCTCCTTTCTCATATAACTGCAAGTACTCGGCTGTAGACAGCATTGCCACCAACTTTGGTATAGAGGCTGGAAAGCAGATTAAGCACAGTTTCGGTTCCCGATTTGACGGCAACCTGAAATGGACATTCCTTGAAGACTTTACCTGGACCAACAAG
>JAFXMB010000127.1 GCA_017530735.1 Bacteroidaceae bacterium | reverse complement strand
CAGGCCTCTAAGGCTACTCCTCTGGGTGCTATCGCTCAGTTCGCCGCTCAGGGTAAGCGTATCCGCAAGAAGGATCTGGGTATGATTGCCACCACTTATGGTTATGTATATGTAGCTCAGATTGCAATGGGTGCCGATCACGCACAGTGCCTCAAGGCTATCCGCGAGGCTGAGGCTTGGCACGGTCCTTCAATCGTAATCGCTTACGCTCCCTGTATCAACCACGGTCTTAAGGCCAAGGGCGGCATGGGTAAGAGCCAGGCCGAGGAGAAGAAGGCTGTCGAGTGTGGTTACTGGCACTTGTGGCGTTACAATCCCGCTCTTGCCGAGGAGGGTAAGAATCCGTTCTCACTCGACTCAAAGGAGCCTAACTGGGAGAACTTCCATGACTTCCTGATGGGTGAGGTTCGTTACCTCTCAGTCAAGAAGGCTTATCCCAACGAGGCTGAGGAGCTCTTTGCTGAGGCACAGAAGATGGCTCAGCTCCGCTACAAGAGCTACATCCGCAAAACTCAGGAGAACTGGGAATGATACCAATGGGGTCAGACCCCTTTGGTACTATTTTAGTTAAAAAAGAGCATTCGGGTTGCCGGATGCTCTTTTTTGCGTAATTTTGCATGATTATGAAGGACTTATTCTTTTTTATTATGGCTCTCAGCCTGGCAGTGCCGGCTGTTGCGCAAGAGAAATTTGAGCAAGGTAAACCTAATAACGACAAGTACCGTTATCTGGACTCGTACGATAATCTGAAGGATTATATTGACTATACCAAGTACCCCAACTTCAAGCTCGGGGCCGGTACCACTGTGAATGATTATCTGAACAATACCACGGTAAAGAAAATGATCAACAACAACTTTACCGAGACTGTTGCCGGCAACGCCATGAAGATGGGCAGCGTGGTAAACAGTAACGGTGACATGAACTTCAGTTCGGTCAAGTCATACGTGAATACCGCTACCGCAGCGGGCCTTAACGTCTACGGTCACACTCTGGCATGGCATTCACAGCAGCCCAAGACCTGGTTGCTCAAACTCTTGGCCGATAAGCCCGATCCCAACGGCGAGACCGAGTATGCAGTGCTTGCCAGCAAGGATTTTCGCACGTCTCAGAGCATCGGCTGGCATTCCGATTATGACAAATACTCATATTCCGTCAGCTTTGACGGCACCAACGGACTAGATGTTCATTGCACCAAGGTGAATGAGAACTCATGGGATGTTCAGTTCCTGGCTTTGGAGAATCTGAGTCTGGGAATGGATGCGGATTACAAAATAACCATTACCGTGCGTGGTACGGCTGCAGGTAAACTGCACAGTAAACTTGGAGGCTGGAGTTCAGGAGCTTATAATGATATAGAGTTCACCACTGAATGGCGGGATGTGGAGGCTAATTACACCACAATTATGGAGGATAACTTCTTTATGCTCCAGTGTGGCGATTTTGTTGGTGACGTATATATCAAGAGCATCAAACTTGAGGGAACCCGGGTTAAGATGGTCCAGCAGACAAAGCAGGAGATGCATGACACCCTGGTATATGCAATGGACAAGTGGATTAAGGGTATGATGGAAGCCTGTGGCGGCAAGGTGAAGGCTTGGGATCTGGTCAACGAGGCAATCTCAGGCGGCGGTGACGACGGTTGGGGTCATTACGTGCTGCAGCACTCTCAGTACTACAGCGCCAATGCCAATCCCGATGCCACATGGGATGTGGGCGGTGATGCCTTCTACTGGCAGGATTACATGGGTGACCTGGAATATGTCCGCCAGGCCTGCCGTCTGGCACGTAAATACGGTCCCGATGATATTGTCCTCTTTATAAATGATTATAACCTGGAGTCTGATTGGGACCAGAACAAAAAAATCATCTCACTTATAGACTGGATCCGTAAATGGGAGCTTGACGGTGTTACCAGGATTGACGGCATAGGCACCCAGATGCACATCTCATATTATGAGGATTACAATACAATGGCCAGCAAGAAGAAAGCTATCACCAAAATGTTTACGCTTATGAAGGAATCTGGCAAACTGGTCCGTGTGAGCGAAATGGATATGGGTTATGTTGATATCAACGGTAAAACTCTCAAGACCAGTCAACTGACAGAAACACAACATCAGAATATGGCCGGTTTCTATGCATGGATAATCAATGAGTACCTGCGCATAATACCGCCCGCACAGCAGTGGGGTATCTGCCAGTGGTGCACCAACGATGCCAACGGCGGATGGCGCGGCGGTGAGCCCGTGGGTATTTGGGATGTCGACGGTTACCGCAAGCATGCATATGCAGGTTTCGTGAGCGGACTGAGCGGCCTTGCCAGCGGCGTTGAAGGCGTTCGTGAAGATGACGATGCACCTAAGGCAATCTACAATCTCTTTGGCCAGCGCGTGGCTGCCGAATCCCTTGATGAACTGCCCGCCGGCATTTACATCATAAACAACAGGAAAGTGGTGATTAGATAAAACAAAAAAAAGGAAGGCCAAACGGTCTTCCTTTTTTGTTGAACTTGTTATGCCTTATGAGATTGCGATACTCTGTACGGCCTGGGCTTGCTTTTCGGCAGGCAGCTTGGGTACGTCGATTGTCAGTACGCCATTCTCAACTTTGGCCGATATTTTCTCGCGGTCTGCATCATCGGGCAGGATGTAGCTCTGGTTGAACTCCTGATAAGAGAACTCGCGGCGGATGTAGTTGCGTTTCTTGTCCTCCTTGTTCTCCTCGTTCTTGTGAACCATTGAGATTGACATTACGCCGTCGGCATCAACCTGCAGGTTCAGTTCCTCTTTCTTAAGTCCCGGAACAGCGAACTCAAGTTCGTAGTTCTTCTCATTCTCGATTACGTTCAGAGCCGGTACACTGGCTGCGGTGCGGGTAGTGAACCAATCGTCATTCATAAAATCGTTGAACAGACTGGGTAACCAATTCTGATTGTAATTCTGATTTCTTCTTGCGAGTAACATAGTTGTAACCTCCTATACTTTAATTGTTAAACATTCTGTTTTATCCGGCTCCCTTTCGGGGCGCCTTCGCAGTATAAGAGACAAATGTGGTGCCAATAAAAAACGCATGACATTTTGTCATGCGTTTATGATTTTAATCTGACAAGCTGTCAAAGCTCGGCAAGCGGAGTGGACCAAATGTCACCGCTCAGGCTTTTGCGCTCATCGTCAATCTTCAGCAGAGCTGAACGGACTTCGCTGTCAAGAGCATGGTCCAGATCGCAGTAACCGGTGCAGTTGATTGCCGAAAGCACCTTGACCACAGTCAGTTTGTTGGTATCGGTTGTGGGTACGTAAGCGGGTTCGCGTTCGTCGCCCTTAAGTACCGGTTGAAGCAGTTTTGCCTCTATGAGTAAATCCAATGACGCTATAACATAGCGGAGAGGAATCTTGAGTTCATTGCCAATCTCCTTGCGGTCAAGTGCAGGCAGGTGCTTGTTGAATCTCTTGCAGATACAGGCCATAACCATAAGGCAGTAGAAATCCTGATGGCGGCGGCTTATTTTGGCAGGTTCCTTGAAGTAGTTGAAATTGTCATTGTTCTGTGCTACATAAGCAAGTTCGCAGCCGAACAGAATGATGGACCATGAAAGGTTCAGCCAGAAGAGGAACAGCGGCAAGGCTGCGAAACCTCCGTATATCTGGTTGTAACTTGACAAGGCCAACTGACCGCTGAAATAGAGGTTCTGCAGAGCCTGGAACAGACAGCCGGCGATGAATCCCGGTACTATGGCGTATTTGAACCTGACTTTAGTGTTAGGCATGAACATGTAGAATCCGGTGAGTATAAAGCCGGCCACAAGATACGGTAGGGCAATTACCAGGAATTGTACAAAACCGCCCAGAAGCTGGAATCCCTGCATTCTTGACAGAATGGACGATGTCAATACTGAAAGACCGCTCAGACAGATGATTCCTATGGGGATAAGCAGAACCAGTGAGAAGTAGTCAGTTATCTTGCGGCCCATGCCACGTGACTGCTTGACATGCCAGATATAATTGAGGTTGGTTTCAATACCATCGGCCAATGAATAAACAGACCAGAGCAGGAACAGGAGGCCGATACCTACGAATGCACCGCTTGAAACGTACTGCATGTAACCGTCAATGAACTGCATCACGGTACTCAGACTCTCGTTTTCCTTCATGATACCGTTTTCAAGAAGGCTGTTTACTATATTCTCAAATCCAAATCCTCGTGCGATGGCGAAAATCAGCGCCAGAATGGGAACGACTGCGAACAGTGTGGAGTAGGTGAGGGCGGCCGCGCGGGTCATGATTTTGTCGTCAAGGAATGTGCGGACGGCAATGACTGCCACTTTTACCGTGTTTCCGATAGCGCGGCGTAATGGTCCTTTTTGACCCAGGTCAAATGACCAGATATCCTTAGTCAGGAACACCTTAAGACGCTCCATGAACGCCTTGTACTTGCTTTCTTTGTTCTCAGCCATAGCAATTAACTGTTAGTCAGAGGACAAATGTAAGTAAAAAATCTATAGCTTGTCCTTGAGGAATCTTCCTGTATATGATTCGGGGCAGGCGGCAACGTCCTCCGGGGTGCCGCAGACTACCAGGTGTCCGCCGCGCTCACCGCCTTCGGGGCCCAGGTCGATGACGTGGTCAGCGCACTTTATCACATCCATGTTGTGCTCTATGATGATTACGGTGTGGCCGCGACGTATCAGGGCGTCGAATGACTCCAGCAGTTTGCGGATATCGTGGAAATGCAGTCCGGTGGTGGGCTCATCGAATATGAATATGGTGGGATCGGCCTTCTCCAGACTCAGGAAATAGGCCAGTTTCACGCGCTGGCTCTCGCCGCCCGACAGGGTCGATGAAGACTGACCCAGTTTTACGTAACCCAGTCCTACCTGGCGCAGTGGTTCCAGTTTCTTTACAATCCGGCGTTCCGTGGGGTCATCGGACGAGAAGAACTCGACAGCCTGGTTTACTGTCATCTCCAGTACGTCCCAGATGTTCTTGCCCTTGTAGGTTACCTCCAGCACATCGTTCTTGAAACGGCGACCGTGGCAACTCTCGCACACCATCTGCAGGTCCGACATGAACTGCATGGATACGGTCACAACGCCCTCGCCCTTGCACTCCTCGCAGCGTCCGCCTTCGGAGTTGAATGAGAAGTGTGTGGGCCTGTAGCCCATCTGATGCGAAAGCGGCTGGTCTGCAAACAGCTTGCGTATCTCATCGTAAGCCTTGACGTAGGTGACGGGGTTGGAGCGGGTGGTCTTGCCTATGGGGTCCTGATCAACGAACTCCACTGCGCGTACCATCTGGGTATCGCCCTCAATGCCCATGCACTCGCCGGGACGCTCGCCGGACTCTCCGTATATGTTCTTGAGGTGGCGGTACAGCACGTCACGCACCAAAGTACTTTTGCCTGATCCGCTCACACCCGTTACAACGGTCATCACGTTGAGTGGGAACTTTACGTCAATGCCGTCCAGATTGTTTTGGCGGGCACCTTTTACAAGAATAAAATTGTTCCAGGGGCGGCGTGAAGACGGCACGGGAATGCACTCCTCGCCGGTAAGGTATTTTACCGTCCAACTGCCGGAATTCTTTTCCAACTGGTTGGTGGGTCCCTGATAGATAATCTCGCCGCCGTGGCGTCCTGCCTCGGGGCCTACATCTATTATATAGTCCGATGCGCGGATAATCTCCTCGTCATGCTCCACCACAACCACGGTGTTGCCTATCTCCTGTAACTGACGCAGCACCTTGATGAGTTTGTCGGTATCGCGGCTGTGCAGTCCTATGCTGGGCTCGTCCAGTACATAGAGCGATCCCATCAGACTGCTGCCCAGCGATGTTACCAGGTTGATGCGCTGGCTCTCGCCGCCCGAAAGCGTGGCCGATGCACGGTTAAGCGTGAGGTACTCCAGACCTACGTCCAGCATGAACTGTATGCGGCTGTTTATCTCTATGAGAAGGCGCTTGGCTGCCTTGGCCTCATGCTCGGGCAGCGTGAGCGCGTCAAAGTATTTCTTGAGTTCCGATATGGGCATCTCCACCAGCTCATTGATGGACTTGCCGCCCACCTGAACGTAACCGGCCTCCTTGCGAAGACGTGTTCCGTGACACTCGGGGCATACGGTCTTGCCGCGGTACCGGGCCAGCATTACGCGGTACTGAATCTTGTACTGGCTCTTCTCCAGCATACGGAAGAAGTTGTCAATGCAGGTCTCCTCCCAGCCGCGCTCGTCAACGCCGCGGCCGCTTCCGTGCCACAGGTAATCCTTCTGCTCCTGGGTTAGCTGGTAATATGGTGTGAATATGGGGAAATCATGCTCCTGAGCGTGCAGGATGAAATCATCCTTCCACTCGCTCATTACGTCACCACGCCAGCATACCACCGCACCGTCATATACGCTCAGCGCGCGGTTGGGGATGACCAGTGACTCGTCAATGCCTATTATACGGCCGAATCCCTCACACTTGGGGCACGCACCTACGGGCGAATTGAACGAGAACAGGTTGTCAGTAGGCTCCTCAAACTTGATGCCGTCGGCCTCAAAGCGGTTGCTGAACTTGTGGAGCGAAGTATCGGGTGTATCGTAAAAACGCAGTGCACATTCGCCACCACCTTCAAAGAATGCGGTCTCCACAGAGTCCGTGAATCGGCTCAGAGTCTCCTTGGAGTCATCGGTGGTAAGGCGGTCTATGAGCAGGTTAATCTCCTTGGTGTGCTTGGAGAGTTCAGCCAGTTGCTTGCTGTCGGCCAGCAGGTCCTCAATGCGGATCATATCGGCCTTGTATTCAATGCGGGTGAATCCCTCCTTGAGCGATGTGCGCAGTTGCTCCTCCAGGTTGCGGCCTCCGCGCATGGGCATGGGTGCCAGAACGGTAAAGCGTACTCCCTTGGGCTGTGAGAGCATGAAACTGACCACATCCTCCACGCTGTGCTTGCGCACCTCCTTGCCGCTTACGGGCGATATGGTATGGCCGATGCGGGCAAACAGCAGTTTGAGATACTCATAAATCTCAGTCTGAGTGCCTACGGTTGACCGGGGGTTGCGGTTGCCGGAGCGCTGCTCGATGGCTATTGTGGGCGGCAGACCCTCTATGAAATCGCACTCGGGCTTTTTCATACGGCCCAGGAACTGACGGGCATATGATGAGAGTGACTCCACATAACGGCGCTGGCCCTCGGCATACAAAGTATCAAAGGCAAGTGATGACTTGCCCGATCCCGAAAGTCCCGTTATGACGGTAAAGGTATCACGCGGAATATCAACCGATATGTTCTTCAGGTTGTTAACCCTGGCACCCTTGACTCTTATTGAATTGTTGTCGCTCTCCACCCTTTGCAATTTTGGACTTGCAAAGTTAATGCATAATCAGCAAAAATAGTTTATATTTGTCAACCTACTAAACCTGTTTTACATATGAAAAGCCTTTTCCCTTTGGGGTTGACAGCCCTTGCTTGCATTCTTGTCTTTTCGTGTAAGAATAACCCTGAACTTCCCTATGAACTTACCGATATCATCAGCGACCTTTCGGTGACATCGGCCCCGGAGGCTGATTATACCAAGCCGGCAATAATTACCGGACATATCAGTAACCGCCAGGTTTATCCCGACACCAGGGAGGTGAGACTGACCATCCCCACACTGGGCAGCGTTCCAATAACCATTGATTCGCCCATCTGGGGTGACAATTCCTTCTCGTTCCAGTTTACGCCCTATGCCCTGCGGCAGGTCTCAATCAACCCGTATATGCCCGAGATTATTATCGGTCCGGGCGATTCGCTCCATTTTGAGATAGATTTTGCAGACCTTATGAATGTATCCTGCACCGGAAAGGGGGCCGATAACAACGCAAAACTGACAGTATTCCACAACCGATACTACCTGCGCAACTGGTCTGGCCTGAGTTCGATCCGTTATGCTCAGGATGAAGACCTGGCCGGAAGATTAATGCAGGAGTACAACAAACGCCGCAGTGACTATCTGGACAAACTGGACAGTTTCATTAAAAATGAGAATCCCAGTGATGAACTTGCCGAGTTCTGCCGCAAGGAGATAGAGACGGATTATTACTCATTCGTAAATTATCTTTATGAAATTGAGCAGAGTGGAGGTGATGTCTCAAACCTGATCAATCTGAAGGAGTTTGAGAAACTGCTTGAGAATCCCTGCCTGAACGGCAACCTTTACGGTGTGGTAAACGGATTAAACGACTGGCTGAATTACATTTATTACAAAGACCATCAGGACTTGTCAAAAGAAGAGCGTTTTGTGGGCTACATGGATTACCTCAAGAAAAACACCCGGAAAGGTATGCTCCGTCAGGCTCTGATAACGGACAACTTCAATAGGTTCATTGACCGTAATGAAACCGAGAGGTTTGAGCAGTTATATTCATTCTTTACCCAAAACGTGGACAACCCCATACTGAAACTCTCCACCCGTGACCGATACCTCTCACGTAAGTCTTTCAAGGATGACCCCCGGGCACTGACCAACGCCGTTCTCTATCCCGATAGGCGCAGCGATATGCCGCGTACATCGGCCCCGGTCAATGACGGCGTCAGGTTTCTGCGTGACAGGGTGGAGCAGAACCAGGGCAAGGTCATCTACATCAACATAGGCGCCCACTGGTGTCGCGGATGCGTCGAGGAGAGGCCTTACATGTGGAAAATGGCCAGGACTTTAAAGGATGAGCCGCTTAAGATTGTGAATATTATCATAGGCGCCCAACTCTACCCCGACAGGGACAGCGTATCGACCTTTGGATCCATGGTTGAGGATTATCTGCTGACCGAAGAGCAGTTCTACGGAATAGACCACATCCTCAAGTTGGGAAACAACGGAATCCCGTACTACATCCTTATAAACAAAGAAGGGCTGATTGTGGATTACGGCGGTCATCTGAGGCCGTCATTCCAATCAACCCTTGATAAAATCAGAGCCCTTCTTTTTTAAAACGCCAGGAAGTTGAGGCGGAGAGCAAGCTGCGGATAGATGGGGTATTTCTCCATGTATCCGATGGCTGTCTTGGCTGCATCGCCTAACTGCTCGGCTGCATCGGCCATGGGAACCTCCTTGTCCTGAAGGTAGAACTTGGCACCTGTGTAGAACAATGCACCCAGCTCAAACTGCAGTCCTACTCTCTTGTTGGGAACGCAACGTCCCAGACCCAGACCCACATAATACTTGAGCGGATCCATCTTGAAATCGGCCTGCATGTAACCGCAACCGTCCTTCTCGACTACGGGGTATTTCTGATTGGCTATCTCGAGTGCAATTTCATAACTGTCGTCACCGGTTTTGTCACGCAGTTCCAGAAGGGCTGCCCAGTCATTCGGAGTGGTGTTGCCGTGTATGCTTATGAACGGCTTCTTGTCGGTGGAACAGTATATACCGCCGGCCAGATAGAAGCTGCTGGATTGGAAGGGGTACCAGTTCAACAGAACTTTGATATTTGACATGCCAAGCTGCAATCCGGCATCAATGACGGCCTCATCGCCGAACTTGTTCTGGAAATGCATGACTGCGTCATACTGCTCCTGGGCCTCCTTAAGATCTTTAGTGTCAATGCTGAATTGGGTGCTGAAGATATCTCCAGACGGCACGAAATTGTAACCAGCCTTTACTATCAGACCTTTATAGACCGGCATTGCAACATCAATACCGATTCCGTGAAGTCCGGCCTCGACGCCTACTCCAAGGTGACGGAAAGCTTCAAAATTGTCCTGAGCTGAGATGCCCATTGTAAACAGGGCAACTAACGATGTGATAAATAGCCTTTTCATAATGTTGTTGTATGTGGTTTGGTTACAAAGATATGATAATTCCTGAGTTATGGAACTTTTCCATCCGCTCAGTTATAATATCTCCCGTGCAATCCAGGCGCAGGCCTCGGCATCGGCCAGTGCGTGGTGATGATTCTCCAGTTGATAACCGCATGCTTCGGCCACAGTCTGCAGCTGATGGTTTCTTAGAGACGGAAATTTCCTCCTTGAGCAGCAAAGGGTGTCGTAGAATTCATAATCGGGATAATCCATCTGATATGTGCGGAATACAGCCTTAAGGCAGCCTTCATCAAACGGGCTGTTGTGTGCTACAAGTGGTAGTCCTTCTATCATCGGTGCTATCTTAGCCCAAACATCGGGAAACACGGGTGCATTATCCGTGTCACGGCTGCATAATCCATGTACTCGCTGACACCAATAGTTGTAATAATCGGGCTCCGGCTTTATGAGTGAGTAGAACGAATCCACAATCTCGCCGTCGCGCACAATCACCACACCCACCGAGCAAACCGAACTCCGCTCACTGTTAGCCGT
>JAFXMB010000126.1 GCA_017530735.1 Bacteroidaceae bacterium | reverse complement strand
TCCGGGGCTATATACGATACTATAATAACGATAGAATCAAACTAAGGCTAAAAGGAAAGAGTCCGGTGCAATACCGAACTCTATTCCAAACTAAGGCCTAGCAATTAATGTTAAACCGTCCAACTTTTGGGGGTCACATCAGAAACCCCGCCTTTTCTTTTTTACTGCTCTCTCACGTATGGAGATTCCGGCATGAACAGGTAACTCTTAATGTAGCCTCCTGCATCAATCACCACCTTCTCAAATACCGTACCCGGCTCAATGGGTCGGAATGTGATTGTATGCTCACCCTTGGCAGCCTTGCCCAGTTGAACGCGGTCATCCTTTACACGGGTGGCAACTGTGGGATAATATACTGAGTATATGTTGCGCTGATCCTCATTCAGACGCTCGTTAAACACGACCTCAATCTCCTGGCCGCCATCCAGGCTTACCATGTAGCGGTGTCCCTCAAGACGGTAGAATGTAAGTGTTGCGTTCACAGCAACTACGGCCGACAAGTTCTCCACATCCTCGTTCAGATTGAACTTGTAGGTCATTGTAGCGCCGTCAGTAGGCTGGCTGTAAGGCATCAGAGCCACGCCTGACAGTGTACGTCCCATGTAAGGAATGGTAGTCCACTTGGCAGAACCTGAGTTAACGCCGGTCTGAGCGTAGAAGTGCTCGGCCTCCATTGCAACTACACCGTTCTTCTCAGTGAATACGTATCCACCCTCCTTCTCGCCTTTCTCAACGCGGCTTACGCGCGGCTGTGTATCGGCACGGAAATTATCGTTCCATGATGTGTAACCGATGTGCTTCTGGATCATCATGCCGTCCCACTTGCCGCCGGCCATCTCCTTGTTGTAGTATGCGCAGAGTTCGGCGTCACGCTTAAAGTCGCGCTCACAACGCTCTGCCCAGTAGTTGGCAGCGGGATCGTTGTTGCGCACCAGTTTCTGGTTCATGGCCTGACTGTAGTACATGTCGTAGATATTGCCCATAGCCTGTACGGGGAACAGGATAATCTGCTGATATGCATCGCGGTACTCGGGCTTAAGGCGCAGATACTGACGCAGAGCCTCAGCCTCCAGACGTGCGTAATCGTCGCAAACCTGCTCAAACTCACCGGTCTCAAGTGTGTAGTACTGACGTGCATCGAGCATCTCGGCACTTATGCGGCCGTTGTACTTGCAGCAAAGGTTCAGGATGCGGGCAGCCTCCTGAGCCTCCTCCTCGCCAAAGAACTCAAGGCAGAAGTCATATGTGTGCTCCAAAAGGTTGTCAACAGTGAATGATGTGGGGTTCCAGGCCATATCCAGGAACAGTGTGATGGGATATTCCATAGGCTTAAGGTCACCTACGTTAAGCACCCAGATCTTGTCTACACCGTAGTCATAAGTCAGTTGCATCTGCTCCCAGAGGTGCTGTATCGGAGTGATATTGAGCCACTTGGAGTTACGCGGAGCACCTACATAGTCCACATGGTAGTACATACCCCAGCCTCCCTTGCGCTTACGTTCCTCAGCATTAGGCAGACGGCGGATATCGCCCCAGTTATCGTCCGATAACAATATGATTACGTCATCAGGCACGCGCAGGCCCTTATTATAATAGGTCTGAACCTCCTTGTAGAGTGCCCATACCTGGGGACGCTTCTCGGCGGGCTTGCCGGTCACCTCCTTTATTATCTGGCGCTGGTCAGCGAACAGGCCCTCCAGCATCTTCATGTTGTCCTCATCGCTACCGCGAAGTTCAGCATCACCGTCACCGCGCATACCAATGGTAATCAGATCCTCGGTATCCTTGGCACGTTCCACACCCTCACGGAAGAAACGCTGCAACTCCTGCTTATTGGCCGTGTAATCCCACTGACCGCCGTAAGCCTTGGGGTTACGTGCCCACTCCTGATGGTTACGGGCCATCGGCTCATGATGGCTTGTACCCATGATTACACCCATCTCATTGGCAGTCTTTGAGTTCTCGGGGTCATCGGCATAGAATGCCCAGTCCCACATGGCGGGCCACATAAAGTTACCTCGCAGACGCAGGATCAGTTCAAAGCAGCATGCGTAGAACTCATGTCCGCCGCGCTCTGTGCCGAATGTATTCTTGACCCAAGTGGTAAGGCAGGGAGCCTCATCATTCAGGAAAATGCCGCGGTAGGTCACTGCAGGCTCACCTGCGGTGTAAGTACCCTTGGCAAGAGAAACGTTATCCTTGTGCTCAACGGGAACATCGGCCCAATAGTACCAGGGCGATACGCCAATCTGCTCGGACAGCTCGTAAATACCGTAAATGGTACCGCGCATATCGCTGCCGGCAATCACCAGAGCCTCGTCAATGCCCTTTATAGGGTTGGCAACCACGGTCATGATATACTTCTCGCGCTTGCCCTGAAGTTCCTTCTTGTCAATCTTCTTGGCCTTGATTATCTGTGCAATGTACTTGCTGTCCATTGTACCCACAATAACCGGCTTGCCCACCCCCGGCTCATACACAACCGGAGCCAACTTGCCCGATACGGCCATAAAATCCTTCTGCAAAGCCTTCAGAGCAATCTGAACGCCGCTCTTATCGGCCTCATCGGCCAGAATAGTCACAGGATTGCCGTTCTCTATGAGTGTAAACCTGTCGGCCGATAACTCATCAAATGAAATACCTTTATTGTCAGCCGCAAACGCTGAAACAAAACCAAGCGCCACCGCGCCAAGGACCATTAAAACTTTTCTCATAAATCTATTTGGTTGAATTGATTACTACCGGTTAGCAAAGATAATGATATTATTTTATCAGCAATAACTTGCCATCGTGGATGTAAATACCCTTACCCGTAGGTGGTGCCAATAACTGACGGCCATCTATGGTAAACCATCCGTGATCCTTTGCAGGTTCCTCTGTGGCCGGAACCATACCATTCTCTATCGGATAACAGAACTTGAATTGTGCCATGCTACTGACCACAGCCATCCCAGTGATAGGCTTGTTCATGAATAACGTACTGTCAGTGTTCATGTTATTGAGTTCCGCGGCAGGCTCCGAGGTGTTGGTCAGACTGTTGTTTCCGTTGTTTGGATATGCCCAGCCTTTGATGTTATTGTTGTTTACAATCGTCTTATTGTTGGCAGGAATTATTGTATAACGCTTTACTCTCTCATTCGGCATTGCGTGACGGAAAATGTAATCGTCATAATCCACATGGAAAATCAGGATTCCGCTGCCCGGCAGTTTCTCATCCCATCCTATCTTCTGACGGTTTTCTATTACGTAGTATTCATCCGGGTGCCCGTCATTGCGTACTATGTATGCCTTAGGCTGGGTTGATAGAGCCGGCAATCCATCTACCGATGTTTTACCGGTCAGTTCCTCAGGTGTCAGCCAGCCCATGAAAGCACGCTCAAATGCCGAGTAACCGCAGGGACGGAAACCGTCTCCGTTATAGTTGCCGTTGTCCATCAGATCCCAACTGCCCACAATACAGGAAGATCCGTAATAAAAGTCCGGCAGACCGAAACAGTGACTGTATTCGTGGCAGAGAGTGCCGAATGAGCCGTAATCGCCCTTTCCCGACAGTTCCTGAGTACAGCAGTATGAATCTATAAAGTACTCTTTATCAGCGCCATTAACTTTCACAGGCTCTGAATCGTCATGC
Source organism: Bacteroidaceae bacterium (assembly GCA_017530735.1). Lineage (GTDB taxonomy): Bacteria > Bacteroidota > Bacteroidia > Bacteroidales > Bacteroidaceae > Colenecus. The sequence continues at coordinate 18,772 of JAFXMB010000126.1, read as the reverse complement.
TCACTCATCCACCACTGATGCGCCCAGATGGTACTGTCATTTCCGCCATTCTGCAGACCCTTGCCGGCATATATAATGAGCAGCTGGTCCACATAACCGTCGCCGTCCCAGTCGTAAGGAGCCCAGTCATCAATCTTATTATCAAGCAATTGTGCAACATCCTGCACCAGGAACCGGCTGTTCTCGTCATCAATTTTGGTGCTGTGGTATTTTATCATACTGTCCACAGTCGCATAATGCAGATCAAACGTAATACGGAACTGTCCGTAACTCTGGTCAACGAAATAATCATACACGGACCCGTAGAATGAATCCTCGCTCAAGTACTTGGTATTGAATATCTTATTCCACTGAGTCAAGGTCTGGGTGCTGTCCCCCAGGAATCCCTTGTCAGCAAACGCCGCCAACACCACCAACTGACGGCGGTCACCCGTATAAGGATTAGCTGCAACCCTGTTCGTTCTCTTTTGGGCCGATGCACGGAACGCGGTATGCCTGGCATTCTCCAGTCCCGGACGGCAGCTTCTTATGCGTACCTCATCCTGGCTTATGACAGGAGCCACAGTCATCAAAGCAAGTACAAACAGAATAATCCTTCTCATAATATCATTTGAATAATCTAAGTTCAAAACGGCCTGTAATGGCCATACGGTCATCCTTGACGGCTATAGCGCCAAGTATCTCAGGTATGTCCGATATCCGGTCAATCACGCTCTGCAGGTCATTCACCGTCTTTATCCGGTTGGCCATCGCGGTGGCGTAACTGTCGGCCAGCAATACATCCTTGCACACAATCATCACCGCATCGGCACGGCCCAGGCTCAATGACGGACCCACAGTACCGCTCGATGTACAGATACCCAGCGGAAACTCTGCTGCAGGTATGTGCAGGCCTATTTTCTCAGACAGCGGAGACTGTCCGGCAAATACCGAAATATCCATGTCCGATGCCGCCTGGGCGTATATGTCTCCCCCATTTTCCACAATCACCTCTTTGGTTCCCAGGAACTCCGCAACCTTTTTTGCAACCGCTCCGGCAACCGCGCTCATGGGCCCTATTCCGGTTTTGTGACTGACCCTGGACATCTCTTTCAGTATGTTGGGAGCCTCCAATCCTGCATCGTAAGGCGTCAGGGCGGTCTTGTACTGCGGATCCATCAGCAGATACGCATCCATCTGACGGCGCAGGTCCACCAGCATGGCGTATGTATCGGCCTCCATAGACGCACGATAGGAGCCGCGGTCGACCCCTATCCACAAATCCGACTCAAGGAACTTGACACAGAACCAGCGTCTCTCATCATTTGAGAAACGACTCCTGTAACTTCGTTCCCTGTACTCCATAGCACAAAGGCTAATCGGCAAACTCTATCTTGAAAAGCTTTAAAGGACAAGCAGTTATGCACATCTTGCACACAACACACTTGTCGGGCTGGAAGCGTAGTTTCCAGTCAGGAGCACCTATTGAAAGGGCACCAGAGGGACAGGCCGATGTACATGCGCCGCAACTCACGCACTTGCTGTCATCGTAACTTATCTTCTTTTCAAGCGGGCTTACATCCACACCGCTTTTCTGCATGAAATCAATGGCCTGGGCAATATGCTCTGAGTCCGAATCCAACTCCAGCACCAATTTGCCGCTGCGGCCGCCGTCTATATCGGCCTTGATGATGCTGACCATTATGTCATACTTCTTAATCAGCTCATAGATAAGCGGGCGGCTGGCCTCGCCATCGGGGAATGATATAACTACTTTCTTTGTCATAATCAGCTGATTTACAAGTTCAAATCCTTAAGTCCCTGAAGCGACCTTCCTGTAGGCATCGGCCTAACCGGAGCGGTCAGTTCAAACTGTCCCTTCTCAATCCAATCCTTCAGGATGGCGGCAATCTTACGTGCCTTGCTCAGGCTTGAAAGCGGAGCCGTATGGATCTTCTTGCCCATAAACTCAATCTCGCCGGAGCGCAACTGCTCATAGTTGACCTTGCCTATCAGCTCACCACGGCCGCCGTAATCCTCTATAAAGGTATCAATCTGACAGTTACGTATGCTCACGTGATGTGCCAGGTCTTCATCCAGAAGCGGAATGGGAACACCTATGCCAACGTACATCGTAACGCCGTATTTCTCAAAATATGCGCCGCGCAGGAACTCACTGGACATCTCCCTCATCTCACCCATCACGGCCAATGTACGCGCATTGCCCATCGGCACACCATACTCGTTAAGAGGCTTGCTGCAGTTGAACTGGGTGCCGTTCCAAACCACGTAACCCTGTGTACCGCAAAGGAATATGCGGGTTCCAAGGCCGATGGTACGGCATTCGGGGTCGTTCAGCAGCGGTGACAACTCACCTGCCGAGCTGTAAGACGCATTCTTCATGCGGGGCAGCAGCGTGCCCATGTAGGTATATAATGTTCGGTCTGTTGAGTTCACAGCCACATTGTAGTTCTGATATGCGTTACGCGGATTCATCAGGATGGCCTCATTGATGGTCTTGAGGCTGATCTCCGTCTTGATGTGCTTGCGCGGGTAGCAGTCGGTACCCTTACCCCAAGCCTCCAGAGTCAGTTTCTTGCCGTCAATCAGTTCCTGAATAATATGTGCGCCGCCGTATGTGGGATTCTGCGGATTGCAGTCCGTAGCACCAACGTAGGTATCCACAGCAGCCAGACCGCCGCTTACCGGCACGCCGTTAATCTCAATCCTCTCCATGCGGATAGGCGGATTTGCGTGACCAAAGTTCAGGATAGCGCCGCTTGAGCACATAGCGCCAAACGTAGCGGTAGTAACCACATCAACCTTATCAAGAATCTCCTTGGGCGACATCGTCCTGGCCATCTCCGACACCTCCTCGGCCGTCAGCACCACCGCCTTACCCTTGCGGATCTTCTCATTAATCTCCTCGTAACTCTTACTCATTTCAAAGTTTTCTAAAACAACTGCAAAGATAATAAAATGATACCAATGGGGTCAGACCCCTTTGGTACTATTTTCCAGCCAAACCACCGCGCTCCGCCAAAGTGTCCCACAACCACCCGATATCACCACCTTTGTCTCATCGGGCTTATCGGCCCTGATTGTGTTGGCAGATGTTGTGTCACGCTGAGGTATCGCCATTCCGTTGTACTGAAGCTTGACCAGCCAGCCAATCTCCGGCCGTAGCGTCTTGGTCTCCACATCCTGCGTCAGACCCACGATGCCGGCCCGAACCTCCAGATAATTGGTCTGGATGATATTGCCGTAACCGTCTTCAATGTGCTGAGTTACAGGCACGCTCGTCATAATCGGGGGCAATTTATGGCCGTACTCTATCTTATTGGGGCGTACGCGATATGTATCATACACTAAGGGCTCCAGACTAAGTTCTTCATAGATATTGTCAGAATTACGTTTCCAAGTTAAATCAAACGGTATGAACTCCAGGAACCAGCCGTCAAACTCTGTAGCATCATACAGAGGGATACAACCATCACTCTTAAGATGAAAATCCATGGGCCGACCCTTGATTGCCATATCCCACCAGAACTCCACATTGGGCTTACCCTCCGATGCCGCCACAAACTCTTTCAGTATGGGGTCCAGCCTGTCAGTCCACTCCTTTACCCCATAATTGCCCAACTCGCGGGTCTTTTTACGCAGCAGTTTCCAGTCATCGGGAGTACCCTCCAGGGTAACGCTGGGTATTCCGCACCCAATCAGATGCTCAACAAAGTCAAAATAAGGCTTGACAGCATCCATCAGCGTGATTTGCGACGTCATCCGCTCCACCATACCCGTAGTTGAGAAATTGCACGTGAGCAGCTCATCCAGATCACCTTTTGTGTTCTCCCCAATCAGACCTGCAAACATTTCAACCTTCTGAGCCGTTGTGGTCTCCGGGTAAGTCGTAATTTCCAGTCTCATCTTGCCCTCATGACTCACCAGATAATCCCTGAACCTCTCCGGTTCGCGGTTCACATGCTGCGAGAACCCGTTGCAGATCAGAATCCACATGATATCGGGCGAAAGCACTATCGGCCTGTGCTCAGCATACGCCAGGCAAACCATCGAGAAAAACGGATTATCACCGCCGTCCACCAAAGATTTGTTCTTAAAACTGCAATCCAGATAAGGACCGCCCGCCAATTTCCGCCCCAGTTCAAAACCATTCGTAACCGGCAGAATCTTCCCTGCAATCTCCACATCCTCCACCTTAAATGTAACAGAACCCGGAGCCTTCACTATATCACTCTTCTGGGCCGATGCACTCTTCTTCTGGGCCGATGCAAACACGCTCCCCACCAGAACAATCACCGCAAAAGCAAAAACAAGCTTCTTCATATCCATCAGTTTTTGCTGCAAATATACCCCGCGCACCCATCGGCCTCCAAGCAAATACCGTTGCAAAAACGTTGCATTCTCGCCAAAGTGTCCCATGCCCACCTCGCTCCGCCAAAGTGTCCCACAAGCACCTCGCTCCGCCAAAGTGTCCCACAAGCACCCGCGTTAGAGCGTATTCTCGGGCCGATGAGCGTGGGACATCCCCCTTCCTGAGGCTTGTGTCCCACACGCGTAGGGCTCAGAAAGTGCTCTGGGGCCGATGAGTGTGGGACACTTTGGCGAAATAGCGGGACACTTTGGCGGGAAGCACCGATTCGCCACAAAGGGAAGCCTATTAACCACATTTATAATAAGTACACAGGAAAGTACCACCCCGAATGATTACTTTTGCAGCCTTAATAAAAAACAAACCTTATGTGGCGTAAATTCTGCGGATGGATACTGAGAGTCTGGGGCTGGGAGACAAGCCCTTTCCTGCCCCCTGAACCCAAGTGCATACTTCTGGGCGTGCCCCACACATCAATGCTTGACTTTGTAGTGGCTTACCTGTTCTACGTCTCAATAGGCGGCAAAACCTTCTGCATGGTCAAGAAAAGCCTCTTCTTCCCGCCCCTGGGCTGGATCTTGAGAGCCATCGGCGGCATACCCGTGGACCGCAAGCATCCCGCATCGGTAGTGCGCTCTGTACTCAAGGAGATGGAAAAGACCGATCTGATGCACTTGGCAATTGCCCCCGAGGGCACCCGCAAACCTATAGCCCGATGGAAAACCGGCTATCATTTCATTGCCAAAGCCGCCAACATTCCCGTTTACCTGTGCTACTTTGACTGGGGCCGCAAGAAAGTTGCCGTAGACCGCAAAGTAGAACTTACAGACGATGCCAACGCCGATACCCGCCGCATACAGGAGATATATGAAAGCATGAATTTAAAGGGACGCCACCCGCAAAACTACATTACCCGATAATTACCTTACAATATAATGAGACACAGATTTACAACCCTTGCAGATCTGCTTGAATACACCGCCACCGTGAACCATGACCGCCTTGCATCGGACTTTGTAGATGGAGGCTGCAGTTACACATTCTCACAGTTCCGTGACAAGGCCGACCAACTTTCGGGCCTTCTTGGTACATTCGGCCTCAACCCCGCCGACAAGGTAGCCATCCTGTCCGAGAACATGCCCAACTGGGCTGTAGCCTTCTTCTCGATAACCGCTCACGGCCGCATTGCAGTGCCCATGCTGCCGGATTTATCGGCCAATGAGGTTGAGAATATACTTGTTCACTCCGAGACCAAGGCCATATTCGTAAGCCGAAAGCAACTGCCCAAAATCAGTCGGGAGTCATACGACCGCTTGAATCTGATAATTGACATAAGCACCTTTGAACTCATAAAGGCCCTGGATGATAGTTATACCTGTGACGGACGCAGCAAAGTGCCCGACGCCACCGATATAGCCGCCATCATCTACACATCGGGCACCACCGGCAACGCCAAAGGAGTGATGCTGAGCCACCGCAACTTCTGCCACAACGTGCTCGAGGCGTGGTACGCGCACAAGGTTTATCGCCGCAAGGACGTGTTCCTGTCCATCCTGCCGCTGGCTCACACATATGAAATGAGTATAGGCATGCTCTATCCGCTCTCCACCGGCTGCCCCGTCTATTACATCCAGAAGCCCCCCACTCCCACCATACTGAGTCAGGCTCTACTCAAGATACGCCCCACCACAATCCTGTCGGTGCCGCTTATCATAGAGAAAGTCATTCGCGGCAAGATATTCCCCACCATAGCCGGCAGCAAGTACCTGCGCTACATGAAACAACATTTCCCGCACATACTCTATTATCTGGTGGGCAGGAAAGTAAAGCAGCAGTTTGGCGGCCGCGTAAGGTTCTTCGGCGTTGGCGGCTCCAAGCTGGACCGCGAGGTTGAGGAGTTCCTGCGCCACATAAAGTTCCCATACGCAATAGGTTACGGCCTCACCGAGACCGCCCCGCTCATCTGCGACGCCGGCCCCAAACGCACCCATCTGGGCACCACCGGAACATCATCGTTCGAGGTCCAGGTCCGTTTGGCCGATGTCAATCCCGAGACCGGACAGGGAGAGCTTCAGGTAAAGGGCCCCAACGTAATGCTGGGATACTACAAGGATTACGCCCGCACCCGCGCCGTGATGACCGAAGACGGCTGGATGCGCACCGGCGATATCGCCACCGTCGATAAGAAAGGCCGATACTCCATCCTGGGCCGATCAGGCAACGTAATCATCGGCGCATCGGGCGAAAACATCTACCCCGAGGAGATTGAAAGCGTCATCAATAAGATATCGGACGTAAACGAATCGCTCGTGATAAGCCGCTCAGGACAGCTTGTGGCACTGGTACAGTTCAACGACGGTGCCATAGACTGGAACCTTGAGGGCCAGGAAAAGTTCCTTGAGGCCATAGAGAAACGCAAAAAGGAGGTGATGGAATTCGTGAACTCCAAGGTGAGCCAGTTCCTCAAGATCCGCGACGTGGAGGTAATGAAGGAGCCCTTCAACAAGACCGCCACGCACAAGATCCGCCGCTTCCTCTACCAAGACAAAAACAAAAAATGATACCATTGGGGTCAGGCCCCAATGGTATCATTTTAATAATATTTGAATATGAGAAAGATTATCAATCCTTGGATAGGAACTGAAGGTTACAACTGCTTTGTATGCTGCCCCACCAACCCCAAGGGCCTGCACCTGGAGTTTTATGAGGACGGTGACTATGTGGTAACCAAGTTCAAACCTACACGCGATTACGAGAGTTGGGAGAACACCCTGCACGGTGGAATCCAGGCGCTTCTGATTGACGAGACCGCCGGCTGGGTGGTATGCCGCAAACTTCAGACCAACGGCGTCACCTCAAAGATGAACATGGAATACCTCAAACCCGTCAGCTCACATCTGGACGAGATCACTGTCCGCGCCAAGATAAGCAAGATGATGCGCAACGTAGCATTCATTGAGGCCGAACTGATGGATGCCGATAACACCGTCCTGACCCGTGCCGAGCTCATCTACTTCTGCACGCCCAAGTTCAAACTGGACGAGAACAACTTCCACGAGTTCAAACTGGAAGGCGAATAACAAAATGATACCAATGGGGTCAGGCCCCAATGGTACTATTTTTGCCAGGTGAACTGCACTCTGGCAAGCTCACGGTTATCGTCCACCGCCTGGATGCTGTGAAGCGAGGTGTCGCCATCCATTTGGGTGTGAACCAGTATCTTCTCACCAAACAGGCCCTCCTTGCGGAAGTTTATTATCAAGCCGGCAGGAACATGCTCAATGCGGTACTGAGGCTCCAGGCTCTCGCTTGCCCAGAGTGAATATATCGCATTGTTAACATGATCGTTACGGTCAATATCATCGTAACGCACCAGGAACCGCTCGGTGTAATCATCGCGCTCCGTGGCCGGCAGTTTCGGGAATCGGTCCTCCAGAATCACCTTCTCATGGATAGGCTCATACTCCGGCAGGCAATCCTTAAGATGCATGGGGCGCCGCGATGCAAAATCAATCACAATCCACTGGCTGCAAGCGCGGATAATACGCTCACCGCTTGCACTCCACACCTCAAACTCACGCTCGGTATACAGGGCCGAAAAATCTGACGGCCAGCTCTTTAGCGTAATCTCCTCGGCCAGATGCGGCATGCGGTCAATCTGCACGTTCATTGCAATCAGCACCCACGCCTTACCCACAGTACGCAGATAATCGTAGCCGATGCCAATCTCGTTGGCGCTGTCATCGGCTATATCCTGGAAAAGATTGAGCAAAGTGAGCAAACGGAGCGTATCGTTACGGTCGCATTCAAAACTCTTGACCGTGTATGTGTGTATCTGTTTCCTTACCATTTTTCATAAAGTTTGCGCGAAGTTAGTCATTTTTCGCCAAAGTGTCCCACGCTCATCGGCCCCAGAGCCCTCTCTTAGCCCTCCGCGTGTGGGACACAAGCCTCAGGAAGGGGCATGTCCCACACTAACCCCATCGAGAATACGCTCTAACGCGGGTGGTTGTGGGACACTTTGGCGAAGAGCGCAAAAAAGGAGGGAGACACCTCCCTCCATAGAATCGCAGCACAAGCGGCAAAAAAGCGAGCGCAATCAGCGAATCTCCACCTCGAGTTTACCAACAATCTCACCGGCGTTGCGAGCCACGAGCAGCTCAATCTTGCCCGGCTCCAGAACCCAGTCATGCTTGTCCTCGTTCCAGTACTTGAGTGACTCTACCGGAACCGTGAGAGTAATAGACGCTGCATCTCCAGCTTTCATCTGAACTTTCCTAAAGGCCTTAAGCTCCTTGTAGGGCCACTCAACCTTTGAATCTACCCTATGGACGTACAGCTGCGGCACTTCATACTGATCATATTTACCGATATTCCTCATAACGACATATACCTCAATCTCCTCGCCGTCAGTGTATTGGGTCTTGTTATCAACAAGACCCATTTTCTGATACTCAATATCAGAGTAACCCAGACCATATCCGAACGGATACATAACCGGCTTCTGCTTGGTATCAAACCAACGGTAACCCACCAGCATATCCTCACTGTACAGTGCTGTACCGCGGCCTGTAGCACCCTTGAGCATCTCCTCGGCCTTGCTGTCCTCCTGAACCAGCGATACAAATACATCCTGGTTTATGGGAGCATCGGTCTGCGGGAAGTTACCCATTGCGTAAGCAGGGCTGTCCTCAAGTTTAATAGGATATGAGAACGGCAGACGGCCGCTGGGAGAATTCTTACCCAGCAGGATATCGGCCAAAGCATTACCGCCCTCGGTGCCGTTAAACCATGACTGAACGATTGCGGGGCTGCAAGCCTGAACGCGGTTCAGGTCAACCGGAGCACCGGCCACTGCAATGAACACCACATTGGGATTTACAGCCGCCACAGCCTCCAGCACATTCTCCTGATTATAAGGCAGATCCATGCTGCGGCGGTCGCTGCCCTCGGTCTCATGCTGACGGTTGTCACCACCAATAAAGAGCACCAGATCAGCACCCTTGGCAGCCTTTACAGCCTCATCCTGCAACTTCTTGGCAGTATCATCTGGCTTAGGCGCAGCAGCATTCTGAGCAGGAGCACCACCACGACGGCCAAAACCGCCAAAGCCACCGCCAAAACCGCCAAATCCGCCGCGAGCCTGCTGTGAAGTATAGCCCTGGGCATAAACAATCTTGGCCTTATCACCAATACGGTTCTTCAAACCAGCCAGAGGAGTAATCTCATAAAGAGCCTTGACACCGGCACCTACTCCACCTGTAGCCATAATCTTATCGGCATTATCACCAATCACGGCAATAGTCTTAACCTTATTCAAATCAATCGGCAGCAGAGAGCCCTCATTCTTAAGCAGCACAATTGACTGAGTGGCAACCTCATAAGAAATCTGAGCCTGCTCAGGCTTAGCGGTCATCTCAACGTTGGCCTTATCCTCGGGAACAGGCTCAACAGCCAAGCGAACGCGCAGAATCTCACGCACGCGCTCATCGATAACAGCCTCAGAAACAGCACCTGATGCAACAGAATCCAGCAGAGCCTGGCCCAGATACTGAGAGTTAGGCATCTCCACGTTCAGACCGGCCGTAACCGAACCCACAGTGCTGTGAGTGCCGCCCCAGTCAGAAATAACCATACCCTTAAAGCCCCAATCCTGACGCAGGATAGAGTTAAGCAACTCATAATTCTCTGCGCACCAGTAACCGTTAATCTTATTGTAGGCCGACATCACACCGAATGCGTTACCCTCGACGATAGCGGCCTCAAACGGCGGCAGATAAATCTCACGCATGGCACGCGGGCTTACGATAACGTTCACACTACCGCGGTTGGTCTCCTGGTTGTTCAGCGCAAAATGCTTTACGCAAACAGCCACGCCATTATCCTGAACACCTTTTGTATACTGTACAGACAGTCTGGAACTCAGGTAAGGATCCTCACTCAGGTACTCGTATGTACGGCCACCGGTAGGAATACGCTGGATATTGATTGCAGGACCCAGAATCATGTCCTTACCGCGCAGGCGTGCCTCACGGGCCATACCTGTACCGTAAATGTATGCCATCTCCTCATTCCAGGTGGCAGCCAGGGCCGATCCTGTCGGGAAGAATGTAGCGGAGTCAGTTGTAAGATGGAGAGAGTTCCATGAATGTGGCTCCATCTCCTCACGGATGCCGAAAGGACCATCGGCATAAACCATATCGGCTATTCCCTGAGCCGCAACACCCTCGGATGTGAACATATGCTTGCCGTGAAGCATTGCAACCTTCTCCTCAAGGGTCATCTTCTTGATAATGGCAGTAATCTGTTTCTCATTCTGCATCAGAGGGTCATCGTACCCCTTGACGTCACGTGACAATGTTACATCGCCCTTGCATCCGCAAAAAGCTCCGGCCACAACCAGAGCAATAAACAACAAATTCTTCTTCATATAATAGGTTTTATTTTCAATTTTCAATTTTCAATTTACCTGTAATCTGTGTAGTCGCTCCACTCCGTCTGCCTGTAAGCCTCATTAAGGCCCGATTCCTCATACTCCGGACGTGGAATAAACACGCTCATTCCGCAATATGAGTTTATCACTATCTGATCCGGGTCACCGGGGAATAAGATTGGAGTTGAAACCTTGTATGGTACACACGACTGCAACTGCAGTCTGAACTCATTCATGTAATCGTTGTTCTCACATATCGCCTCCACGAAATTCTCCAGATCATAGCTTGTATGGTTGTTGAAACGGTCAAAACACTGGACCCGTTTGACATTCATAGTTGGAACCTTGTAACCGTATTCATTGATTATCTTACGGAAGCAACGGGCCAGACTGTCCAGTCCTGCGGTATTGACCAGCGAAATACCCGCCGTCTTGTTAAAACCGCTCATGCTGTTGTAGTAATCAAAGAATTCATTGCAGGTCTTGAGCATGTTGTTATTCAGGAGGTCACGCGTAACCACATGATACGGGAAACCATAACTTACTATCTCACAGGCCGATGACACAATCTGATTAGCCTTGTTGCGCAACGCGAATGCAACCTCGACGTTACCCATGTAGCATGCGTCGAACAGGATGAAGTCAAAGACGTCATCAGGGATGGCCTCTGCCAGTTCGTCCAACTCCATGCAGGTATACGCAGGCGTCTGACCGGGATTATCCTCCAATGCGAAAGCACGTCTGCGGGGCGCATATCCCATGTTAGGAGCTACGAAATGCAGTTTATCTGCAGGCAGCCAGCCGGTACCATGACTCCACAACACCAAACCGTAATGCTCGGCCTTCCAGTTCTGGAGCACTTCGTCAATCACTGAACGCATCACCGCGGGATCGGCCGAATTTCTCTCCGGATACTTGGCAATAGTGTCTATCTGGAAATTATGGACGTGAATAAGTGCGGGCGTCATGCCCCTGCAGTCCATATACACCAGCAGGTTGTAATTGTCCATTCCGTTTCCTATGCTCGAGTTCATGGAATAGAGATTACTGTTTGCCATAGACCAGAGGTTGTTTTCGGCGCAGATATATATCAGCACCGTCCTGTGTATCTTATGATCCTTCTCATCCTTGAAGATACATGAATTCAACAAAGCGACGGCAAATGCCAACGCCAACACCAGTTTTGACCTTCTTATAATAGCAATCCTACTCATTTCTGTTCTACCGCCCTGTCAATATCTATAAGTCTGTATGAACTGTTAAAGCTCAGTTCATCACCGTTGTCAAGCAACAGTTCATACAGTTTGCTGTCATGCTCAAAACGTCGTATCTCCCTGTCAGGAAACTCCTTAGCCATGAAATCCTTTATCTTGGACGGAATCAGGATGTCAGGCACAGCCTCCTTGGTGCACTCGCATTCGGTCAGCGAGCCGTCCTTGGAGAACTGCAGTTTGGTCCCTCCTGTAATCTTGACCTCATACTGGATCAGACTGGCCCGGCGTTCTATCTCAACCTTCTTGATCTTGCCATCGGGATATGCCTGCCTGACAACCTTCTGAGCCTTCTCAGGAAGTTTATCAAACGCAATCTCCGTCTTGTCGGCTGCCACAGGCAACGCCAGCATCAGAGCCAGGAATGTATACAACAGTTTTCTCATATCTTACTTCATAGGACGCAGCCATCCGCCGGAAGTCTTGTGCTCCTTACCGCCCAGGGGTTCATTGTAGGGATCATCTGCATCATAGTAAATCACATGCTTGCCCTTTAATTGCTTGAGGCCCTTCTTGAGCGGCTGCTCAAACGTAACGCGGTTTACGTAAACATCACCCTTTACGGTCCATGCTCCGCCTTTTTCAAGATGCACGTTCACAGAGCGGCCATCGCAGGGATTACCGGTAATTGCACCGTTCAGTTTGCCACCCTTTTTAAGATACAGTTCCAGACTGCTTATGCTGTCCACATAAATGTCACCTTTCAGGGACTGATTAGCCAGGTCAATCATGGCATTTCCCATATTGGCGCCCTTGACGCCCCACTCATCGGCCTTTACGGCAATTATCACGTCATCCTTGCAATTTATCTTGTTCTTGGACAGTGTAATCTCACCGCCGGCATTAGTCACCAGAATCAGCGGGCCCTCTCCCACCGTAATCTTGTTCTTTACCAGAACCAGTCTGTCCAGCGCACGCAACTCATTAACCTTGTCATTGGCACCGTAAACCAGGAATCCGCATATGCCGCCGGACTTGAGTTCGCTTGCAGATACCTCAAGCAAACCAGTGTCCACACTGCCTATTGTCCATTTTGCCGAATTCAAACGGCATTTTGTAGCACTTATCTTACCTCCGCCCACATAGAACTCCGGCGAAGCCTGACCTGTATTACGGCCGAAAGCCTCGGTAACAGTCATTTCTCCGCCGTTATGAACATAGAAAGCAGGGCTCTGGTGATCAATAGTGTTCACCTCGGTCTTGTTCACTGTAACCAAAGCATTGTTTATGGAACTGACGCCGACCGAGAACTGTCTGCTGGTTGAAACGGTACCTTCATTGACAGTCACTTTAGTATCCTGACCGCTTGCCGTAATGCCATCAGCCTGAGCCGAATGTGATATCACTTCACATCTGTCCAGGCGGACTTTACTGGCACCATCGGCCAACAAAGCTGAATTTGCACCTGTCTCGCGGCGGTCATCGGCCATAATTCCGCCCGATGTCTTGTTTACGCGCAGATACGTCAGGTAAAGATCTACCGCGTTGGTGGCATATATTACACTCTGCCCCTGCTCAAAAGCCTCCAGGGCGGTGTGTGAACGGTTTTCAGATTTCTCCTTGGCCCCATCCACGTACCAAGAGGCATAGGGCTTTCTGGACTGCCCCCATACCAGTGCCGGGAGCATGCAAACACAAAACAGGACCTTTAATCTCATAAGCATAATTATAAATCTTTAATTCGGTAAAGGTAGCATTATTTTGTAACTTCGCATCCATAACAAACAAAAAAGTATGAACCACCGAATTATCACGTGTATCCTCAGCGCTACACTGTTAACCGCTTGCAACATGCATCAGAACCCGTTACTCACAGAATCACCGCTTCCGTACGGTGCCCCTCAGTTTGACAAGATCCAGAACAGTGACTACCTGCCCGCCTTCCAGGAGGCTTTCCGCCAGGGCAAGCAGGAGATAGACTCCATCGTGGCCAACCCCGACGCCCCCACCTTCCAGAACACCATCGAGGCCCTGGAATACTCCGGCAGCCTTGTAAACAAGGTAGGCGCCATCTTCTATAACCTGTTGGAGGCCGATGCCACCGACGAGCTCCAGGATATAGCCGAGAAGGTATCACCCCTGCAGACCGAGTACTCCATGTACATAAGCCTGAACGATAAACTGTTTGAGCGCATCAAAACCGTTTATAACCAGCGCGAAAGCCTGGGCCTGGAGCCTGATCAGATGAAGTTGCTTGAGGACACCTACAAGTCATTTGAGCGCAGCGGTGCCAATCTGAGCCCCGAGGACAAGAAGAAATACAGCGAGATCAGTGAGAAACTCTCCCTGCTGACCCTCCAGTTCCAGAAGAACCAGCTCTCATCAACCAACAATTTCCAGATGGTACTGACCGATGAGGCCGACCTTGCCGGACTGCCCGGATATATCCGCGACATGGCCGCACAGGCAGCCAAGGACAAGGGTGTTGAAGGCTGGCTGTTTGACCTCTCCGCACCCAGTTACGGCGGATTCATCAAGTTCAGCGACCGCCGCGACCTGCGTGAAAAGATGTACCGCGCCTACAACCGCCGCGCGTTCCAGGATGAGTGGGACAACACCGAGACCATCCGCCAGATTGTAGATCTGCGCTATCAGGAGGCCGCTCTGCTGGGTTACAAAGACTATGCCGACTACAAGACTGAGTTAAGAATGGTGGGGAACGGCGCTGCAGTCTGGGATTTCATCGAGAAACTTCGCGCTCCCGCCCTGCCCAAGGCCAAGGAGGAGGTTGCAGAATTGAATAAATACGCTAAGTCAATAGGTTTTGACGGCGATCAGATCCGCCCCTGGGATTTTAGTTACTACGCTGAAAAACAGCGCGTTGCCAAGTACAACCTGACCGATGAGGAACTCAAACCCTACTTCCGTCTTGAGGACTGCATAGACGCCATATTCAGCCTGGCAAACCGCCTGTACGGAATCACCTTCCAGCCCGCCAACGTACCCGTCTATCATCCTGACGTAAAGGTATATGAGGTACGTGACGCCGACGGCTCGTTCCTGGCACTCTTCTACGCAGATTTCTTCCCCCGCGCAACCAAGCGCAGCGGCGCCTGGATGACCTCATTCCGCGACCTCAAGATAGAGAACGGAGTCGAGGAGCGTCCCTTCATCAGCCTGGTAACCAACTTCACAAAACCCACGGCCGATACCCCCTCACTCATTACACATGACGAGTTCACCACCATGCTGCACGAGTTCGGACACTCACTGCACGGCATCCTGGCCAAGGGCCGTTACCCGTCCATGACCGGCACCAGCGTAGACCACGACTTTGTGGAGTTGCCCAGCCAGATAATGGAGAACTGGGGTTATGAGAAGGAGTACCTGCAGTCCTTCGCCAAGCACTATCAGACCGGCGACGCCCTGCCCGACTCACTCATCGCCAAGATCAAGGCCTCCAAGAACTACCTGTCGGCCTACTATCACATGCGCCAGCTGCAGTTCGGAATCCTGGATATGAACTACCATACCCAGACCAAGCCCATCCAGGGTGAGATCATCAAGTTTGAGAAAGACGCCCTGATATCGACCGATGTACTGCCGTCTGTACCCGAGTGCATAATATCGACCTCATTCAGCCACATATTCAGCGGCGGCTACGCAGCCGGTTATTACAGTTACAAATGGGCCGAAGTCCTTGCTGCCGACGGATTCAGCCTCTTTGAGGAAAAAGGAATCTTCGACAAGGAAACCGCCCGCAAGTTCAGACATTTATTAGAGCAAGGAGGAAGTGTAGAAGCCGCAAAATTGTATCGTGACTTCAGAGGTCACGATCCTGAACCCGAAGCTCTCCTTCGTCAGTTAGATATCATAGAGTGATAAGCTCCCAAGGTGTCAATGGGGACGGTTCTCTTTGGCGTTTTTTCCGTGCCAATAGAGATCCGTCCCCAAGTGTCACCAAAAAGTGCCAAAGAGAACCGTCCCCATTGGCACCTTAAGACAACTGGAGATTATAAAGTAACCTTCAGCGATTTAAGTTCAGACAGATTTGAATTACCGCCCACCAGAACTTCATACTGACCGGGCAGGACATTCATAAGATTGATGTTGGGATCGAACCACTCGAACTGTTCAGGGGTGAGTTCGATCTCAACTTTTTGTGTCTTGCCGGCGCCTATGTTCACGCGCTTGAAGGCACGCAGGGCGTGACTCGGACCCTCGGTGTCACTCGGACGACGTACGTAAACCTGAACGACCTCATCACCGTCCATCTTACCGTTGTTCTTGACCTTGAGTGAAACCTTGTAGTTCTCACCGGACTTCTTGATCTTGATGCCCTTGTAAGTGAACTTGCTGTAACTCAGACCATAACCGAACGGATAGAGCGGCTTCTCGGTCATATAACGGTATGTGCGGCCCTTCATTGAGTAATCCTCAAAGTCGGGCAGCTGTGCGGTCGATGCGTAGAATGTAACGGGCAGACGTCCGCCGGGATTGTACTCACCGTACAGCACAGACTTGATGGCGTTACCGCCCTCCTCGCCCGGATACCAGGCCTGCAGGATAGCGTCACAGGCAGGCTCAACCTCTGTCAGACCCATAGCAGAGCCTGAGAAGTTTACAAATACCACCTTCAGGCCGGCAGCCTTGAGGGCCTTGACAAGTTCAGTCTGAGCGGTAGGCAGCTCAATCTTGGTGCGGTCACCGCCACGGAAACCGTCTATGCTTACCGGCATCTCCTCACCCTCAAGCGAAGGTGAGATACCGCCTGCAAAAATCACTACATCGGCACCCTGGCACTCTGCGACGGTCTTGTCAACGCTAACCTCAACCTCATATCCAAGGTCAAATGAGAGCGATGCCTCACCACGACGGCATGAGTAGTTGATGGTAATCTCGTAATCCTGACCTGCCTTGGCGTCCAGAGTATAGACCTTGCGGGCTTCGGTGCCGTTTCGGCCCATAGCCACGCGACGTCCGTTTACGCTGATTGATGCCTGACCCTGATTCTGCATGAAGAATGCCACCTGGCCGTCCTCATCGGCATGGAAGGTCGATGTATAAACCGCTGCAAAGTCCTCCAGATTTACGTTGGGGGCAAATACCGTTGCGCCGCCGGTTGAGAATCTGAGCGGAGTTGCGTTGTGACGCAGGACGTCGGGCTCACCCTCACCGCGTGCGTTGTTCCAGTACTTGGCGTCAAAACCCTGCTGACCGCTGGCCTTGCACTGGCTGAACAGGCTTACCAGAGCCATTGAGTTCGATGCGTAATCACATCCGCGCATGTATTTGACATCGGCCCCGGTGCTTTGGAGAGCCTCCAGAAGGGTTACGGTGCGTGACGGAGTTCCGTTGTAGTTACCCCACTGCATAACCGAGTCGTTGGCGTTGGGACCCATCACAACCACCTTCTTGGCAGTATTGAGCGGCAGGATTCCGTTGTTCTTGAGCAGAACCATGCTCTCCTGGGCCATCTTCAGAGCCAGCGCGCGGTGCTCCTTGCTGTCAACCGTGCTGTACGGGATCTTTGTCCACTCCACCAGAGCGGGATCATCCATCTCACCCAGCTCAAAACGGGCTGTGAGCAGACGTGTAAGTGACAGATCTATATCTGATTCCTTTATCAGACCGTCCTTGACAGCCTGAGGCAGGTTTGCGTATGAACTTCCGCACTCCAGGTCAGTTCCGGTCAGAACGGCCTTCGATGTGGCGTGCTTGGCATCG
The DNA here is from genome assembly GCA_017530735.1 of Bacteroidaceae bacterium. GTDB lineage: Bacteria > Bacteroidota > Bacteroidia > Bacteroidales > Bacteroidaceae > Colenecus. The sequence goes on along the minus strand of JAFXMB010000126.1, from coordinate 1,032 downwards.
GGCTCAGTGTTGTGATGACCCTCGGTAAAGAAGTCGTTGATGGCCCAGCAGTCCGATACCACTATACCCTTGTAACCCCACTCGTTACGCAGAATCTGCTGCAGCAGGCGGCTGCTTCCGCAGCAGGGCTCATCCTCGTAGCGGTTGTAGGCGCACATAACCTCCTTGACATCGGCCTCCTGCACCAGTGCCTTGAAGGCGGGCAGATAGGTCTCTCTGAGGTCACGCGCTGCAATATCCTCGGCGTTGAACACGTGGCGGTTCCACTCCGGACCGCTGTGCACCGCAAAGTGCTTGGCGCAGGCGTGCAGCTTGTCGTACTTGGCATCGGCCGGACCCTGAAGACCGTTTACAACCGATACACCCATCCTGGATGTAAGGTACGGGTCCTCACCGTAGGTCTCCTGGCCGCGTCCCCAGCGCGGATCGCGGAATATGTTTACGTTCGGGGTCCAGAACGTGAGTCCCTGATAGCGGCGCAGGCCTCCGTTCTCGCTGTACTGGGCCGATTTTGCGCGGGCCTCGTCACTTACTGCGGTAAATACGTCCAGCAACAACGCATCGTCAAATGATGCAGCCATACCTATGGCCTGCGGGAAAACCGTTGCCAGACCGGCGCGGCCAACTCCGTGAAGGGCCTCGTTCCACCAGTCATACGCCTTGATTCTGAACTCCGGAATTGCGGGCGAACCGTTCTGCATCAATGCTGCTTTCTGCTCGAGCGTTAATCGGCCAACAAGGTCTTTGGCACGCTCCTGAGCGGGTAAATCACTGTTTTTGTAAGGTTGGGCATTAACTGCCACCGTTGCTGCTGCAAACGCGCACAGCAACGCAAAGGATATTTTTTTCATTAAACGAGTTTTGACTTTCGCACAAAGATATAAAAAAACGACGCAAAGGGGTCGTTTCCCTTTGCGTCATTTTTTAGCTCGTTTGGGATCAGAAGCCGCCGCCGAAGCCGCCGCCCATGCCGCCGCCGAATCCACCGGCACCGCCGCCAAAGCCGCCGCCTCCGCCGAAGCCGCCGCCACC
>JAFXMB010000125.1 GCA_017530735.1 Bacteroidaceae bacterium | reverse complement strand
TTTCAAGCCTCGCATTCTATCTGGACTTTGCAACTATGCAGGGAAGGACTTACACGGTTCATAGACTCTGTGGACTATTGTCCCCAATATAGTTTCCCTTTCCTGCCGGCCTTTCCTCCTTTTTACAACAAAGGTTGGGAACCGGCCGTAGTTGAGCAAATTCTTCACATAGATATTATCACTGGCACAAACTTAGAGTCCCCAATGGTATCATTTTGCCAGCCTGATTGCCAGGATTGCAAGGGGTATGGTGATAATATAGACAAAAATCAGAACCGGAACGTTGTCTATGACGGGAATCATCAGCTGGTCGTAACCGGGACGCATCTCTGCTACAGCAGCGGCCAGGGAGCCCTGGGTATCGGTCCACCAGTGAGCAGTGTAGGTAAAGAATGAGAATGCCATCGGCACGAATCCCCAGCGCAGGCTCTTTACGGGATTTGACTGGAACTTGACCTTAAGGAACTCAGAGAGAGCTGCCAGGAATATCAGTCCTATTACGCATACGGTATCGGCCTCACCTGCTATGAGGAACAGAATTAATACCAGACCGTTCATGATACTTGCAGCGCCGAATCCCGGAACCGCTTTGACCATGCCCTTGTAGATGAACGCCGTGAGTAACGGCAGCAAAGCGCCCACGTAAGCGTAGCATGCAGGATGAATAAGACCTGTCAATGAACCAAGAATGAATGAGGCAAAATACGCGATTGCCAAAAGGATAATTTTAAAAATAGGTTTCATAACTGTAATTATTAATTGATTAAAAACTGTATTTGAGTTTGAGCCAGTACTCCGAGTTGTCGGTGTACATCTTAAACATGCCTTTGTCAGCATGGAACAGGTCATAGCCCAGCATCACGTGCATCTGGTCGTTGAGGGCGTAATCGGCAGTGAAGCGGTTGTAAATGCCTCCGTCCGACAGGTCCATATAGGCAAATGTCTGCAGCGAGAGAGTGTTGTTTATCAGACTCTTGGAGATGCGCAGCGTGCCCATATGGGTATGCTCATGACCGCTCATAAGGGCCGAATAATCCTCAATGAACTTATATGAATACTGGGCCGATACGTTCCAGTCGTTACCGGCATACCAGTCAACACCCAGCAGCGCATTCAGGGAGCCTGAGCGCGGCACATCGCTGCCGGCTGCGGGAGTCTGCGCCTCATCCAGATACTGTGCAGCCTCACCGCGCACCACAAACTGGCCAAGCGGAAGGGAGGCATCGGCCCCGAACATAGTCATGCGGCGGTACTGACCGGTTGCAACCAGATTCGTGCCGTCAAATGTGGTGCTGAACACAGGCATCTTGTTCCAGGTACGGAGGGCGGACAGTGAAAAGTCCACTCCGCTCAGGAACATACTGAGGCGCGTTCCGAACTCCATATTCTCAAACTTACGCGCGGGCTCTGCACCCATATCCATAATAACCGGCACACCCATATCACGAGGAGCCACCGACCACGGGTTAGCATCATCAACAGGCAGTTCAAAGAACGATGCCACAGGCACCGCCACCACCTCCAAGTTCCAGCGGTCACGCATATAACGCAAGCGCAGACCGTTCACGGGAATACGTATGTCATCATAATCCTGAGCCAGGAATTCGGTGTAATCCATGGGCGATATGATATCGGTCACACGCAGACCGTCAGCCACGCCCCAGGTAATAATCTGGCGCCCGGCACGCAAATCCCAACGGTCATTGCCACACCACATATACGCCTCACGTACCTGCAGTCCGCTGCGATCCTTCAGCAACGAGTTATACACCATGTTGGCCGATATGAAAGCGCCCGACCCACCCTTGCTCAAAGTAAGCTCGCCGCGCACACGGCTGCGCGATGACATCCAGTCATTGTCCGCCCCGGAGCGTAAGGCGTGATAGGTATCAACAAAACCCTTCACGCCCACGCTGAGCGGCTCCGATTCCTGCGCCACGGCAAGAATCGGAACAAACAACAAAATAAACAGGATTCTATTCATAGCCCTTTTTCAAGTTTGGCCACTGTAAACATACTCTTATCGACCTTAAGGTCATACTGAGGATTGAGTACGCTTATCACGGTGCTGTGACCGGTCTGCACATTCTTCATCTCCATACGCTGCTTGGTCCAGATTCCCTGTACCTGGCTTATCTGCGATATGGTAAGCGCACGATGCAGCTTGTCCAGCTTGTCATAGAACTCCACATATACCGGCACGCAGCAGTCCTGACGTATCCAGGTAACCTTACGGCTGTAAATCTCATGCTTATCAACGGGCACGGACTCAATGACCCAGCACTTCTGTCCGTCACGATCCTCCTCACGCAGCAGTTTGTGCTCGTCCTCATCGACATTACGTGAGCCCATATCGTTGTACGTAAAGTCCGTACCCATGAAATAATCGGTCTTGGACGATGAGCCGCTTATTCGGCGTGTCTTCTTCATGGCAGGCAGATAGAGCCACTTGTCATCGTCCTTACCTATCTCATCATAATCCCAGGTCAGGAATCCGGTGCCGCTCACATCGCCCGGATAGGTAAAGAACATGAGTGTTTTCTTGTCCTTACCCTCATCTATTGACCATGAAGTCACCTTGCGTACACGTTTGTCGCCGTTTTTCTTGATGAGTGTCAGTTCCATCTCCGCATAACGGGTATCGCCGTCAGGAAGGTCTTTTGCTTTCTGCATTATGTCACGTCCAGAGAGGTTCTGGGCACAAACCGGAGCCATGAATGCAAGGCCGGCTATTGCTGTAAGGATAACTTTTGCTTTCATTGTTTCAATTATTGATTTCATTACCGAATACTTTGAATCTCTTTACCAGTATGGGTGTGACAAACAGGTCAGCAGCCAACGCCGATACTATGCCTACAATTGCCAGCAGGCCAAAGTGGAAGTTCATGGCGCACGGCGATGTGGTGAATGCACCGAATACGGCCGATGTGATTATACTGGTAGTCACGATAGCCACGCCCACAACCCTGAACGTGCGGTTGATGGAGAGCGGGTATTTGCCGCAGCGGTCATACTCCAATTTGGAGTGGTTGATAAAGTGGATGGTGTCATCAACGGCCATACCCAGCATCATGGGGATGATTGTTGCGGTCATCATATCAAGAGGTACGCCGGCCCAACCCATTATTCCGCCAACGAATACGGCAGGCATCAGGTTAGGTATAAGTCCTATCAGTCCAACCTTTACGCTCTGGAAGGCAATCATCAGTATGACTCCTATTATCAGGACCGATATGATGAATGACAGCATCTGACCACGCACAAGATACTGCATCATGACATTGTACTGAGGCAGGTTTCCAACGGCTGTCACCGATGCTCCCGGGAATATCTCCTTGGCGCATACATCGATATCGTTCAGTTCCTTTTCCACCTCGGCCGAGTTGAAGTCCGATATCTCAACCATCAGTCTCAGACGGCGGTAGTCATAGTCAACCCAGTACTCAGCCTCGCTGCCGCCGGCATTCTCATAAAGCATCATCATCTGTGCCACCTCCTCCTCGGAATCAGGGATTCGGTAGAATGCTTCATCACCCTCATTGAGTGTCTGGTTCAGATCCTTTAGGATATCCAGGATGCTGGTGGTGCGCTTGGTAAGAGGATAGCCCTCCACCACCTTGGCCAGGCTCTCCAGACGACGCAGGTTATCGGGCTGCTTTGCGGCGTCCTCATCGGCCAAATCTATCACAAGGTCATAACTGTACAGCGATCCCATCTCGGACCGGCCTACGCCTACAACCTTCTCAACATAAGGAACTTTTATACCCATGGTCTGCTCTATGTCAAATGCCGGGACTATCTTAAAGAGGCCGATGCAAAGCACCAGACAGATCACTGTGAACACGGTCACTATGATACGTGAGTTGTTCATGGTCCAGTCGCTCATACGAACCATTGTGCGTGTCCAGGTGGTGTCGCTGTCCTCGGTGAATCCCTCACGCGGCTTGCGGTTACGGCCGAACGACAGCAACACCGGAGTGATTACCAGCGTGGTGAGCATCACAAACAGAACGGTCATGGAGCATATCATACCTACGCATTTCATGGGACGGATAGGTATGACCAGGAAAGACAGCAGCGAGACTATGGTGGTAAGACCGCAGAAACATACAGACCAGCCAATCTCGGTTATGGTCTCCTCTATGGCCTTACGGCGCTCTCCGTGTATGCGCATGCGTCCGTTGAAATAGGAGAATATATGTATGTTATAGGCTATTGACACGGCAAAACCAAGGATTACCGGTATCAGCGTAGTGGTTGAATCCACGTACATGCCTGTGTATCCGGCAATTCCGTATGTGATGAACATACCGCCTATGACCGACAGGAAAGGTGATATGACACCCCTTAATGATTTGGTCATAACTATCATCACTACCAGACAGATTATGCAGGCAATCATCATCAGGCGGCTCATCTCCTCATTGATGAACTCCATCTTCTCATAACTTACCACCGGCATTCCGGTTCCCTTGGGATTAAGCGATGCGTATTTGGGATTGTTCAGCACGCGGTCCACCTCCTCGCCCGTCTGCATATCGGGAGCAACATCGGTCTCTTTGTGCCATACGCTGTCCTCGGGGAACGCACGCAGTTTAAGCACCACCCATGACATGCGGCCGTCCTTGGAGACCAGTTTCCTGGCCACATTGGGCTTGCTGTATGCCTTACGGCGGATCTCGTCCATCTCAGGGGTGCCGTCATCGGGAATCTCATCGGGCACAATCTGCTCAATAGTCATACCCCACTCATCGCCTACCATAAACTCAATATCGGTCAGCGACGTAATCTTATCGGCGTATGACACGCTGTCCAGCAGTTCGTTTGACAGCTCACGCAACAGCGTAAGGTTCTTCTTGGTAAATATGTTATCACACTCAGTGAGTACGCCTACAAAATAATCATTACCGAAATGGGCCTTGAACTCATCGGTCTTTACAAGCATGGGATCACCCTCGATAAAATACGCATCGAACGATGTCTCCTTAACCATTTTCTTCATTCCCACCATTCCCACAAACAGGATCAGGACAAATGCGCCTAATGCAAACCAGCGCCTCTTAAGCAGTCCGCGGATCATGACCCCGAACTTTTCATTGATTGTTTCTATTCTCATTATATAAAAAGATTAATTCCTTAAATAAAAAAAGAAGAGCCTGCAATGCAGGCCCTTCATGTTATCGTTCAATCTCACTTTCGGGAGCGGAGTTGCCCCCCTTTCCTCTTCCACACAAACCAAAACATATTCCAATTATCATCGCTATCATAACCATTGCTTTTACAGCCGCAAAGGTACTGCCGCGATTTTGTGTGGGTAATACCCAAATCTTGCTATTTTTGACGCAAAGGGGTCGTTTAACAATGCGTCAAAATGACGCAAAACGAAACGACCCTATTGCGTCACTAATATAATTTTATGTAAGTTTGTAAAGACTAAAGATGTATGATACAATATATAGCAGACCAAGCCCACTTCAAGGAGGTGATAGAGCGAATCCCCAACGTAAAGGAATCACTCTGGATAGGTACGGCCGATATAAAGGACCTTTATGTCGGCGAGCGGCCGTTCCTGGGCGTGCTGGCCGAACTGCTTAAAAAAGGGCGTGAAGTGCGTCTGGTTCACGCCAAGGAGCCCGGCCCCAACTTCCGAGAAGACTTTGACCGATACCCTATTCTGTTTGATGGTCTGGAACGGGTGCTCTGCCCCAGAGTTCACTTCAAAATCATCATATTTGACCATTCGTTAGCGTACATCGGCTCTGCCAATCTTACCGGCGCCGGCATCGGTATGAAAAGCTCCAAAACCCGCAACTTTGAGGCCGGAATACTGACCGATGACCCCACCCTGATAGAACAAGCCATGAATCAGTTTGATTCAGTCTGGGCCGGAATCCAGTGCAAAAACTGCGGACGGAAGAAGTTCTGCAGCGATCCCATAGCAAAGTGACGCAAAGAGAAACGACCCCTTTGCGTCATTGCAAAATTAATATCAGTCATCTCAGCGCAGAGATCGCTTTAAAGATTTCAAGGATAAGTTCTGTACGTCCTTCTTCACCCGATGGAAGGGAGCATTCAATCTCTTCATGTATGTTTGAGCGCTTCAATATCCTATCACTCTGCTCCGCCAGAAAGGTTACAAGTTCCCGATTCTCCTCTCTCTTGCATCTTTCAACAAAATCCGGGCAATAATTGAGAATATATACCACATCTTCAAAATCTGTAGAACCGCGGTAATCAGAACCGGCCCTGCTATTTATTGTCTCCATTTTGGTCGCAACAAAATACAGGGCGGGCATAATGTAAATGGTTCTTCCGTTGGGCAGGACATAGCTCTGGCGATTCTTTACCCCAGGCGTATACCATCGGTTAGTAAATTGGAAGTATCGTTCATCAGTAGGCATTATATCAACCTGATAACCTTTGTAGTTCCAACGGCATATGACAGCACCCTCTGTATCTTCACAGAAATGCTTCTGATGTAGCATAGATTCAAAATCCTCCTTCTGTTGGAATGAATAATACTCAACCACGCAGTCAACATCCATTGTCTGATGTGACGATGCTGCCGCTCCGTTTGGATATAATCCGGTCACCGCCCCACCCACGTATGTTATCTTCTCATTCAGTTCATCAAAACCGTCTGCTACGTTCTGAAGTCTTTCTATATTACTTATTGACATATTTATCAAGGTATGTGTCTAATTCATGTATTGCAATATTACGTTCACGGGATTTGCCTATTCTCAACGCATCAGTTATAACAAGGAGTTTATACAGTTCTTTATCATTAAGTACAGCTTCAGGCACCGTAGCATATAAGGGAGTTACCGATGTTCCACGAGCTGATCCCTTGCTGTAAGGCCAGACGTATGATTCGCCATCGGCCGAAACCTGTTCAACAATTGGTGAGGCCGATATATAAGTGGGGATTCCACGGACTGAGGGTCCAAGGACTGCCGGAAAGGCATATTGAAGGCCGGAAACAAGGAAATCCCTCAGAGCAAGCACATTGACCGATCTCTTGTCACTGCCTACAAGCTTGGCCACCTTACACCGTTCCAATGCCTCCGATACCTCCGATTGACTGATGCACAATGAAGCAGCCATAGCCGTCATTGTGATATCGGCCGATACAACTAAACATTTCAATAATACCACCACATCTTGCGGTCTCATTGTCTGCTGTTTCATGCTATCAATCAATTATTTAATGCACATCAATCGCAAATCGCGATTTGCAAATATAGCACAAATTCCTTAGATAGCAAGTGTTTATTGCAAATTACTGTCTCACCTCAAACAATTCCATTATATCCAGCATTTTAAAGAGTATACCGTCTATTGATGAGTGCCAGCTTTGATGAAAATGGCCGTAGCACCAATGGGTAACACTTGTACCTTTGAGCTTTTCATACAGTTTATCCATAACAGCGCGTTCATTCTTGATATCTTGATATAGGTCATCATCAACTATCCAGCCGTTTGATTCCAACTTTGACTTGAGTTCACAAAAAGACGGAGCCGAATGGGTAATCACCACATCAATGGTATTTTCTGACAATACCTGGTCAAGCAGTTGGGGATTGAACACAGGATACTCGTTGCTCCAATAATAATTGGGAGCAAGTGCATCATTCTGGGCAACTGGTTTCTTATTTAAAAGACAAGCATTGCTCCAGGCTGCAATCCGGTAGTTCCTGTCTATTGAAATGGCTCCACCAACGCATAAAGCAGCATGACCACCCACCCTAATCACCGAGTAATCAGGAACTGCAACAAATCGTTGATGACAAAATGTATTCCCATCAAAGTATGCAGGGTTATCATGGTTGCCCCTAACGAATACTATCCGGTTGTTGGATTCTTTCATGCGCTTGCTGTTGCGCTTAACTATGTTTTCATAGTAACCCATACGCTCAAAACCAAAACCGCAGTCCCCTGCCACCACAACCACCGTATCACGCATCTGATACTGCATGCATACCTTGTATACCAGTTGATTGAAATCACCGTGAATATCGCCGCAAACAACCAGGTATTTAGAATCGGGAAAGTTATAAATCATATTTTTCATAGTTCTACAAATATAGCTATTATTACGTTAGTGGCAAAAAGCGGACACACCACCTTTGTTTTCATTAAATGTCCATATTATTTAGTTCGTTTTGTAGATGTACGTTTTTTCCCGTTTACAGCATCTCGAGTACCTCGGCAGCCTGGCTGTAATAATCCAGACGGTTCTGAAAGAAGTCCGGGGATAATTCACCCAATGGCAGACTGACGATTTCCTTAATAAGAGGCTCCGCGATTCCTGTCATCTCTGATAAACGGGTTGTTGCATAGTCTGTAGAGTAGCTGGTGTTTATGACACTAGTCAATGTCTCAACGCTCACTCCTGAATCAATCCAGGCATTAACGGCATTGGATTGAAGCAGTGCGTATTTGCGGCAGGCCTCTATGGCCTCCAGATAGGCGGATTCTTCTTTAAACTCCATATTACTGTTTGATATTTAGGGTAAAGGTCATTTATGGGTGTGCAAAAAGAATGCAGATGATGAAAAATTATGAGAAAACAGAAAAAAAAGATTACCTATGCAATGATTTTGCACACCGGGCCCATATTTTTGCGTCAAATTAAAGTAAAACAGTATGATATTAAAAAAGGAAGAATTGCTGAAAATGGGGGCCTTTGAGGCCAGAGTGAAGGAGTGCCAGAAGAATGTATATCCTGAGATGAATGCGCTGGTGCGCGAGCGCTGGGAGCGTGAAATGGACTGGATCCGCTTGCAGCATCTGGAGGATGGATTCCTGGAGATGTGGAACATTGTGGACGAGGCCCGCACGACCATGAAGGCCACCATTGGCAACGCTCACCGCGGTCTGGAAAACAGTATGGTGGCATATTGCCTGGGGCTGACAGCCACGAATCCGCTCCCGGATGAGGGCCTGCCGGAGTTCCCCTTCCCTGACATCAACCTGCCTCTGAACGTGGGCGTGACTATTGACAACGAGAACCGCAACCGCTTGGTGCAGCTGGCCGAGGTGGTCTATGGAAAAGCCATGATGCGCTACGGCCTGCCCATCCTGAAACTTAACGGCATAATACTGGAATTCTTCCGGTGTTAATGCCGGTATTTTAGGAAAACCAGTACATTTACACAACTAACCCAAACTATGACATTTATGAAAAAAAGGAGTATCTCAAATGAATTATTGGAAATGCTTAAAACTGGCATTTTCAAACCTATTGTAGATATAGTTAAAGTTGATCCGTATTTGGATATGGAGATGAGAGGTAAAGATGGTGTTATGGTTTATTATAGAGGGGGCAAAGTTATTACAGTAAATGAGCAATTAGTTGTTGAGGGATTAGACTCCAATTACTATTCTAAAGGCGATAAAGAATTGCCACTACCTCAACAGAAAGATGCAGAAAGTTTCCTCGATTACATTAGATTAGCAAAAGAACAAATTAATTTACATGAATCAACAATAGAAGGAGGAAGAAGCAAAAGAAAACTAATTGAGAAGGAATTTCAACAAAGAGTGGTTTTTGAGAATAACCTATCTGCAAATGCTGAAAATACAGATTACTTTATAGCTGATGTTGAATGGGCTGATAATAATACTCTTGGTGGTAGAGCCGACATTGTTGCATTCCGTTGGAATCACATGGAACACAGGAAAAGAGTATTGCAGTTAACTCTTATTGAAGTCAAGCAAGGTGATAAAGCAATTAAAACAACATTTTCCAAAGATGGAAAGCCATCAGCTGGACTAAGAAAACACTATGATGATTATTTGAGATTTAAAGAAAACCACCAATATTTTGAGAAAGTTGCATCTGATATGCTTGAGGTATTAAAACAGAAGGTTTATCTAGGACTAATTAAAGGATTAGACAAACTATTTGAAAGTGGGAACCATAAATATACCCCTGCAATTGAACCAACCCCAGATTTCATTTTTCTTCTTGCTAATTATCATCATTATGGTTCAATCCTACCTGAGGAATGCAAGCTATTACCTCCGGAATCAAGATTCTTTATGTCTTCATTGATGGGATACGGATTATATAAGGATTTTGCTGTTTCTATGAAGGATTTAGAGGAAAAATGGCCTTTTATATTTGAATGAAACTGGAGAATGAACATAACAATACATAGAGGACTAGAACAAATTGGCGGATGTATAACAGAGATAAGTACCGCCTCATCACGTGTGTTTATTGATTTGGGAAAGAATCTACCCGGAAATGGTGAGGTGACTACTCCCGAACAGGATAAGAATATGGTGGAGACACTGTTCCGGAATAACCAGAAAGAGCACACTGCGGTTATCTACACCCACGTGCATGAGGACCATATCGGACTATTTGATTATGTCCCCGATGGCATACCGCAGATGGTTGGCGAAGGAGCGAAGGAAATCATTCTGGAGAAGTACCGTTTGCTCTGTGAGGCTGATAAACTGGCAGGGAATGATCCAGAGACCAATATGCGCAAGTATGCTAAGCTGAAAGCGTTCAAGACCTGGCCAAGAAGTTCCAAGCCAGTTGCATTTTCTGTTGGAGACATCAGGATTACACCCTACTACAATTGTCACTCAATATACGACTCTTATATGTTCCTGATTGAAGCTGACGGGAAACGTATATGGCATATGGGTGATTACCGCCAGCACGGCTGGATGGGAGGCAAATTACTCAAGCTGCTTAAGTGGCAGGCAACCGACATTGATGTTCTGATAACAGAGGGTACCATGTTGAGTCGTGATGATGAGTGCATACATGAAAGTTTGGTAGCAGAGAAGATGGCTCACGTGATGCAGGCTTTCAAGTATGTATTTGTGCTAGTCTCGGCAACAGACATTGAAAGGTTGGCCAGTATTAACCTGGCTGCAAAAGAGGCTCACAAGCCTCTGTGCGTATGCTCAGGATACATTAATTCCACCATGCGGATATTTACCAGCAGAGAGTCTAAGCGCCCAGGTGACCTGTTTGACTTTAAGCACCGCTACTATGATGAAAAGAAACCTATTGAACCTATATTGAAGCGTGGGTTTGTGATGTGCGCAGGAGTATCACAACTGGACAGGGTTGATAAGCTACGCAGTCAATTGCCTGAAGAGGAGACGCTGCTGATTTATTCAACATGGGACGGCTACTATAAGGATCCCGCACAGGTTGAGCAGAATCCCGGATACAAAAAGTTCCGCGATACGTTCCACAATGTGGTGGATATCCATACTTCCGGTCATGCCAGCCGCCAAACAATTAAGGATGTAATACAGACTGTAAACGCCAAAGAGTATATCTTAATTCACAAAGATGCAGATGCGAAACTATAACATATTATTATGATGAGTTTTAAGGATAAATTAAAAGATTATCAGATTGATCTTATTAAAGAAGGTAGTTTATTTGGAGATGCTACTGGTAATGGGCATTATAAGGGAAAACAATATCCTCATATTCTAATAGAAGGAAAAGAGTGGAATAATCTTTATCCAGATATAAGAGATAAGGTTAAAGCTTATTTTGATAAAAATAAAATCGCCTTTTGGGGTGGAAAAACCATTACTGGTAACACCCTTGCGTCCCAAGTGAGTTGTTTGAATCATTTATTTCAAATCCGCTATGATTCCGATGCGACAAAGAGTATTATACAAGCACTGGTTGGTGACCGGATAGAGATTGATTCTATGATAAAAATCAATTCAAAAACTGAAATCTATGACAATCAGTACATAGCATTTGAGATGGTAAGTGATGAGGATAGATTAAATGAAGGCAAACCTACAAGAGGTAACACATGTACTTCTATAGATGCATTTGCTATTGCTTTAGATAAAGAGAAAAAAAGACACGTAATTGTTATAGAATGGAAATTGGTAGAAAATGACACAGGCAATAAGGCTCCTACAAATAAAACATCAAAGAACGAAAAAGCAATATCTAGCGGAGGAACAAGAGTAGATAATTATAAGAAATTAATTCAAAAGAGCAGATCTATCGCCAAATTAAGAACAGATTCTTTTGATGATTCTAGTCTTTTTACTCTACCTTTCTATGAGTTGATGAGGCAGACCCTTTGGGCTGAAAACAACAAGGAAGACTTTATGGGTGATGATTATTTACACATAAATGTCATACCAAGAGACAATCCAATGAGACATAAGAAATATAAATGTGTGAATAATATCATGGGAATTGCTAACGGTTGGAAGTCTTTATTGACTGATTATGGTAAACAAAGATATGTCGATGCTGACCCATATTTAATTGTTGAGACCCTTGAAAAAGAATATTATAATCAGTATTCTGGACTCATTAATTATTTAAAGAAAAGATATTATCTGTAGACCTTCATATGCCAATTATATCATTATGGGAAGTAAAACAATAAACCGCTACGTATGGCTGCTGGACATACTCCTGCAGAAGAAAAAGCTGACGTTTGAGGAGATAAGCAGTCTGTGGGAAAGGAGTTGCCTAGGTGACGGCAATCCCCTGCCCCTAAGGACGTTCCATCAGCACAAGAGCGCCATTGAGGAGATGTTTGGCGTGGAGATAAAGTGCAATCCGTCTGACGGGTACCACTACTATATTGGCGAGCTGGACAACTTTAGAAAGGACCGCACAAAGCAGTGGCTGTACAACTCTTTCACGCTGTCAAATATGATAATTGCCGGCCATAACATGAAGGGCCGGATTCTGTTTGAGGAGATTCCGCACGGTACTCAGTATCTACAGACCATTATTGAGGCCATGCAACAGAACAAGGTGCTGGAGATAGACTACCAACCGTTTAAGGGAGACCATGCCATTTATCATCTGGCACCGTACGCCATGAAGGTGTATAACAGGCGCTGGTATGTGGTGGGTAAGATGGATGAAGCAAACGGCATAAGGCATATTGCACTGGACAGAGTGATAGATCTGGCCGTGACAGATGTAACCTTTAAGATGCCCAAGAAGTTTGATGCCGAGGATTATTACGCCAACACAGTAGGCATATACGTGAGCGATGACCTTAAGCCCCAGACAGTACGCATACGCGTGTATGGTGATAAGGTTGATTATGTGCGCTCTCTGCCACTGCACAAGAGTCAGGAGGAGGTTGTTACCAAGAACGGCGAGTACAGCGAATTCAAGTATAAAGTCTGCCTTACTCCGGAGCTGACCACACAGCTGCTGTCCATGGGCGAATATGTGGAAGTACTGGAACCGAAGGAACTGAAAGAAACAATGAAAGAACGCCTTAAAAAAGCCTTGAAAACCTACAAGGATTGAAAAAAGTGCTATGCTGTGCAAGGTTTTTGCATAGCATAGTAGGATTTTTCCATGAAAATGCACGTTTTTCTTCCTATATATATGGAGGGGCATGAATTTAAACCAACTTATATATATGAAGAAAAAGATGAAACAGCTGAAAGTTACAAAGCGTATCACAAACCGTGAGAGTGTATCACTTGACAAGTATCTGCAGGAGATTAGCCGTGAGGAGATGGTCACGGCTGAACAGGAAGTAGAACTGGCGCAGCGCATACGCAAAGGTGACCGCGATGCACTGGAGAAACTGGTACGTGCTAACCTGCGCTTTGTGGTAAGTGTAGCCAAACAGTATCAGAATCAGGGACTGAGCCTGCCCGACCTTATCAATGAAGGTAATTTGGGTCTTATCAAAGCGGCCAGCAAGTTTGATGAGACCCGCGGATTCAAATTCATCAGTTACGCAGTCTGGTGGATACGCCAGTCCATATTGCAGGCACTGGCCGAGCAGTCAAGTCTGGTGCGTAAGCCCTTGAACCAGGTGGGCTTAGTAAACAGAATAAGCAAAGCGATAACGAAGTTTGAGCAGGACAATGAGCGACGTCCTTCGGCCGACGAGTTGGAGGAACTGCTTGATGTACCCGCTGAGAAGATTGATGGTACCACTCTTACTATGGGCCGCAGCATCTCTGTGGACGCCCCGTTTGTGGATGGTGAAGACAACAGCCTGCTGGATGTAATGGCCGATGAGGACTCGCCCAAGGCCGATAATGGCCTTATGGCCGAATCGCTCTCACAGGAGATAGAAAGAGCACTCTCAATACTTACGGACCGAGAAAGGGAGATAATCAAGATGTTCTTTGGTATAGGATGCCGCGAAGCAACACTTGAGGAGATTGGTGATAAGTTTGGCCTGACCCGGGAGCGTGTGCGCCAGATCAAGGAAAAGGCCATACGCCGCCTGAGGAACAGCAAGAACAGTATCATTCGTGAATACATAGGTTGATTAAGGAAACAAAACTGTATAAGGAATATGAATAATACGACTAGAGAACAACTTAGAAAACTTGCGACCCTTGGCTTTAAATTGTGTTATGGAGCACATCCTGACAAGCAGGCTTTACTGAGACTGCTATGTGAATTAAGGCGTATTGATGTGGCCGGATATGCTGGCTATTACCTTATGGCTTACATTATATTCAATGAAACAGCCCATTTATCTGGCATTAAAGTGTGGCCCAGAGGTGCAGTAGCATCATCAATAGTTTGTCACATCATTTTGTTGACTAAAATGGATCCATTACGATACGGACTACATTCTGCCAGATTTGTGAATGAAGAGCCACCAAGGTTCCAGTTTGACATTGAGGAAGCGCGCTTTGATGAGTTCAAGGAGAAAGCAACAAAGGTATTGAAAAAAAATCCAGACATTCTTGACTATGAAAGTGGCTGCAAATATCTTCTTGGTGATATTGAACCCACGAGCTATTTGAACAGGGAGAAAGGTTACCCTCTGCCTGATAACATAGACGATGAAATAGCCGAATATGCCCTGAGTTTTCCGGGCACAATGACTCTGTACGAGACCTACAAAGAGAGGAAGAATGGCGCAACCTGGACACCTACCGGTATAGCAAAGCTTGATGAGATCCTGGCGCCCACATACGGACTGCTGGCATATCAGGAACAGATGTTTGACATAATGAAGAACATATTTGGAGTGTACGGCATCACAGCCAACAACATACGACTCTCAATACAGCGGGGTGAAACGGGACACATTGAGGAATACAAAAAGGAAGTGCAGCAAATGGTAAAAGACAATGATATTAATGCTGATGCATTTGAAACTATTTGGGGCGTACTTACCTCAAACCCTAAGGCTTTCTTAAAGGCCCATGCGGTTAGCAGGGTTGTATCTAGATTTTTTTATAACCAATAGAGAATATGGGAAAATGGAAAAGAAAGTTTTTGAAACGCAGGAGTTTCTGCGTCTAATCCAAAATGATGAGAACAGAAGGATTGAGTTCCTTGAAGATGTAATTAAGCCAGAAGGCGTTATTAGAATTGACATGAGGGATATAAACCGGGTATTGTCATGTGATGGTCAGATAGCAATAATCAAAGCTGAAGCCGACAATTTTGAAACTGCCTTGAATAACCTTTTAATAAACCCGCCATTAAAGAAAGACATTATCCTTAAGGCAAAAAGGTTACTGTTGTCAATTACTACCCAAAAAGATCTATTATTGGATGATATGGCTTTTCTAAGAGCCTTTCTTGAAGGTTTTAAGAAATGCACCTATAATGCGTGGGGGTTGTTTATCAATGCTCATCAAAAAAGCGCCGTAAGTTTGGAATTATGGGCTGTGGGCGTTTAATGAGTGCGTAGCTCATCTGAATGCGTGCGATTTAGGACCGATGCGGGTTTGCCGCTGGTTTTAATCCGGACGTTTTTGACGCAAAGGGGTCGTTTCGTTTTGCGTCACTAATGCATCTCAAACCCAGCCTGCTCCACAGCCCTGCGTATATCGGATTCTGTGGCGGTGCCGGTTACGGTCAGGGTGCCGGCGCTTACATTGGCCAGGGCACTCTGAACACCTTTCACCTTAAGGACCGAGTTCTCCACCGATGCCTTGCAGTGGTTGCAGTGCATGCCCTCCACTTTATATACTACTGTGCCCGCTGCGGCAGGCTGCTTACGGAATTTGTCAAACAGTTTCATAGAAAGTGCAAATATTATCAGCAGAATAAGAATTACTGAGCAGATTATCCGCCACGGGCTCAGCATGTTGGAGCCGAGTGTATGGTGACATGCCATTTCTGATGCATCGGCCAGGTCAGACCCTATGCCAAGTGCATTTATCAGGAGTCCGAACAGTATGGAGAACACCACGATAGTAGAGATATAGACAGCGGTAAAGCGACCACCCATAGATTTGCGGATTACCAGTATTGATGCCATGTTGACTGCCGGACCGGCCATGAGCATCACCATGGCGGCTCCGGGCGACATACCTTTCATGATAAGCGCAGCTGCCACAGGAATGCTGCCTGTAGAGCAGATGTACATGGGCACGGCTACCACAAGTATCACCAGCATCTGCAGCAGCGGACGGTCAGTGAACCTTAGGAAAAAAGAATCCGGAACGGCCACATTTATCAGCGCCGCAATAATCAGACCTATGAGCAGCCGGGCACCAATATCCTGAATCATATCGAAACAAGCATATCTGAACACCTTGAACAGGCGGTTTCCTGTCTGGGCCGATGCCACAACGCAAGGGGTATCGTCAGACTGTCTTCCGGGCACTAAACGGTTTACTATCAGGCCACCGAATACTCCTGTTATAAGGGCTGCAGCCGGACGCATGAG
>JAFXMB010000124.1 GCA_017530735.1 Bacteroidaceae bacterium | reverse complement strand
GCATACAGCGAACTCAACGATCCCATTGATCAGTACGAGCGTTTCCAGGATCAGCTGCGCCTGAGCCAGAAGGGTGATGACGAGGCTATGTTCATAGATCAGGATTTTGTCCGCGCACTGGAGTACGGAATGCCTCCCACAAGCGGTATCGGCATCGGCATAGACCGTCTGGTTATGCTCATGACCGGACAGCAGGCTATCCAGGAGGTTCTGTTCTTCCCGCAGATGAAACCTGAAAGTAAGGATTAAAACAATCGTGTTATGGCAATTCCACAGGGAAAACTGGCAATAATGGGTGGCGGCAGCTGGGCTACAGCAATAGCCAAGATCCTGCTCTCCACCGAGGATTCCATAAATTGGTACATCCGTCGTGATGACCGCATAGAGGATTTCAAGCGTCTGGGTCACAACCCCGCATACCTTACCGGTGTGCAGTTTGATGTGAACCGGATAAACTTCTCGTCCGATATCAACAAGATTGTCGAAGAGTCTGACGTACTGGTGTTCGTAACTCCGTCACCGTACTTCAAGAGTCACATGAAGAAACTCAAGGTGAAACTCCGTGACAAGTTCGTGGTATCGGCCATCAAGGGCATCGTGCCCGATGACAATCTGCTCATGTCGGACTATTTCCACCGCTACTACGGCGTTCCCATGGAGAACATCGCAGTGGTGGCAGGCCCCTGCCATGCTGAGGAGGTTGCGCTGGAGCGTCTTTCATATCTGACTGTAGGCTGTCAGGAACTGGAGAACGCTCAGGATATAGCACGCAAACTCACCAACTCATACGTTAAGACATCGGTATCGGAGGATGTGGCCGGTATTGAGTTCAGTTCAGTACTCAAGAACGTTTACGCTATTGCCGCCGGTATCTGCAGCGGACTCAAGTACGGTGACAACTTCCAGGCCGTGCTTATGTCAAACGCCATCCAGGAGATGAACAATTTCCTGGCCACCGCACGCCCCATGCCTAACCGCGCCGTCAATGACTCGGTTTACCTGGGAGACCTGCTGGTAACCGGTTACTCAAATTTCAGCCGTAACCGCGTGTTCGGTACCATGGTGGGTAAGGGCTACTCGGTAAAGGCCGCACAGTTGGAGATGGAGATGATTGCCGAGGGTTACTACGGCACCAAGTGCATGAAGGAGATAAATGAGCATTATCGTGTAAACATGCCCATACTTGACGCCATGTACAACATTCTATACGAACATATTTCGCCGGTAATTGAGATAAAACTCCTTACCGACTCATTCAAATAAGGGACTATGATTAAGATTGACATTTCACAGATTCAGAAATTCATTCCTCAAAGCGCAATTAAGACGCTTGAGCCTGAAGTAACGGATGCCATCCGCAAACTCGAGAACGGCAGCGGAGCAGGTAATGATTTTATCGGCTGGATGGATCTTGCATCAAAGACAGAAAAGGGTCTTCTGGATGCTATTGAGGAGACAGCCCGCATTCTGCGTGATAACTGTGAGGTGGTAATAGTTGCCGGTATAGGCGGCAGTTATCTTGGGGCACGTGCTGTCATTGAGGCGCTCAGCAACAGTTTTGTACAATCTGTCCGGGACGGAAAGAATCCGCAGATACTGTTTGCCGGTCACAATATCAGTGAGGATTATCTCTATGAACTCACCGAGTACATCAAGGACAAGAAGTTCGGAATAATCAACATATCCAAGTCTGGTACAACCACCGAGACCGCTCTGGCTTTCCGTCTGCTCAAGAAACAGTGTGAGGATCAGCGCGGCAAGGAGACGGCCCGTAAGGTTATCGTTGCAATCACCGATGCCAGGCGCGGTGCCGCACGCGTATGTGCCGACAAGGAGGGCTACCGCAGTTTCATAATCCCCGACAATGTGGGCGGCCGATTCTCAGTACTTACCCCGGTTGGACTTCTGCCCATCGCTGTTGCCGGATACGATATCCGTCAACTGGTTAAGGGTGCAGCCGATATGGAAGGACAGACAACCTCAACCGTCAGGTTGGAGGATAACCCCGCAGCCAT
Organism: Bacteroidaceae bacterium; assembly: GCA_017530735.1. GTDB lineage: Bacteria > Bacteroidota > Bacteroidia > Bacteroidales > Bacteroidaceae > Colenecus. Next base: position 10,760 of record JAFXMB010000124.1, on the reverse strand, counting down.
GTATGCGGCAGCACGCAATGCACTTTACCGCAGTGGCAAGAAGATAGAGATCCTGGTCAACTTCCAGCCCAAACTGCACTACCTGAGCGAATGGTGGAAGCAGCTCTACGGAGAGTCAGAGGGTAAGGACGGCAAGGGCATATTCCCCGCATCGGTTGATTTCTCAACAGACCTGCACTCCATGGGTCAGTGGATTCAGGAGGGTGAGCGCACCATATTTGAGACTGTGATATCGGTCGATAAGGTACAGCACTCGGTTTTGGTTCCGTCCGATGATGAGAACCTGGACGGTCTGAACTTCCTGGCCGGAAAGCACGTGGATGAGGTCAACAAGATGGCTGAACTGGGTACCCAGTTGGCACATGTTGACGGAGGCGTTCCCAATATCCGCATCACCGTTCCCCAGCTCAACGAGTACTGGATTGGACAACTCATCTATATGTTTGAGAAGGGCTGCGGCATAAGCGGTTACGTGCTTGGCGTGAACCCGTTCAACCAGCCGGGCGTGGAGGCCTACAAGAAGAACATGTTCGCTCTTCTGGGCAAACCCGGATATGAGGAGGAGTCAAAGAAGATTCTTTCAAGGATAAAGAAGTAATCAGAGTAAATGGCATTCTCATTGCATAACAAAAGCGCCATCCTGTTTGACATGGATGGCGTTTTGTATGATTCCATGCCCAACCACTCCAAGGCGTGGAGCCAGGCCATGGAACAGTTCGGCATGCACATGACACCCCATGACGTCTATCTGAACGAGGGCGCCACAGGACATGACACCGTAGTGCGCATAAGTCTGCGCGACAGGGGTTATGAGGCATCGGAACAGGAGATTAATGACATTTACGGATACAAGGCCGCCCTGTTCCGCTCCATGCCCGAGGCAAGTGTCATGCCGGGAGCGCTTGAAGTGTTCCGCAAGGCCGCCGCTGCCGGGCTTAAGATACTTATAGTTACAGGCTCGGGACAGAAGAACCTGATAGAGCGTGTACAGAGGGATTATGAGGGTTACATCACCCGTGACCGCATGGTGACCGCCTTTGAGGTAAAGCGCGGCAAACCCTATCCGGATCCCTATCTGAAAGGCCTTCAGATAGCAGGCGTACCCGCCGCAGAGGCTGTGGTTGTAGAGAATGCACCGCTTGGAATACGTGCCGCCGTTGCTGCCGGAATAGATACCATAGCAGTCAATACCGGCCCGCTTGAGGATGAGATCCTGCTGGCCGAAAAACCCGTACTGCTGCTTCACTCCATGCAGGAGTTGGCAGACAATCTGGAAAACTTATTTGCTTGAGAGGTATTGGTCCAGAACAACCAGTGCCGTAAGTGATTCCACAACCGGAACCGCACGGGGAACCACGCACGGATCATGACGGCCTTTGGCTGCAACTGTGACCTCACGGCCGTCAACTGTTACGGTGTTCTGCTCCTGTCCGATGGTGGGGGTGGGCTTGAACGCTACGCGGAACCTGATGGGCTGACCGTTGCTTATGCCGCCCTGGATGCCGCCGCTGTGGTTGGTTGCGGTTGTTATCTTGCCGCCCTCCATACGGAAAGCGTCGTTATGCTCTGAACCGCGCTGTGAGGCTGACAGGAATCCGTCACCGTACTCAAAACCCTTGCAGGCATTGATGCCCAGCATTGCCTTGGCCAGTGATGCCTCCAGTTTATCAAATACCGGATTGCCTATGCCGGCAGGCAGACCCTCAACAATGCATGTAACGCAGCCGCCGGTTGAATCCTGCTCCTTGCGCAGGTCCTTTATATACTCCTCCATCCTGGAAGCCAGCTGCTCATCGGGACATCTTACGGCATTTGTCTCAACATTTACGCCGGCATACTCCATATCCTTGGCGGAATCAGTGGAGTAGGGACCTATCTGTGATGTGAATGCCTTTATCTTAAGACCGGGCAGCAGTTTGCGGAAAGCCAGTGAGGCCAGAGCGCCTGCCACGCAGATGGGAGCGGTCACACGGGCCGATGAACGTCCACCGCCGCGCCAGTCACGTATGCCGTAACGCTGAAGCCATGCATAATCTGCATGTGATGGGCGGAACAGGTCCTTGAGTTCATCGTAGTCCGATGAGTGCTGGTCCTGATTCCTTATGATAAATGCTATGGGCGCTCCTGTGCTGACTCCGTCAAGAAGTCCTGACAGGAACTCTACCTCATCCTGCTCCTGACGGCCGGTTGTCACGGTGCTCTGTCCGGGACGGCGGCGCTGCATGCACTCGCGTACATATTCAGTATCGACGGTTATTCCGGCGGGGAATCCGTCAAGCACACCACCTATGGCGGGGCCGTGGCTCTCGCCGAATGTGGTCAGGGTAAGGTATTGGCCCAGAGTATTCATATGTTTTACTTTTTGCAGTCACCGTCGCAGTTGCAGTCACCGCCGCAGTCACCGCCATTGCAGTCGCCGTTATTGCAACCGCCGCCGCAACCCTTGCATTTGGGGTGCAGGATGGCGTCAATCTCATCCTGTGTGGCAGGACGTGACTCCAGTATGACGCCCTTGAAGGTGAGGTTCTCACCGGCCAGGGGGTGGTTCAGGTCAACTGTGACCTTATCGTCTGTGATGTTTGTTACTGTAGCGTTGAATGTCTGCTGGCCGTCGCTCAGGGGGATGATTGCACCAATCTTTACGTGCTCGTCATCAAATACGCCGTCGCGCAGGAATATGCCTTTGTCCAGGTCAAGTACGTTCTCCTTGCTGTACTCGCCGTAAGCCTTATCAGAGGGTATCTCAAACTCGAAAGAGTCACCTACATTGAGTGAACCAACGTTGCTTTCAAAGAGATCCAGAGCGTAACCTATTCCGGTAATGAACTTGAAAGGTCTCTCACGGGTAGCGCTCTCGTACTTGTACAACTGACCGTCTGCGTCTTTCAGCATCAGATCATAGGTAAGGCTGATATATTTCTTATCCATTTCTTGAAAATTTGTGCAAAGGTAGTAAAATTACTTCAGATTCTTAAGAGGTACTGCCGAGCAGGCGTTGGGCGGGTCGTTGCGGGTTATCAGTGATACTGTGGGCGCAAGGACGCTGATGGAGATGGGCTCGTGATTGACCTCGGCCCTGATTCCGTTGCCGTAAAGTATCATGGGAACCGGTTTGGCCACAGGTTTGCGGTAGATGACCGTTCCGGCCTTCTCATCGGATATGCCCCAACCGGGTATGGCATCGATGATGATGTCTCCTGACCATGAAGCATTCAGGCCGTTGCGTTTGCGTACAGCCTCCATGTCGGGAACGGTTGACATAAGGTCACGCATAAGCAGGACGCTGCGTATTCCCGTAACCTGAACCAGCAGGTCCACGCTGCTCTCAAGTATCTCATGCAGGGCAAGTCCCTTGTCCTCTATAAGGTCGTGGTTCAGATAGATATGGTTGTGGTAGAAGGTCCTGACCCATGTACCGCTTCCGTATTTGGCCGACAGGTACAGACTGAGCAGTGCAGTTGCGCGCTCCATGCTCACCTGGCCGGTGGGAATGCGGGTACCGCCCAATTCAGGGGTGGCGTTCTCAACGTATCCGGTCGATGTAAGGAAGAACAGCACGTTGTCCAAACCTATTTTGGATGTTATGGTGCTTACCAGTTCCTGGATTGTCTGGTCCAGGCGCACGTAGATGTCCTGCTGCTCAAGTGACCAAACGGTGTTGGGAGTGTGACGGAAATTGCCTGCATAGTATGTAAGGGTAAGCAGGTCAGGGGTGTCATCATCTCCCAGTTCCATGCCCTCAAGGGATGCCAGAGCCATCTCCGTGATCTTGTCGTTCGCGAAGGGGGTGGTGAGATAGTCGTTTATCTCACCCTTGCGGAGCACATAGAAAAAAGGGCGGAAACGCTCGTGGTCTGAAACGGGTATGTATGAACTTGTGGAGAGCGCAGGCCTCCAGTCCTTAAGAAACCAGGTGCTGTCGTTAAGGGCATCGGCCCATTTGGGCATGGCGCCGTAGTAGTCCGATGAACTCCAGCGGCCGTCTTCGTTGTTCATCCACAGGACCACGTCGGGGTCATGTCCGCCGGCCAGAATGGCGGCATCCCTCTCAATGGCGATTGAGCAGACCTTGGAACGGCTGCCTGAACCAAGTTTCATCTCATCAGCCAGGTTGGTGGCCAGAAGTTTGGCGGGCGATGACTTATCGATGGTGTTGATACCCTTGCAGTTGCTGTCATCGACCGGAGGGGCGGGCATAAGGGTCTTGGGGTTCATCCAGCGGTTTGCCACTATCCCGTGCTGGAAGGGCGAAGCGCCTGTATGTATTGATGCCACGGCCGATGCACGGTCCATGTCGTCATAGTCAAAAGTGGCGTTGGTGCGGTTGTAACCATCGGTCCAGAGGCGTTTCAGACCTCCAGTCCCCATTATGGGCATCAGTTTCTCAAGACACTCCTCGTCAAGCTGGTCAACCACTATGCCTACCACCAGCTTGGGGCTCTTCTCAGGCTTGGCCTGGAGTGTGGCCGACATGGAGAGCGCCGCTATAAGGGCAATGGTGAAATGGCCGTTGATTATTGTCTTGGGGGTCTCTTTGCGCAGTCTTGCTGTAAGTTGGAATACCGATGTGCTCAAGGCCCTGAAGGCAAAGACGCCTATCAGAATCATGATGGCCGGCTCAATCACCTGCGGGATGGCGGGTGAGAAAAGCAGGAAGGCGGTGCATACCACAGCCTCGCCGATAATGAATATGGAAACCTTTCCCTGACGTGACTTCTTGAGGAAGAAGGGTATGAAAACCAGGGGCAGGGGGTTGAGTACTATAACCAGCCAGTTGGTGTCCAGGGTGGGGTGCTCCGAGAAGAAATACATCAGTGCCACGATGATTCCGCCCAGGCCCTGTATGCCAAAGAGGATGGAGTCAACCAGACGTAAGGTCCTGTTCTTGTACCAGCCTATGAGCGTGACGAACAGAATCACCATGAAGAGTATCCACATGACCTGAATGGGGGTCAGGATGGGCTTTCCAAAGTCAACGCCGTGGCTGGGATTGACCAGACGCAGGGTGGCCTTGATAAGGGGTCTCTGAACTCCGGCGGTATCGGTTATGACGGCTGTCTCGGCCAGTTTCTTGAGGTACAGCGGCGCAAACGCCTCCTGACGGTAGCCGACGGGCTGGTCACCTGAGGCGCCTATGATGAGGTCTACGGCAAACTCGCTCCACGGACGCACCTGAGTGTGCTCTGTAAGTATGTCGCGGAAAGTCAGTGTGGTGTCGGGGCTGTTGTAGGTTACCGTGCCGTTTATGCTCTCCTCAATCTTGTCCAGCGCCATGGTGGCACAGTTGTTGAAAAGGAAATTGTAGCGGTAAACACGGTTCTCCACCCGGCTGTTTTCTATAAGAAGCTGATATAGCGTACGGGCCTCGTCATTGGTCAGGTTGAGCGGCTGGGCGAACACCTCCGATCCGCGTTCGCTGTATTCGCGCAGGAATGAACGCAGACGTGTGTAGCCGAGTATGTAATCGGTCTTGCCCAGCGTGAAACGCCACACGAAATTGGGCGTGTTGAAGTCAAAGAGTCCGTAATTGAAAACGGCGTCGGTACCGTTTCCCACATCCTCTATCCAGATGGCCGAATGTCCGTACAACTCATAGATTGCCTTGCCGGGCTCACAGGTAAGAAGGTATGCGTTTATGCTGTCATTCTGCGCCTTGGCTCCGGGAACAAGGAACATGAAGGCGGCCAAAATGGAAATCAGTTTCCTATGCATGATTTGACAATTTGTGTACAAAAGTAGTAATTTTGCGCTTAGTATGATACTATTGGCCGATTTTGGAAATACAAGGGTGAAAGCCGCCGTTCTTGAAAACGGCAGCCTGACTCATGTGGATGACATGATGAAGGCCGATGTAAACGGAGGCATGTGGTGCTCCGTGCATCCTCTGGATTCCAAGGTTACCGAATGGATGACGGCACACGGCATGAAGCAACTTACGGCCGATACCCCCATCCCGATAAAAAACGCATATTCATCGCCCCGCTCGCTGGGCATGGACCGTCTGGCCGCTGCCGTGGGAGCATGGTCCATGAAACCCGGCCACAACCTGCTGGTGGTTGATGCCGGAACGGCGGTCACATATGATTTTGTATCGGCCGACGGTACATACCTGGGAGGTAACATAGCGCCCGGTATAGAACTGAGACTGAAATCATTACATGATTATACGGGTGCCCTGCCGCTGGTTCAGGCCCGGGGTGATGCCCCGATGCTGGGACATGATACCGAAACGGCAATCCGGAGCGGAGTGATAAACGGCATCCGCAATGAACTTGAAGGCTACGTTAACGAATTATCCGCCATATATCCCGCAGTTTTGGTTTTTTTAACCGGAGGCGATGCCGAATTCTTTGATATAAAAGCCAAAAGCACTACTTTTGCAGTTCCGGATCTGGTTCTTCGCGGACTGGCCCGGATTACAGAATTCAATGAGAAGGGTATTTGAAAACATAACTGCCGTTTTGGTTTTCTCTTTGTTATGCCTGCCGCTTGTAACGGCTAAGGCCCAAACCGGCGTCAATTCACCGTATTCGAGATATGGAATGGGTCTGCTGTCAGACCAGTCTACCGGTATCACCAAAGCCATGGGCGGAATCGGAGCAGGTTTCCGTTATCCCAATACCCTGAACATCAAGAACCCCGCCTCATACTCCACTGTAGATACCCTTACCTTCATCGCTGACCTGGGATTCGGTCTCCAGAACGGAAACTTCAACGAGAACGGAGTCAGGGTGAACGCCCGCAACGCTTACATAGACCATATGGCCATGCAGTTCAGGCTGTTCCCTAAAGTGGGAATGACCGTGGGTTTCATGCCTTTTGCCAATGTGGGTTATGACTACTCCAAGACAGAGCCGGTGCGCCGCGATGAGGACGGAGAGATAACCACCACCGTTTCCAATGACGGAACCGGAGGCGTACGCCAGTTCATGGCCGGCCTTGGATGGAGACCCGCCAAGTGGCTGTCGGTAGGTGCCAACTTCTCATATCTGAGCGGTGACATAAACCATTACATCAGCAACACCTATTCCTCATCGGCTGTTCAGGCCAGAGAGAAGAGATACAGCACTGAATTGTCAGCTTTCAGGTATGACCTGGGCGTTCAGGGAACCATACCCATGGGCAGCCGCAGCCTTGTGATAGGCGCCACATTCGCCCCTGCCCAGAAACTTAAAAGTGAAACATTCATGACCGATGCCCATTCAGTCTGCGACACCACAATAATAGCCGATGCATTCTCCATGCCGGATCTGATGTCTGCAGGTTTCACATACCAGTGGGAGAAGGGCATTATCGGTGCCGATGTCTCATACCAGACCTGGTCCAAGGCCACCTTCTTTGGCGAGAAGACAGGCAGCGACCGGATATCGGCCTCTGTGGGATATATGCGTAAGCCGGACGAGTTGAACCGTAACCTGCTGAAACGCACATCGTACCAGTTGGGTGCGCACTTCTCACAGTCTTATATTAAAGTAGGTGACAAGAACGGACCTATGGAGTTTGGAGTCAGTGCAGGTTTCTCTCTGCCGTTCAACACTTCATACAACAGCATGTCATATTTTCATGTATCGGGAGAGTTCGTGAGGGTGCAGCCCATGACAAAGGGAATGATCACCGAGAACTACATCAGGATCAATCTGGGAGTCACTTTTATGGAACGCTGGTTTATGAAACTGATGGTTGACTGACAGTTGCGTATTTAACTTATATATAACTTTGCGTATCTTATTATTGAGAAAACTAAACTAAACGATATGAAAAAATTTGGATTGATTGCCTTGGCGCTTGTGACAGTATCAGGCGTTTACGCACAGAAAGGCGTTGAAGACGGTTCTCGCTATGGACATGGAGAGGATAGTATTAATACTCTTAAGAACATCAGTATCTACTCCGAGTTCATAAAGACCAACAACTACAAGGAAGCATATGAATCAGGTTGGAAGGAGGTGTTCCATGATGCACCCCTCGCTTCAGTAAATACCTATACTTATGGTATCAGAATCCTTCAGAATCTTTACAACGAAGCCAAGAAGGAGAAGAACACCGAGCTTATGACTCAGTATTCAAATGAGCTTTTCGAGGTATTCGAGCAGCGTCTCAAGTATCTGGATCAGTTGAACGCTATGGCCAAGAACAAGGTTACCGAGGCCGATATCTACGGTCAGTACGGTCATGCCTACAGATCATACAATCCCAAAGTTTCAGTAAGCAAGGCATATGAGCTTCTGCGTAAGGCTGTTGATCTGGGTAAGGGTGAGACACAGTACTACGTTCTGGATGACCTGATGGCTGTTTCTTCAACACGTTATCAGAACAAGAAGGACAATGAGGAGTACCGCGACGCCCTGATTCAGGATTATCTGGATTGCGCCGGTTATATCGATGAGTTCATAGCAAGTCATCAGGATGACGAGAAGATCCTTCAGAATGCAACCAAGGTTAAGGAGAATATCGACGGCTACTTTGTAAAGAGCGGTGCCGCTGACTGCGAATCCCTGCAGGCCATTTACGGTCCCAAGATCGAGGCCAACAAGGATAACCTGGAGTATCTGACCAAGGTCGTAAAGATCATGCAGATGTTTGAGTGCAACTCAAGCGACGCTTACTTTGCAGCTTCTGAGTATGCTCACGCAATCACTCCTTCTGCAAGAACTGCAAAGGCTCTGGGTGCTCTCTACTACAAGCAGCGCGATGATACAGACAAGGCTATTGAGTATTACAACCAGGCAATTGAACTGGATGATGACAAGAGCAGTATAGCAGGTACATACTATCTCATGGCTTCTCTGTACTTTGCAAAGGACAACTACGACCGCAGCCGTTCTTGCCTGCAGAAGTGCCTGCAGAACAACCCCAACAGAGGTGATGCATACATCCTTATGGCTCAGCTCTATGCCGTTAAGCATGACTGGTCAAACGAGCCCGCTCTGAACCGTTGCGCATACTTTGCAGTAATCGACAAGTTGGAGCAGGCCAAGAAGGTTGACTCTTCAGTAGCATCAAAGGCCAACGAGCTTATCAGTTCTTATAAGAAGCAGTGCCCGCAGCCCGATGACCTGTTCATGTTCGGTTACAAGGTGGGTGATAAGGTTGAAATCAAGGGCTGGATCAACGAGACTACCACTATCAGATAAATGATACAAACCACCGGTCTTGAACCGATGATAAAGAGAACGTACCTGGCAACCGTCATACTGGCGGTTGTCTCGTCGTTTTTCTGCCTCTCCTGCTCAAACAAGGACAAGCAGTTGGGACCGGCGGTGACAAGCCGTGACTCTACATCGGTCATAACCACACGTGGAGTGGATATGCTGATCTCCGAGAACGGTGTTATACGTTATCATGTAGTTGCCGAGGAGTGGAAGATATTCGATAAGATGAAGCCCCCGTTCTACAGCATGGAGCAGGGTGTCATGCTTGAGATCCTGGATACTCTGATGCAGGTGGAGTCCAAACTCGTGGCCGATACCGCCTACTACATGATGGACGATGAGATATGGCATCTTATCAAAAACGTACATGCCGAGAATATCAGGAATGAGGAGTTCGATACCCCTGAACTGTTCGTGAACAACCAGACCAACAGGATGTACTCCGACAGCGTGATACATATCAAGCAGGAAAAGCAGATAATCGTAGGTCACGGTTTTGATTCAAACCAGAACCTGACTGAATATACCATACGCAAGACTGAAGGAATATTCCCGATTACTGAGACCAAATGACCCATACTCTCATCATAATGCTTGTGGCGCTGTTCTTTTCGGCGCTGTTCTCAGGTCTTGAGATTGCCTTTGTATCGGCCGACAGACTCAGGTTCGAGATGGATGTGGAGCGTCATACCTTCAGTTCACGTCTGCTTGAAAGGTTCTTCCGCAACCCCAACATCTATATCTCCACCATGCTGGTGGGCAACAACATCGCACTGGTACTCTACAGTACGATGATGGCTCATCTCATTGAACTGATAATCCCCGACGGAATCATTGCCAATGAGTTCCTGCTGATTGTGATTGAGACTCTGATATCGACCGCCATAGTCATTGTGGTGGGTGAATTCGTTCCCAAGACCATATTCCGTTTCAATCCCAACGGCAAACTCAATTTCCTGGCATTCCCCATCTATCTGATTTACATAATCCTCTATCCCATATCGCTCTTTACCACCTGGCTTTCAAGAATGCTGCTCAGGCTGCTGGGCGTACGCATTGACAAGGAAAACACGGCAAAGGCGTTCTCAAAGGTAGACCTGGACTATTTTGTCCAGTCGGCCCTGACGGGTAAGGAGGAGGACAGCCAGCCTGACCAGGAGGTGCGCATTTTCCAGAACGTGCTTGATTTCTCAAATGTCAAGACGCGTGACTGCATGGTTCCCCGCAACGAGATATGCGCAGTCGAGAAGGGGGAGTCCTGGAATGCCCTGCGCGAGAGGTTCATAGAGACCGGCTATTCCAAGATACTGGTCTATGACGAGGATATGGACCATATCATAGGCTACATACACTCGTCTGAGCTTTTCAGACATAAGAATGATTGGCACGAGCACATTCAGATGGTGCCATTCGTACCCGAGACGCTTGCCGCGCAGAAACTCATGAAACAGCTTATGGCCCGCAAGAAGAGTCTTGCCGTTGTGGTCGATGAGTTCGGAGGCACATCGGGAATAGTTTCGCTTGAGGATATAATCGAGGAGATACTGGGTGAGATTGAGGATGAACACGATGTCCAGAATCTCATTGCCAAGAAGACCGATGACGGAT
>JAFXMB010000123.1 GCA_017530735.1 Bacteroidaceae bacterium | reverse complement strand
TTCCACCGTAGGGTTTCAAGGCATCGGCAATCATATTGGCACCGTCGGCATGGGTACGTCCGTAGTCCTGCGGACCTGACTGGCCCTCGGAGTTTGCCTTTACCAGGAATCCTCCAAAGTCGGGAATTATGCTGTAAATCTCGGCAACCTTATCGTTCCACCACTTGATTACATCCTTATCCAGGGGATCGCTGGTCTTGAGACCGGCCAGATGCTTGGGAGCGGCAAAGTTGAGTGACAGATATACCTTGAGATTATAAGGACGGAAAATATCAGCCAGGACTTTTACTTTCTCCAGATACTCGCGGCTGAGCATACGGGCATCGGCATTCACGTTATTGAGCACCGTGCCGTTTATGCCGATGGATGCGTTGGCGCGTGCATACTCCTCATACTCGGGGCGTATCTTGCCGGGCAGTTCCTCCCACTTCCACAGTGACTTGCCTGCATATCCGCGCTCCACCGTAAGGTTGGGATTATCCCAGTGATTCAGAATCCTGTACTTGAATGCAGGAACCTCAACTATCTCCTTGTCAAGTTTTGACAGATCACCGCAATCGCCCAGACGTTTCAAGTGATATGTACCGTACATAAGTCCGGCATCGGTATTGGCATATATCACTGCCTCACCCTTGTCATTCTTTCTGATGCGGAATCCCTCATCGCCCAACTGGCTGTCGTACTTGCTCAACTTTTCTTTCAAAGGTGCATTTACAGGAGCGGTAATATCGCCCAGCCAGAGATTATGGCCATTGTTGTTCTCCGGTCTTGTCTGACCGCAGGACTGCATTCCCATAGCCATTGTTGCTACAGCAAATGCCAGAATAATTCTCTTCATTTTCATATAGTTATCAGTTCTTTAATCGCTTGTGTACAGGATATTGCATTTATCTGAGATTCAAACTCATCGGCCACACGCAGACGTGCACGGGCTACCAGTTTACATTCAAACTCACGGTCAGTTCCATCAGCACTGAAAACGCCGTAATCCTGTTGGATTATCCGTACGTCCAGATCCTTGACTGCTTTCATCACTACATTGGTCATGTTGTATGTGAACAGCACAGTCACATCACGCTCCACATATGCAGTTACCACAGTGGCTTTCTCGATTACCTGGGCAGCGGCCAGACGATATGCCTCGGTAAGGCCCGATGTACCCAGTTTAACGCCGCCAAAGTATCGGACTACAGCTATCAGGACGTCGCTCAGAGACGCACTGTTTATCTGACCCAGAATTGGTTTGCCGGCTGTTCCGGACGGCTCGCCATTGTCATTGGCGCGCCAGTCAGTACGCTCTGCACCCAACATATAGGCATAACAAATATGACGTGCATCATAATACTCTTTCTGCAGGGCTGCTATACGCTCCTTGACCTCATCGGCCTGAGTCACATGCCAGATAAAGGAGATAAAGCGGCTGCGCTGCTCCACAAACTGAGTCTGGGCGCTATCCTTAACGGTAAGGTATGTGTCTGTACTATTCTCCATATCCTACTTTTCAGCCTGCCTTGATACCGGAACATTGAAAACAAATCGCGCCCCACCGGTATATTCAGTGTCAAGATACACGCTGCCGCCCAATGCCTGCGCTATCTGTCGGCATATACTCAATCCCAATCCTGTACCCTGTACGAAAGAGTCCAGCTTGACAAAACGCTCAAATATATGTTCTGCCTCGGATGCCGGTATACCCGGGCCTGTATCCTCAACGCTGAAAGAGAGCATACCCGGTACCTCGGATAAAGAGCAGCCCAGGCATATCTCACCTTTTGAAGTATGCTTGCATGCATTGGTCAGAAGGTTTATCAACACCTGCTGTACCCGTCTGGCATCAGTCTTTAATTTGTATGGGATTGGCATGGAAGGTTTAAAACGCATCCTGACGCCACGTTGCAGACGATACTCGACCGTAGCCATTGAGTCACGGCATATCTGCCCGCACTCAGCATCGCCCATAACAACCTCATACTCATTCCTGTCCATGGCCGATGAATTGATGATGTCATCTATCAGCATGGTCATAATATTGGTATTCTCAATAATATAACCGGCCATTTCTTTCTTGTCCTGAACCGACATGTCATCAGTCATACTCAGCACCTGCGAGAAACCGGATATGGCATTAAGAGGTGTACGCAACTCATGAGTCATATTCCGCATGAACTGTGTCTTGGCCACGTCTGCTGCACGGGCCCGTTCATTGGCCTCTGTGAGTTCGGCTATCATAATGCGGTCCTTACGCTGGCTTTTCCTTAAATTACTAACATATATATAAAGGCCCAGGATACCGCCCAACAGAATGACTGACAGCAAGACCGCTACTATGACATTTACCACCTTCAGCTCTGACGTCTGCTCCTCAATGGTGGCCGATAACTCATTGTTCTTGTACTTGGCCTCCATCTCACTCAGGTTCATATCCAACAGGTCATTGAGTTCTTTCTCCTTTCCGTCCAAACAGATATTCTTAAGGAAACCTGCCAGCCTGTACTGACCGGTAGCCTCGGCCACACAAGAAAGTACCCTTATGTTATTTATTGAAATGCCAGTATAAATCTCTTTTTGATCGTGATTAAAGGTACCGTCAAAAATCTCATCTATGCAACTGAACAGGAACCCGGTATAGCGCCCTATCGCATTGATGTTGTCCGAACTCAGACAGATATCCCTGTATTTGGTATACTCACTGCGGTTACCCTTCATAGCCTCTATCTTGGCTGTCTCCCTGGCGCACCTTACAGAGTCTGTTTCAATCTTGGCCGCTTTCCAGGCCATATTGACATAAAACTCCACAGAGTCCACATCGACCGCAAAGGCCTCGGCATAGTTGAGATAATAGTTACACAGGCTCTGCCTTCGGATAGTAGGATTATCAGTGTTTTTGTAAATGTCAATCAGTCTGGCCAAATTACTTCTTGCCGCCTTTCCCGCACCGAAATTTAAATAGATTGACGCCAATTCCCCATCCGACAGCCACTTACCGTACTCATTATCCTTGGCAATTGCCAGTTGCTGCATCTCGAGCAACACATCAAGTGCTCTGAGGCGTTTACCATTATTGTAGTAATAGTTCTTTACAAACTGATAAGACTGGAAATAATACTGCATGTAATCATACCGCTCCGCTATCTCCTTGAGTCTGGCCTGTGATTCCAGAACCTGTTGCTCGTCCGCTTCCGGCCTGCGTGTATTATCACGCAGTTTTTCAACGTAGTACAGAACCTCAGCTTTCTTGTCTTCCTTAAGCAGAGCCGTTCTGAGCAGAGCCTCATTCTGCTCGTCAAATCCCGGTTTTCCTATCAGCCTGTCGGCCTCGGTCATATACTTATAACACTCATCATCAATCTGATAAGGATTATTCTGAGCATAACAGACTGAAGCCGTGGCAAACGCCATGACCAAACAAAACAGGAAACCATGCGCAATTCTCATATATGAGCCTTACCTTCCGGCTATCGCTTCAATCTCCAATAGTGCGCCTTTGGGCACAGCTGCCACCTGAAAGCAGGCACGTGCAGGCTTATCCTGTGGAAAATACTCTGCATACACTGCGTTCATAGCAGCAAAATCCTTAAGGTCGGCCATCAGCACAGTAGTCTTGACTATGTCATTGAATGTCAGTCCGGCTTCTTTAAGGATAGCACCTATGTTATCCATAGCCTGGCGGGTCTGGAGTTCAATACCGGCGGGAATCGTTCCGTCGGCAGGATTTACGGGAAGTTGGCCCGATACAAACACCGTTCCGTTCAGGTTAACGGCTTGTGAGTAAGGCCCTATTGCAGCCGGAGCCTTTGCTGTTGCTATTGTCTTTCTCATAGTTTTATTATTTCTGCAAAGATATAAATATTCTTAGAAGAACTTTGCCACCTCATTAACCGGCTTGCGGTCCGGACGGTTGGGGTCCGATGCACGGTAACCCAGGCTAATAAAGCTTATTGGTTAATAATCCATCAAACAACTCTTCCTGCCGATAGTCTGATTCCTTCCACTCAAATTTGACTTTCTCCGGCACAAAGAATTGGTCTATCTTATAGTCTATGTTAGCTTTGTGGGCCTGACTGAGCTGGAACGGACGGCGCACATAATACTGCTTTCCGTTCTTTATGAACTTTGCGCCGGTTTGATGGAACCTGAACGGCACATCCTTCTCAACACACTGGCGTCGCAGATCCAGCACCCACTCATAATCACACGGCCTTGCATCAACCCCCGACTCCCCTCCTACCGACACCTCTTCAATACTACTGTCCAGATACTCAGAGATATTCACTGCCGAAATCAACGGCGACACAATGATTGATTTGTGCTTGATAGGCAGCGCCTTGAATATCGGCAGACGGTAATCGGCCATCTGCTGGTTCTCTACCGTACAGCCCACCAGCACGTTGTCATAGCCATCGGCCCAGTCATCAGGGATGCACTCCATGAAACGGTCTATCCGCTTGGTAAAGAAATAGAACCACAGGTCACTGCGAACACGCATCATCTGCCAGCACTCACGGCGCCACTCATCGGCATCCTTTAGAAGGAAATCCGATGTAAAGCAGGTAAATACCATCTTGCCCGGCTCAATTTTCCAACTGCGGTCACGCTTACGCTTGACGGGCAGGTTGAATGCGGCGGTCTTGCGGGCCAGATTGCTCCCTATCTCGCTTCCATACATCTCATCCTGCCTGTACACATAGCAGTACTTGCAACCCGGGCTTATCTTGGTACATCCATGCCAAGGGTTCCAATCCGCATATATGCTCCAATGCTCCGCCATATCCGCAAAAATTGTCATAAAAATAGTAATTTTGTGGCATATGACAGACTTAGAGAAAGAACATAAATACGCACAGTTGCTCAAAGAGGCAGCTGCACTGTTGGACGGAGAGACTGACCTGATTGCCAATATGGCTAATCTGGCAGCCCTGATCCATGAGACTATGGGATTCTGGTGGACAGGATTCTATATTGTACGTGCCGATAAGGACGGCAAGGAGCAACTGGTACTGGGGCCGTTCCAAGGTCCGATAGCCTGCACAAGGATAGCGCTGGGACGCGGAGTGTGCGGAACCTCCTGGCAGCGCCGCGAGACCATAGTAGTGCCCGATGTTGAGAAGTTCCCGGGACACATAGCCTGCAGCAGCGAGTCCCGCAGCGAAATAGTTGTACCCGTCTTCAAAGCCGATAAAGTATCGGCCGTACTTGACATTGACAGCAGGTATCTGAACACCTTTGATGAGACCGATGCCCGCTATCTGGAGCAGATCGTCAAACTGTTGAACTGAAACGCGTTATGGATATAGAACTGTTCCGCGAATACTGCCTGAGTCTGCCGCTGGTTACCGAGGATATGCCGTTTGACGATACGGTTGTGGTTTTCAGGCTCAAAGGCAAGATTTTTGCCTGCATTACGCTCGATAAGCCCGATATTGTTGTGCTCAAGTGTGACCCCGACCGCGCATTGGATCTGCGTGACCATTACGCCGCAATAGAAGGCGCGTTCCACTGGAACAAGAAATACTGGAACCAGATACGTCTGGACGCCGATGTGGATCGTCCGCTCATAGAGGAACTCACCCACCACGCCTACAACGAGGTCAACGCCAAACTCCCCAAGAAAGACCGGGTTAGTCCCGTATAAACAAAAAAGCTTGCGATTGAATCGCAAGCTTTTTTATCAGTCAATTGAATGGATAACCAATCCTGAGCGGAGTTTAGGCTCAAACCAAGTGGTCTTGGGAGGCATGATGTTGCCCGTATCGGCTATATCCATAAGCTGTTTCATTGAAACAGGATAGAGCGCAAGAGCCATCTTCATCTCACCGCTGTCAACGCGGCGCTTGAGTTCACCCAGACCGCGTATACCGCCTACAAAGTCTATACGCTTGTCGCG
>JAFXMB010000122.1 GCA_017530735.1 Bacteroidaceae bacterium | reverse complement strand
GCGTAGACTCTATGCCTATTTCAACCAGCAGATGCGGATGACCTGATGGCGCCTTGCGTCCAAACCTCTGCTCAAACCAATCGGCCAGGTCCGGTTTGATGCAGTCGGGACGTGTGGCTATTACCAACCCCATTACTCTGGGAAAACGTAAAGCCTCCTCATAGAGCTCAATCAACCGTTCGGTGGGTCCGTAAGTGTTTGTATATGACTGAAAATATGCCAGATACCCGTAGCATTCACCCTTGCGGCTGTTGAACTTTACACCTCTTTCCAACTGTGCGGTAATACTTCCGGACAAATCATTTGCAGCGTATGACGGATTGAATGACAGGTTGTTGCAGTAGATGCATCCGTCACGGCCTAAATTACCGTCACGGTTAGGGCAACCAAGCCCCGCATTTACCGCAATCTTGATTACCCTCCCGGGAAACACCCCGCTCAGGTAATCATTCATGGTCCTGTATTCCATCAGTTAGAGAGTTTCTTCATCTCGTAGCCCAGGCGGTGCAGTTCAATTGCGGCGCCGATGGAGAACATAACCTGGACGGCGCGGGCATACACATAGAAAGCACGCTTGCTCTGAGGCTCAATACGCTCCTGGCGGATGAACGTCACTGCAGTCTGTGCGCAACTCTGCATCACAGCGGTTATCTGCTGCGCCTGCTTGCCACCCGGCAGTAGTCCCAGAATGTCTTTCATGATGTGATCATCCATATCATCAAATCCGTTGGGGCCAAGCAGTACGCTGTAGGGCTGGCTTTTAAGCTTGTTCCAGTCACGGTTCCACCAGCAGGCCACAGCCAGGCCGATATATCCTGCCCAGGCAACAGATACTGTGGGGTACGCTGCAATCTCTTTAACGCCATCGGCCATATACTCCGGCGCTAGTTCCTTCCATTTTAGGTCGATGTCATCGGACCGGAGCAATATGCCCTCCAGCATACCGGCATCAGTGCAAATCTTGAGCATCTCCTTGCAAAGCCTGTCCTCAAACATTGTATAGTAAAGCTGATCTTCCATATCTTATTTTGAATTAAGGGTAATACGACGGTAGTTATATGATTGCAGGTAATGATGCTTCAGGTCTTCTGACAGGAAAGACCGTGAAATCAGTTGCTCTGCCAACGGTTGACAGGAGGCAAATATATCAAGTTCACGATTAACCAGTCGCTCGGACAGTCCGATGCGGCGGCCAAACTCCTCAAAGTCATGACGTTCTATGGTGCGGGTATCGGACAGATGCATACCTTCTTTAAACAAACCTTTGTCCAGTGCAAATATGCGTGGCATTCTAAGGTGAAGGCTGGTGCTTATCAGGTCATATGCCGGAGCCAGATGATACTCTCCGTCACCGCGGTTTATCAGTGAGAAGTTCTTTAAATGTGCATCGTCATTAAGAGTCAGGTAGTTGAAAACCACTATCCTGAAGAACTTGAGAATTTCTACAGGAGATGCCTTGACATATCGGCGGATAATGTCGGCGCACTCCTCATAACTAAGGTTACTGTATTTGTAATCGCTGCCTCCGTTGGCACTGGTCAGACCGGCCAGGGATGCAAAATCTTCCCGTTGGAATTTACTCCCGTCAGGGCCGACATCAAACCTGCGACAAATATAAGCGGCCTCGCCGTCACGGAAAAAACAGAGAGCATTTGCGGCGGTCTCAATGTGATATACCTGTCTGGCCAGTTGCATGGTAAGATTCTCATTGGCAGGACAGTATTTGCGGTCAATAAGTGCGTATGATGATGGAGCAGGTTTCAGGATATATGTTCCGTGCTCATTCTCTGACGGTCTTGTCAGTTGATCGTCTGCGTTCAATATCAGGCTTGCTTTGGGTTGTACACCGGAAAGTGAGATACGCCCCACGTTCCGGGCATATTCCATGTTATCGGCACTTTCGTTGTTGGGACTGTCAAAATCAAGGATGTGAGACACCTTCTTTCCGTCAAACAATGTTTTCAGTGCATCGGGAGAGTAGGTGGAAAAACCTTCCTGCAGAGTGGAAGGGCAAACATTAATTTCTGTCATGGTTATAATGGTTTTATGGTTACTGCTCCTATGGTATCAAATTGAGCTGTCGCAAGCATGATTCCAAAATCATCGTGCTCGTCAATATGGAGAAGTTGGGACTGTAGCTTCCGGTTGGCACCTTCGGAAAGCATATTGAAGAAGTAGGGGAAAAGTGAGTCCGATACGTACGGATCCTTGCGTACGGGCATAGATATACATACCGGATCACCTTTATAGTCTTCATTATAATTGAAGACATATCTGCGGTCATCAGTTTCCTGCAATATGCCTGCTTCTATGTTGTGAACCAATACCTTACACTGTCTCATAATCCAACTGCTTCAAGTTGATGTCCATCTGCAGACCCAATGTGTCAAGAATGGTTAGCAGGGTCGATAATTGAGGGTTGCCCTCGCCGCGCTCTATTGCAACTATGGTGTTCACGGCCACACCAGCCAGATCAGCCAGCGTTTGCTGGTTAATTCCCAGTTTCTTGCGCCTGATTTTGATAGTGCTGCCAACTTGTTTCAAATCCATAATCCCAATATATTGCGATTTTGATGCAAAGATAATAGCATGTTTTTATAAAAACAAACAAAATCCCAATATATTGCGATTTCATGACACAGGGAACTGATCCTTTTGTGTCATCAGTAGATGAGTTTGGTGATGAGTGTGGCTACAATGGTGCTGGTAATCACGCTCACCAGTCCGGGCATCATGAACGAGTGGTTGAGCAGGTATTTGCCGATGCGGGTGGTGCCGGAGCGGTCAAAGGTTACCGTTGCGATATCGGACGGATAGTTGGGTATAAAGAAGTATCCGTAAACCGATGGCAACACGCCCAGAAGTACCGGGCCGGGAATGCCCAGCGAGTAGGCCAGAGGCAGCATGGCTACCACAACGGCACCCTGGCTGTTGACCAGTACCGATACCGTGAAGAATGCCAGCGCCATTGCCCATGGATATTTGCTCACAATTCCCTGCAGACCGTCCTGCATCTGAGGCAGGTAGTTGCCGAAGTATGTATCGGCCAGCCATGCAATTCCGTAAATGGCTATTACGGCAACCATGCCAGACTGCCATACGTTGCCTACGACTGCCTGGCGCGGATTGGCCTTGGCTATTATGATCATAAATGCGGCGGCCGATATCATCACAATCTGGATGATGATGTTCATGCCTATGGGCTTGCCGTTTACCGTGGGACGGATATCGTGGCCTATTATCTGGAAGAATGAGTAAAGCGTGATGACCAGAAGTGCGCCCAGAAAGATGTAAACCGATATCTTGGCGCTCTTGGTGACCTCCTTGTCGAGCACGGATGCGGTCTCGCCGTACATGTACTTGTACATTTTGGGGTTGGCCTTGCGCTCCTGGAATACGGGATCCTTGTCCAGGTCCTTGCCGCGTTTGTATGAGCAGAGAGCGGCTGCCATCAGTCCGCACAGACATGCGGGAATAGTGACGGCTATTACCTGAAGGTTGTTTATGTCAAATCCGTTGTCATTACTGATGATTACGAACGATGCCACCGCTGCGGCAATCGGCGAGCATGTTATACCTACCTGTGATGCGACCGATGCCACACCGCAGGGACGCTCCGGACGTATGCCTTTTTTCAGGGAAATATCGCAGATGATAGGCATCAGTGTATAGACCACATGTCCGGTTCCTACTAGAACCGTGAGGAAGAATGTGCACAGCGGTGCCAGGAAGGTGATGTGCTCGGGATGCTTTCTAAGCAGCTTCTCGGCAATCTGTATGAGCCAGTCCATACCGCCGGCGGCCTGCATGATTCCGGCGCAGGTGACGGCTGCTATTATTATGTAAATGACATCGGTAGGCGGGTTGCCCGGTTTCATGCCGAAACCCAGAACCAGAATGGCCAGACCTATTCCCGATATGGCACCCAGTGCAAGGCTGCCATAGCGTGAACCTACATAAAGTGCTGCCAGGACTATGAGCAGCTGCAAGATCATAACAAAAGTCATAAGCGGATATGTTTTTATTTAATACCTAACAATTTATGGACGGCGGGACGGATTGGGGGAACGGGATAACCCATCATCTTCTCTACGCAAAGTATGCGTAGCAGGGCGTAGGGGAGAATCTGCTTGTTGAACTCTTCAACATCTGTATCGGGTCCCATATAGTTTTTAATGAACAGGTTCCAGAACGGGACCGATATATCCTTTGTGATATGGTAGAGCTCCATCTCAACTTCATTGGGGATGAAACAGCATTGCAGATAGATTATACCCAGGTCAAACATGGGGCTTCCGGTGCTGAATTCACTCAGGTCAATAAGGTACTTCCGGCCTTGCTCATCAAAAATCACATTACCTATGTGCAGGTCACCGTGCAGGGCGGTGTCGGCATCGGGTTGGGAGTCTATGAAACTTAAAATACCATTCCTCTCTTCATCGGTAAGGAACGGATTCTCCATGATGTATTGCCTGCTCTGGTCCTTGAATGTGGGGAATAGTCCGGGCGGGGGTGTGGTGGAGTGGAGTTTCTTGCAGATGTCGGCAAATTCGGCGGCATACTGTTCAATATTTTCCGGGTGGATGCTCAGCGCGCGTGCGTACGACAGCTTGCCGTGAATGCGCTTGAACTGGATGGCTACGCGGTTATCGGCCGTGCGTACCAACTGGCCGGGTTCGGGGCAGGGCAGTCCCAGATTGTACACTTTACAAGCCTTTTCATACTCATCGAGCCCCATCTTCTCCAAATCAGTGGAGTAGAGCTTTAGCAGGATATCGGGGTCGTCCTTTTTAATATAACTCTCACCGAGCTTTCCGCCTCCGGATAGCTCATAGTCCTTCAGGTCAATAAT
>JAFXMB010000016.1 GCA_017530735.1 Bacteroidaceae bacterium | reverse complement strand
GATATCCATTGTTACATAATATGTGTCATAGCGCTTCTTGTACTCGGGATGTGCCACACCGCGGCATACTCCGTCAATGAAGGCGGCTACGAGGTCGTTTGCATCATCGGCTGTAGATCCCGGCATCTTGAGTACGCTGATCAGGCTCATTGGCATCTCGTAGTCATTAGCCCTTACGTTCCAAGAGGGAACATCGCCTGTTACGGTTACACTGACGGTGAGAGGTGTCTCAATACCGTTGTTACCCTTCAGGTAGACAGTCTCCTCATAGTGGCCGATAGGCGTTGACTCGCTTACGGTGAAGGTGATGCGTGTCTCGGCTGTCGGGTTGGTTACACCGTAGTCGGCACTTGCCTCAAGCCATGAAGGCATTCCGGAGATTGACCACAACTGCTGTACACCGCCCTTGTTGACGATTGTGGCAGTGGCCGATGTCTGATCCTTGACATGAGTTGTCATATTAAGGTCATCCTCCTTCCACTCCAACTCATTGCGGTTTACGAATACCGTCCAGTTGACAGGCTCCGAGTAGTTGCCGTTGGCATCACGCAGGTCACGTACCGTCAGGTTCAGGTAGCAGCCCTCAATGATGGCGGGATCCTCATCGATGGAGAGAACTATCTTGGTGTCGGATGCGGTGTAGTCATAACTTACATTGGTCTCAATCTGCTTGTTGCGCAGAGCGGGAGCCTCGGTCGCATAACTGATCTGACCGTCGGTTGTGAGCTGAGCCTGGAACTTGCCTCCTGCAAGATCTTTTGCATAGCCCTTGGTTATGATCTGATTGCCGCTGTCCAGACCCTTGGTCTCGAACGGATAGTAGGCTAAAGACCCTCCTCGCTGCCGGTGAGACGAATCTTGCGCTTGGTGCTTATCTGAGTGGCGTCAAGTGTGGCGTTCCATACACGTACCTCATCGATATTACCGATAAAGTAGTTGCTGTATGTGTAACCGACGTTTGCCCTTGTGCGTTTTGCACCGACAACCATATTGTCAGTGGCAATGCTTCCAAGGTTCTGTGCGCTGGTGCTTATGGTACGCTCGCCATCAACATAGACAGCAGCTGAACCTATGCGGAGCACGTTAAGTGCAATATGATGCCATGTGTTGTCTGCCAGTGATGCTGAACTTGCATCAAATTTATTCTCATCGGATGTAAGTTTAAGCAATCCGTTCTCAAGAGAGAGGCCTACGCCTGCAGCCTGAATGAGCTGAGCTGTGCCTGTGCTCTGTGATGTACGCATCCAGAATTCAACCAAGTAGTCATCACCGGGAGTGTGGGGTGACTCTGAGAGGTTGAGTAGCAGTGCGGAGTTTCCGTTCAGCTGAACTGACAGGTTCTCGTTGTTGAGATACCATGACTCATCGGCCATAACCATGTGGCGTGCCCTTGAGAAGTCGGTGATCTCTGTGCCTTCGCCCTCATTCATCTTCCAGTAACCTGCCAGATGACGTGTTGAAGGATTCTTGGTCTTGCTACGGTCAACAAGAGCAGTGGTGATGTCACGGGCAGTATCCCAGAGCAGAAGTTCGTGGATGGCGCCGTTCATTCCCTTACCTACAGCAAGCTGTCCGTTACCGGAATACTCCTTGATGTCATAAGCGGTGATAATGTTTTCAGTTCCGCTTTCATCGGCCTTGGCTGCGATCAGCTTGTAGCTGTTTCCGTCCTTGGCGAATGAGAGTGTCAGGAATATCCACTTGCCGGTGGGCAGTGCTACGTTTGACTTGTATGGAGTTCCGGCAATGTCAACGACCAGTTTGTTGTCCGATGTTACTCCAACAGAGAACTTGGTGTTACCGTTACCATGGCTCAGGATGGTACCTGCACCGTCAATCTTAACCCACATGTCAAATGAGAACTCCTTACCGGCCAGATTGATGTCTGCCTCTGTGGCTGCAGTCAGGTCGCTGCCCGACATACGCAGTGCGGTCTCGTGGTCAATGGTTGCGCCGTTCAGTACACCGGTCAGGATAAAGTTGCCTGTCTTGGTGAGTTCACCGTTCATGAAGGGCTCATTGAATGTGATGCTCAGATCGTCGCCTATGCTCAGTATACCGTCGGCGGGCTCAGGCTGACCGAGTGGACGCGGACGCTGCATATCCTTGGTGAGTGCTATCTCCTGGCTGTACTTGTAAACCTCATCCATACCGAATGTGCTTACGGATACTACGCGGAATGTGTAATCACCGTCCGAGAATGAAGCCATGGGGAGCTTATAGGTAACGACACCGCCGCTGGGCAGTTTCTCCTGATTGCCGGTAGGATTACCCAGCACATACTCCTTGAACTGTGTCCAGTTAGCGCTGCCCTGCTTCTTGTACTGCAGGCGGAATGCCTTCAGGCCAAGATAGTTGGGATCAAAGTCCTTGAATGAGACATTCAGGTCCGTACCGGTGGTAGAGTTGATCAGAGTGTTGTCCAACTGCATGGTTACGTCCGATGATGACGGAACGAAGTGGGCCGATACCTTAACGGTGTCAGCAATCACATCCCAAGTGCTGGTAGGATCAAACTGACTCTGTGATGCCAGTACAATCTCAATGTCGTTATAGTCAAGTATACTCAGGTTGGTCTGTTTGAGCTGGAGTGCCTTGGTGACAACCTGACCGGCAGGAACCTTGATTACGCGGCTGTCAGTTACAGGCTTTCCGTCAATCATCAGGTTGGCGCCGTTCTCATTGGTCTCATCATTTACCAACAGACGGTAGTAAACGTCCTCATCAATCTCAGACTCGTTTGACAGACGCAGGGTGTAGTTGGCTGTACCACCCGAAGGAATATCGGTAAGTTCGTTTATGTCAACTGCAATCTTGGGCACCTCAATCTGCATGGTGGCATCCATGATAACGGTTCCCGGCTGATAGTACTTGGTAACTACCTTACCCTCATACGGGTTGCAGGTCTGACCGCCGCGGGTGCGGAAGATAGGTCCGTATGAACCGTAATCGAATACGTCAACTGAGATAGCGTCATCATCGCCCTCCTCAGAGAGTGTGAATGAGTATGTGGTGCTTGAACCTTCTCCGTTCTCATCAACCTGATGTGTACCTCCCGTGGTCTCATCCTGGATGGTGGTCTCGACGCCGAATCCCTTTACTTCAAATCCGAATGAGTTGTTTATGGTAATACCGGCTGCAACCTTCCATTCCCAGCTGGTTGTCTTGGTTGAATCCACCTGGATGGAGTAGGATACATCACTACCTGAATCGAATGAGTAGTTGCGGGTATTCTTGGCGCGGTTCTCGTATGCCTTAACCTTCTCTTCCTCATTCTTGGCCAGATAGGTCTTCCAGTTCTCCAACTGCTGCATGATCCAGATTACACTGTCGGCAAAGTTCTCGTCAATATCCTGGGGAACAAGGAATTTGTAGGTTCCTGTCTTACCGAATTTCGGGTCATCGGGTTCAAGGGTCGTAATATATCTGGGTCTGGTGCGACCGGGAGCGACCTGATCGGTTGTAAGATACTCCTGCTCACTTACTGTCTCCAGTTTGCTGTCAAGCATTAACTGATAGTTGGGGAACAGGACGTTCTCGATATAGTTCAGGGTGTAACTGAACAGAGTACCGAATTCAAGTCCGGTAGTCATGATGTCCTCAAGTGCGATATGGATGGTACCGTCGGCCTCGCGCTTGAAGTCCAGGTTACGTGCCTTACCGAATATGATGTTGGTTGACTGTCCGATGAACACGTCACCCTGAGCACCTACATATTCGGGATCGCTTGATGTGGAGAAGGCCTGGGTGATGGTTGTGGTTGTCTCCATCTTTGTGGAACTCTCACCCTCACTCTCCATTTTTGCACCTATTTCCAGGTCATCCTTAGCCTCAAGTACAGTGATGTCACCTACACCGGGAGTACCGGCTATGATCTCTGTATGAAGTCCGAAACGGTGCTTGAATGAAACTGAGGCGTTCTCTGTAAAGGTGGTACCCTTAACAGAAGATGATGTGGTAATGCTACCGGTGCTCCACTCTGCATGTGAGTTTGTTCCGGGGGGATCACGCAGGATCATAAGCAATTTGTCAGGACCTGCAGTGATAAAGTTGTTACCCGTAGCAAGAGTTCCAAGGATAATACCCTTCATACCGTTGCCGCTCCACTGATATGGACGTCCTTCGATGTCGTAGTTCATGGAGATGGTACGTGTAAAGTCGCCTGATATGTTGGGCAGTCCGGCCTTCCACTCATACCTGGCTGTACCGAGACTGTCAAGTGTGAGCTGGTTGCTCTTGAGCTCAACAACCTGTCCGGCCTGGACCGCATTACCCTGACTGGTTACGCCGTCTTCAACATATACGCTCTGGCTTGCAGACAGTGCATTGTTGATGGTAACAATGTTTCCGATAAGAGGAACCTTATCGGTGACGATGTTGTTCTTGTCATCCTGATTGGTATAGAGCTCATAGCCCTCCAGGTTGAATACATAGTTGTCCTCCTTGATGAACAGAGGGGCACCGTATTTATAGGTGACGTTGCCGTTCTCGACACTGTAGATGTCGTTAAGGGTAACAGTCTCTTCACCTGCAACGAATGAATAGGTGTCTATACCGAACGATCCGTCCTCATGATCCTGCTGCTTAACTGTGAACTGAGGCTCGCTGTGATATATCTGCTTGTACAGATTGTCATAGGTGTACAGTTCATATGAACCGTCATCATGATAAAGGGTATCACAGGTCTGACGGGTAGTATTGGTCATGTCAACGGTGACACTGTTGTCCAGGAGAGACTGCTGTGTCTTAACCACCTTGATGCTGTTGATGGCATATTCAAGAGGCGGCAGCATTGCAGAGAACTCACCTGTCTTTGCGTCAGTGTTGATATAGATGGTGTTGCAGAACGGTTTGGTTGCACCGAACCAGGAATCGCTGGCTATAACCTGGGTGGCTGATGGGGCAACACGTGTAACCGTATCAACCTCATACCAGTATGCCGTGCTGTCTTTGTTATACTTTTTGTAAGAGTTGAGGCTGTAATCGGTGTTGAGCGGTGAAAGCTGGAGCTGTGATACACCTATGTTGTTGGTGCTGAGTCCGAATCCTACAGACTTGTCACCCTGGATGCTACCGCCGACTACGCGACCGGTGAAGTTAACCAGAGTATTGTCATAGAACTCCAGGTTCTTGATCTCCTGATTGAAAGTATGCTTTGTACCTGCCTTGGCGGGATAGCGTCCGTCAAGAGCAAAGGTGTGACCGTTCTTTTCGGCAACAATGTAGTGGTCACCGATAGGTACGCTGATGGTGTATTCACCTCTTTCATTGGTGGTGATGACATCACCGTCCATTGTGCAGGTTACACCGTCAACCCTGAAGCTGACGCCGTCAACGGGGTAGGTGGTGTTCTCGTAGTAAACAGTACCGCTTACCGGGAATGATGAAACGTCATCAAAGTCAACACCGCTGTGAATGAGTGAAGACTGGCTTACGAAACGTGTTTGTGAACTGGGTGAGAACTGGTGAATTCCCAGAGACGGGATGACGCTGTATGAAGTACCGTCGCCAACGAAAGGCACGCCACGGATGGTGAAGTTTCCGTTAACATCGGTGTAAGTCATCAGACTCAGCTGCTCCTCAAGAGGAATGATGTTGGTTGAGTATGCGGCAACAGTTGTCTTTGCGTGACGCTCGTTTGAAATACCGTTGGTCTTGGAGTAGTCATATGCAAGGGTTTGTACTGACAGACCCTCATCAAAAGGATAATAGATGGCAAGTCCGTCCTCATTGCCGGCCAGCGGATGGTTGTAGTTACGCTTAACCTCCTTTTCAGACAAAGCCTTTGTGAAGAAGCGGAATTCGTCGGCATAACCGCGGAAGTTGTTGTCAGAACCGTCTCCTGATCCGGCAGTGCCGAAGATATCCAGCTTGTTGGTGGTCATGGGGTCATTGCCGTTTTTCTTGCTCCAGTCAATTACAGCACCCTTCTTGACAACATCTGTCATCACTGTGTCTTTTGTGAAACAGTAGAGAGTGATGTTCTTAGCGGTTTGGTCGTGTACCAATGTAATCTGGCTCCACTCATCGGCGGGAATCTGGAACTTGCTTGTTTCGAAACTGCCGTTCAGCCATGTGCGCAGGTTGTAAGCCTTGGTGTCTGCATCGTATTGAAGTCCCATAAAGAAGACATGGAGAACGTGCAGCAGATTGTAGACCTGCTTGTTGGGATCATTCATCTCAGATGATTTCGGGTTGATATACATCTGAACCGAGAAATCCTTGTTGAACAGCTTCTGTATGGTGGTGGAGTCACTCTTATAGAAAAGACCTGCGTCAGTACCGGTGAACAGAAGTGAATGTGTTCCGGTGGTACTGATGTCACCGTCTCCGTTCTGAGGCTTGAGAGTAACCTTGGCTCCCTCGACTGCAGTGCCGGTTCCGTATGTAAGGCGGCCGCTTACAACACCTGTTGAGTAGGTGAAACCGTCGGTTGTCTTTGAAGAGTAGGTCATCTGGTTGCCGTTATTCAATGTCTCTACGATTGCAACCTTATACTCATTATAGGTACCGGTAAGGACAGTGTTGTCATAGTAGCTGTAATTAGAGCCTGTTCCTGATGTTGAATAGACCGGAACCCAGTCCTTTTCATCTGTTGAACCCAGAGGACGACGGTAAACTACGTAACTGGTTTCGTTGAAACCTACCTGCTTGGCTTTCCAGGTGAGTTTTACCATGTTGTTGTAAGCTCCGCGGGTTGCAGTGAATGATGTGAGCGATGTTCCGTTCAGAGTTACCGGGTTGGACTCTTTCGCATAGTCGGTCTCCAACAGGTTGATACTCAGCTTGTAGGTGTAAGCATGGTTACCTGCAAGTTCAAAGTTGTCTGTGTGCTTACCGCTTGTGGTCTTGTCACTGTTGATTGTAAATGTCTCCAGATCAGTCCAGGTCTCACCGCCATCGTCGGATCTCGTAAGTTTGAGCTGATAAGGCTTGCTGCCACTGGCATCCTTAATGTTGTTGTGGTTCCAGTTGAGTTGGATCTTGTTGTCTTTGGTAACTTCGGCGGTGAATCCGGTAATGTTCCATGTGCGGTCAACCGTAGCCTCCTTGGTTCCTGTCAACTTGGTGTACACGGTTCCGTTGGGCGCATCCTTGGGTATGAATGCAACCTTGTAAGTATATTGTTTGTTGTATTCAGGAACATTATTGTCGTCGTAATGGTCTGTGCCGTAACTCAGTTTGCTGGCTATCTCGGTGTTGTCCCTGAATACGCTCCAGGTTCCTTCCGTACTGCGGCTGTTTGATGTCTCTTTGTTCCAGGATACATGTACAGACTTGCTCCAGGTGTCCGGCTCGGCTCCTACGTTGGTGGGTTTGACAAAGCCGGGTACGTTGAGGTTGTACCAGCGATATATGGTGATCAACTCGTTGTCGGCCGATAATTCCGTAAAGTACTGGACTGCAACAGTTGATCCGTTGGCCTGATTGGCGTCACTGCGGGTATAAGTATTTGTCTGATTTGAGTATGAATCAGAAGTGTATGACTTAACGCCTGACAGCCTGTTCTGAGGGACAAAGCCGCTGGGGGCGGAGCCTTCGGATGTCTTGTAGAAACCTACCTTTGTGGTGATTCTGCTGTCGAGTGTTCCGTTCAGAGATACTGTATTGTAATTGATCATTCTGGCTGTAGGTGTACCTGCGCCCCAAGGACTTGATAATGCATTGGTAGTCCATGTATTGTCAACCCAGTATGAACCTTCACCGTTGATTTTCCATTTACCTCTGATTCTTACAGTGTGTGTGGCACCTACCTCCATCTGGCCCATGTAGATGCACATACGGACTGCGAATTTGCGTTGTTTGCTTGTCTTGACTTGCTCGTAGGGATTGTAGAATCGCACAACATAGGTTATTCCGTCATAGGTATTTGTGTATCTTGTTCCCCACCATCCGTCAACTTTAGCGGCTTCGTTGCTGGCTCCTGTTCCGTTACCGGTCTCGTCGGTGTCCGGCCATGCAAGCTCCCAGTCGGGCGAACAGATATAATGGCCGTCCACCCATATGGCGGGACCTTTATGGACTCCGTCACCTGAATCATGGAGAAAGAAGCTGTTGCTTCCATTTGTCCAGTCATAATAAATCAAGTCAAAAGTGATGTAGGGATGACCCAGTTTGGGTTGATCCATAATCTCACAATGCTGCTCGAATCTGATCGAAGCCTGAAGCTGGCCGGTCATTCCGAACAGACACAAGAGTAACAATGGCAATAATCTGCGCCATCGTTCATGTCCTTTGTTTTTTTTCATTTGTTTGTTGATTAGGTTATTAAGAACTATTAATTGATTTCTCGGATAAATACTATTGAGCCGCGCTATTGTGGACTATCGGTTGGCTTTGCTTTATTTTATAATACTGCAAATAGACATAAATTAATAACTGAGCATAGGACAGATTTGGAAAAGAATAGGTCAAATCCGGAGAAATATCAGGATTGCCGATAATTATGCAAAATGCTTACATTATGATGTTCGGCCGGCCCTTCGGAAATCGGTCGGTGACATTCCGTACTCATTAAAGAAAATCCGGTTGAATGTGCGCCGGTTACTGAAACCGGTAGCCAGGGCTATCTGCTCAACGGGATCATCGTTCTGGGCAAGCATTACGGTAGCGCTGCTGAGACGGTACATGTTAACGAACTGAAGGAATGTCTTTCCGTCGGAGCCTTCGCGTATGGCATCTGCTATGTAGTGCTCGTTGGTGGCCAGTTTCTCAGCCAGTCCGGCGCGTGTCAGGTCGGGGTTGGAGTAGAGTCTGTCAGTTGACATGAGGTTGCAAATCCTGTTGTAGAGAGCTATCTCCTTGGATTCGGGTGCGTATTTATCGGACTCTGAATCAGTTCCGGTCTGAGTATTCCGGTTTTTTATGAGTTCATACAGTTTGCGGTTCTTGATAAGAGTCTCTCTCCATTTGTAACTGAAGAATATGCAGAACATCACTACGCTTAATCCGATTACCAGATACAGATGTGCCCGGGATTCGGCTTTCTCCCGGGCCAGAATCTCCTGTTGGTGAGCCAGGGTCTCCTCCTGCAGATGATATGCGGTGGCCAGTTCGGCCATCTGCTGGCGTGTGTTGCGGTTTGCAATGGAATCCTTGATTATGTAGGCACGCTGCAGATAGTCAAATGCTCTGGCTTTGTCATGACGCTCCAGAGCACCTACTACGCGTATCTCAAGGGCGGTGATAAAGTTTGTGCTTATAGTGTCCCTGATCATGGAGCCACTTATATCCATGGCTTTCTCGAATTTGTCCCATTGGCCAAGGTGAAGATATGCCGTACTCATCATGTTTTCGCAGTCGGGTGTCTTGCTCCAGTCGGTAAGACGCATCTGAGCCTCGGAACGTTCAGCCTCCGCTCTCAGTCCCATGCGGGCATATGCGACAGTGCGGAATGCCAGTGTCTGTCCTTTTGCGAAATCAATGAAGTCGGACGGATCGTAATCGTCGTCCATTCCGCCGAAACGTTCCGTGTTCTTTTCAAACTCCTCAATACGGTTAAGCGCAAGAATACTCAGGTCAACCATCTCCTGGAACATGTCATTCTCAACATAGATATGCTGGAGCTGCTTGGTTACCGAATGGAATGCGTTGACTCCGGGATATGTATCCAGCTTTATGAGTTCGTCAATGGTCTCCTTCAGTTTGTCTATTCCCTCCTTGACCTGACCGGTACGTGCCATGGAACAGGCTATCATGCCCGCCATATCGCCAACCTAATCGGGCATATCCAGGGTGTGTGCCAGGCGCGAAGCCTCGGTGGCGTACTGAATCAGCTGAACTTCATTACCGTTGCAGTATTCTATTGTTGCCAGCAGATCATACATGCGCTGCAGGGCAACACTGTCGGAGCCGGCCTCCGGACCGTTCACGAAATCCAGACAGATGCGTTTTGATTCACTCAGGTCCTTGAATCCGCCGTAATAGGTTACGGCTTTGAGATATTCACCCCTTGCCGCTGTTATGTTACCTACGGTTACGGCTGAATCAATCATTATGAGCGCGCGCTCCGGATCGGTGCGGTGGCGGCTCATGGCAGCACCTTCTGTGTAAATTGATTTGAGATCCGATGAAACGGGTTCTGATTTCTGGGGATTGTCAGAGCAGCTTACTGTCACAGCAAACCATAGTAATGGCACAATCCAAGCGTCCTTTATACTTTTTAGCATTTACGGAAATGAACTATTTGTCAGTTTTTTTAAGCATTGCAAAGATAATTAAAATGCACGATAAACCGAAAAGAATATTTATCTTCGTAACCATATAAAAGAGATTGTTACCGATGGTTGTAATTATTGGAATCCTTTGTGCTCTGGTGGGCCTGCTGGCCGGTTTTCTGATGGGTACCGGTAAGGCCAAAAAAGAGTGGCAGACACATACCCGGGAGCTTGTTGACGCCCGTCAGAAGGCATGTGATGACATGATCGCCGCTCAGGACAAGCGCCATGCCGAGGCCTTTGCCGCTCAGCAGGCCAAGTTTGACGAGACCATCGCCAAGGTATCGGCCCAGATGCGTGCCGATACAGCCGATATGCTCAAGAAACGCCAGGAGGAGTTTGCCGCCTCAAGCAATACCAGCATCGGTCAGATAGTGAATCCCCTCAAGGAGACCATTGACCGTATGAAGGAGGCTATGAAGGAGAACACCATCAAACAGACATCCATAAGCAGTGAAATAAAGACCCAGGCCGAGAACATGATGCGCCAGAGTGCCGCCGCCAAGGAGAGTGCCGATGAACTTACTCGTGTGTTCCGTCATGCCGGCCGCGTGCAGGGTAACTGGGGTGAGATAATCCTGGATGAACTGCTTGAGTCTCAGGGGCTGACCAAGGGCGTGCACTATGAGATACAGTCATCCATACGTGATGCCGCAGGTGATGTGGTACGCACCGAGGATGACCGCAGCATGCGTCCCGATGTGATTCTGCATCTGGATCAGAAACGTGACGTTATCATTGACTCCAAGGTATCGCTGACCGCATTCATGGATTATGTGAATGCAGAGGATGAGGCTGACCGCCAGAAATATTTGAAGGCTCATGTGGAAAGTATCCAGAAACATGTCAAGGAACTGGCGGGCAAGGACTATTCGTCATATGTCAAGCCTCCCAAGGTAAGGATGGACTATGTGATAATGTTCGTGCCCAATACCGGTGCCCTGTGGGCCGCAGTGGGCGCCCAGCCGGATCTGTGGCGTAACGCTATGGAGAAGAACGTCTATATAGCCGACGAGCAGACCCTGTTTGCCGCCCTGCGTATCATCAACATGACATGGACTCAGATAGCACAGGCCCAGAACCACGAGAAGGTTTATGAACTGGCCAATGAGATGATGGACCGTGTGGGGCAGTTTATGGACCGATACAAGGCCATAGGCAAGGCGTTGGAAAATGCTGAGAAGGCATATGAGGCCGGCGGAAAGAAACTTGAGCCAAGCGGTCAGAGCATAATCCAGACCTGCGCCAAACTGCAGAAACTGGGAGCAAAGCAGAGTTCCCGCAATCCTATTCCTCAATTGCAGGATGCTGATATTGAGGCTGATGAGGCTGAACTTCCGGAACCCTCTACGGCTGGAGAGTGAACAATAGGGTTTTTCCCCGGATCTTTTAGGGAAATTACCTTACACGGGTAAACTATCCTCTTTATCTTCGCATCGGATATAAACCAAGACACTTATGAAAAAGCTGATGTTCCTGATGCTTGCCATCATGTTGCCGTTCGCGGTTGTGGACGCTAAGAAGAATAAGCAGAATATGCTTGTGTGGGGTGAAGTC
>JAFXMB010000121.1 GCA_017530735.1 Bacteroidaceae bacterium | reverse complement strand
GGCAGTTTCCCGCGTGTGCTCACCGCACTTAGCGGCATGACCTACATGGAGCATCTGGTTGACAACCTGGAGACCTATCTTGATTTCCAGCCGCTGGATGATGAGGAGAAAAAGATGCTGCTTGATATTGCCACTATGATGGAGGATTATCCGCTGGTAAAGTGCACCGCCTGCAACTACTGCATGCCTTGCCCCTACGGCATCAACATTCCCGGCATATTCAAGTTCTACAACGACAACATCACCGCCGGCACATATGTAAAGAGCAAGGAACAGGAGCATTACGCCCGTGCCCGCCGCAAGTATCTGCTGGCCTACAACGAGGCAATCCCCACAGTACGTCAGGCCGACCATTGCATCGCCTGCCGCCGCTGCGAGCGTGACTGTCCGCAGAACATCCGCATCCCCGATGAACTGCGCCGCATTGACCGCTACATAGAGAGCTTAAAGCGAGAAACAATAGATTGAAAGCAGATATAGCATACGTTCAGGAAAGATTCAGGGAGTTTAACGTCAGGATGTTTGACGGTAAGCTCCCTGAACCTCCTATAGCTATTACCAATGCCAAAACATACTTTGGGGTGTGCGCCTTCCGCAAGCACCGCAAATGGAACGGAAAGCTGGAGTATTCTGATTTCAGGATACGTATAAGCCGCCGGTTTGACCTGCCCCAGGAGGAGATTGATGACACAATCATCCATGAAATGATCCATTACTGGATAGGTCTTTTCAGTCCGACCGATATGCCCGGCCACAGCCCGCTGTTCCGTAAAATGATGGCCGATATCAATGAACGTTTTGGACGACACATCAGCGTATCGCACCGTCTCACCCCCGATCAGCAGGAGCAGGCGGTAGATAATCGGCCAAAGAAACACGTAGTAGCCCGTGTAGTATTGAAGGACGGCCGAACCGGCATCAAGGTGATTCCCTGCATGGAGCGCCACATCCGCCGTTACCGTCGCGGAATGATGGCCAGTGGCAAGGTCAGTTCAATAGAGTTCTTTGAGACCACCGACCCATTCTTTAACCGCTTTCCCAGCTCATCGGCCTTCACAGTCTACTTTCCGGACCCCGATGTCCTGGCGCAGCATCTCTGATAAGTTCCCTTTTCAACATATTTATTTGCAAATCCGGATAATTAGTGCTATCTATGTGTCAGAAAAAGGATTATGCTATGCTGCAATATGAGAAATTAAAGAAGGAGGAGATTAAGGAGGCATCGGAACTGGCCGCCAGAGCCTATTTTGATTATATCTACATAACCATCTTTTTCCCAGGCCTTAAGGAGCGGCAAAGGGGATTGGCCCGATTCCTGGCCATTAACAGGAAAGGTAACTTTAAGGGCGGGCATATGCTGACCGCGCGTTTGGACGGTAGGATGGTGGCTGAGGCGTCACTTGAGCCGCCAGGTTACAAGCAGCCATCGGTACTCAAGTTCATTCTGAGCGGTTACCTGAAGATGTACTTTCTTACCAATTGGAAGCACCTGCATGCTTTCCTGGCAAAGGATGAGGAGGCCGGTACCCCGTGTCATGATTATCAGAAGAACAATCCCGATGTATGGTACCTGAGTATGATTGAGGTTGATCCGCAGTTTCACGGTCAAGGCATAGGCACTCAGTTCCTGTCTTATCTGGAGGATTACGTTCGCCAGCGCGGAGGCAAGACTATGGTGCTGTTCACCAACAACCAGGAGAACCTTAGTTTTTACACAAAACGCGGCTACGAGGTGTTCCATGAGTATGAGATTGTCCATAACGGCCTGACTATGGGTAACTGGAGCCTCAAAAAAACTCTTTAGTTTTTTTTCGCCAAAGTGTCCCACACTCACCCTGTTGAGAATACGTTCTCTCGCGGGTTGGTGTGGGACATACCCTCATTTTAGGGGGTGTGTCCCACGCTTATCGGCCCCAGGAGCGCTGTGAGCGGGTTCGTTGTGGGACACCTTGGCGGAGCGCAAAATGCAACCCGGTTGCATGAGCGACTCTCTACCTTTGCAGTGGAAATCAAAAAAAGTACGCTATATGTCACACGAACATCATCATCACGAAGAGGAAGAGGAGGAGGGCCGCGGCCGCATAATCAAAATCATCTCTGCTACAGTATTACTGATAGCCGCATCTATAATTGAGCACAAGACCGCTTGGGCCGATTGGCAGTACCTTCTGCTGTTCCTGGTGCCTTACCTGATTGTGGGTTGGGAGACCCTGAAGGAGGCAGCCGAAGCCCTGTTTGAGGGCGAGCCCATGAGCGAGGATTTCCTTATGAGCATAGCAACCATCGGTGCCCTTGCCATAGGATTTATGCCCGGAGCCGAAACCCAGTTTGCCGAGGCCGTATTCGTAATGCTGTTTTTCCAGATAGGCGAGGCATTTGAGGAGGTGGCCGAGGGCCGCAGCCGCAAATCGATTGAGCACCTTATGGATATACGTCCCGATACCGCCAATGTGGAGCGTGACGGAAAGTTGATGACGGTTGCTCCCGATACCGTCAATCCCGGTGAGATAATTGTAATCCGTCCGGGTGAAAAAGTCCCCATGGACGGCGTGGTAATTGAAGGAACATCAAGCCTTGATACTGTGGCGCTTACAGGTGAGAGCATGCCCCGCAGCGTAAACAAGGGCGATGAAATCCTTTCGGGCTGCGTAAACCTGAACGGTCTGCTCAAGGTGCGCACCACAAAGGCGTTTGCAGAGTCAACGGTATCAAAGATTCTGGAACTTGTGGAGAACGCAGCCGAGAGCAAGAGCCGCAGCGAGAGTTTCATTACAAGGTTTGCACGCATATATACACCTATTGTAGTAGGTCTTGCAGTGCTGGTTGCAGTGATTCCAGGTTTGATAACCGGAGAGTGGGCTACATGGATATATCGCGGACTGCTGTTCCTGGTGGTATCTTGCCCGTGCGCGCTGGTGATATCGGTCCCGCTCACATTCTTTGGCGGACTGGGCGGCGCATCCCGCAAGGGTATTCTGATAAAGGGCTCTAACCTCCTGGATAAACTGGCCGGCGTAAAGACGGTAGTGTTTGACAAGACCGGAACGCTGACCGAGGGCGTGTTTGAGGTGACCGCCGTTCATCCGCAGGAGATAGACAACAACGAACTGCTGCATCTGGCCGCCCATGTGGAGCGCCACTCGACCCATCCCATTGCAATGGCCTTGCGTAACGCATATCCTAACGAGCAGGATGACTGTGTTATAGCCGATGTCCAGGAGACCGCCGGTCACGGAATACTGGCAACCGTAAACGGAAAGCGCGTGGCCGTGGGCAACAGCAAACTGATGGATAAGATAGGTGCCGGATGGCGTCCCTGCCATCACGAGGGCACGATAATCCATGTGGCTATTGACGGACAGTATGCCGGCCACATAGTGATATCGGACCGCATCAAGGAGGACTCCGCCCAGGCAGTGGCCGACCTTAAGGATGCCGGAGTAAACAAAACAGTGATGCTTACCGGCGATCAGGAACATGTGGCTGCCACTGTGGCCAGGAAGGTTGGTGTTGACGAATATCACGCCCAATTGCTTCCGGCCGATAAGGTAAGCAATGTTGAAAGACTTCTGGCAGGCGGAACGCTTGCATTCGTGGGCGACGGCATAAACGATGCTCCGGTGCTTACCCGCGCCGACATAGGTATAGCAATGGGCGCACTGGGATCAGACGCCGCCATAGAGGCCGCCGATGTGGTGCTTATGGATGACAAACCATCCAAGATTGCGCTGGCCGTAAAGATTGCCCGCCGCACAATCCGAATAGCAAAGGAAAACATCTGGTTTGCCATCGGCATAAAAATCCTGGTACTGCTGCTCGCCATACCCGGTCTGGCTACCATGTGGATGGCTGTATTTGCCGATGTAGGCGTAACCGTCCTGGCCGTCCTGAATGCCATGCGTGCCCTCAGAACAAAATAGTACCATTGGGGTCTGACCCCAATGGTACTATTTTGTAACTTTGCACCTGTTATGGGAAAATTTAAGGCATTTCTTGAAAGAAAGGATATCGTAATATCCGGTAAGAGATACGGAGTTGATGCTCTGGGAGCAATGGCGCAGGGTCTTTTTGCGTCACTTCTGATAGGTACAATCATTGCTACAATAGGCGAGCAGGCCGGAATTCAGTGGCTTGTTGATGTGGGCGGTTTTGCCAAGAGCATGGCCGGTCCGGCTATGGCCGCATCAATAGCGTATGCTTTGGGTACACCCAATCTGGTGCTGTTCTCAATGCTGGCAGTAGGTGCTGCAGCCAATAAACTGGGCGGTGCAGGAGGACCTCTTGCCGTTTACGTTGTAACGATTTTTGCATCTGAATTTGGAAAAGCCGTCTCAAAGGAGACCAAGATAGACATCCTGGTAACTCCGCTGGTTACTATCGCCGTAGGTATCGGCCTTTCATACTGGTGGGCACCGGCAATAGGACAAGCCGCCAGCAGCCTGGGCCACGTAATAATGTGGGCTACCACCAAGCAGCCGTTCCTGATGGGTATTGTGGTATCGGTTATTGTAGGTATGGCACTGACACTTCCCATAAGTTCTGCAGCCATCTGCGCCGCCCTGAGTCTGACCGGACTGGCAGGCGGTGCCGCACTTGCAGGATGCTGCGCCCAGATGGTGGGATTCGCCGTGCTGAGTTTCCGCGAGAACGGCTGGAACGGCATCATATCTCAGGGTCTTGGCACCAGCATGCTCCAGATGGGCAACATCGTAAAGAATCCCAAAATCTGGATTGTACCTACGCTGGTATCGGCCGTAACAGGTCCGATGGCCACATGTCTCTATCATCTTGAGATGAACGGTCCTGCCATAGCATCGGGTATGGGAACCTGCGGTCTTGTGGGTCCGATAGGCGTTTACACAGGCTGGATGCAGGAGATATCGTCCGGCACACGTACCATGATTGCCGGTGCCGATTGGGTGGGCCTTATCTCCATCAGTGTGGTTCTGCCCGTGGTTCTGACTATCATCCTAGGAATGATGATGCGCAAGATTGGCTGGATCAAGCCGGGCGACCTTAAACTGGATTGATAATTAATACCGATTACCTGTAAAATAAAAACTCCGGCCATGCGGTCGGAGTTTTTGTTGTGATGGGGTAGAGGGTTATGCCTCAGCGGGTGCCTCCTCAGCTGCGGGAGCCTCCTCAGCGGGAGCCTCGGTAGCCTCGGTTGCTGCCTCCTCAGCTGCTGCCTCTGCGGCTGCTGCCTCAGCTGCGGCCTTAGCCTCAGCCTTCTTGGTAGCTACCTTCTCGGCGATAGCCTCGTTAACCTTCTTCTCTGCTTCCAGTTTAGCCTTGGCGTCAGCCTTCTTGGCCTGCTCATCCTTAACTGAAATAGCCTTCAGTGAGCTCTCCTTAGCCTGCTTCCAAGCATCGAACTTAGCCTGAGCTGCTGCCTCATCAAAAGCGCCTTTCTTAACGCCACCCTGGAGGTGCTTCATAAGATAAACACCCTCGCGTGACAGAATGTTACGTGCGGTATCGGTGGGCTGTGCGCCTACGTTAACCCAGTACAGGGCTCTTTCGAAATTCAAATCTACTGTAGCGGGATTGGTGTTAGGATTGTAGGTACCAATCTTCTCAATAAACTTTCCATCACGTGGAGCTCTGGTGTCTGCAATTACGATGCTGTAGAAGGCGTAACCTTTGTGGCCTCTTCTCTGCAATCTGATTTTTGCTGCCATAAGTTGTTGTTTTTATTGAATTTATAAATGATTTGAATAGCCGTTATCCCGTAACGGCGGCGCAAAGGTAGTAAAAAATCCGATGCACTCTACATCCCGCGTACTATTTTTATTTCTTGACATTTAACTCAACGCTCTGAAGGTCAGAGTCAAGTGATGAACCGCCGTACATGATTCTGTAGCGTCCGGGGCGGAACTTGAGTCCGTCTGTAGCCTCATCATAGAAACTGAATGCCTCCTTGTTGAGCTCAATCTTGACGGTCTTGGTCTGTCCGGCGCCGATGTTCACGCGTGCGAATCCGGCCAGAGACTTGATGGGTGCGCCGGCATCGTCAAGAGCCTTGACGTAAACCTGGATAACCTCATCGCCGTCAATCTTACCGGTGTTGGTAACGGGTACTGTCAGGGTCATTGACTGTGACTTGCCCGATGTCTTGGCCTTTCCGTACTTGAAGGTGGTGTAACTCAGACCGTAACCGAAAGCATACAGGGGCTCACCCTTGAAGTAACGGTATGTGCGGTTGTTCATTGAGTAGTCCTGGAAATCGGGAAGCTGGTCAGTTGACTTGTAGAAGGTAACCGGCAGACGTCCTGCAGGGTTGTAGTTGCCGAACAGTACATCACCAACTGCCTCACCGCAAGCCTGACCTCCGTACCAAGCCTGGATAAGGGCGTCATACTTGCTCTCTACGTTTCCGAATCCCATGGCGCTGCCTGATACGTTAACCAGAACGATGGGCTTGCCGGTTGCATCCAACTCGGCAAGGAGCTGCTGCTGGATCTCGGGGAGTTCAATCTCTGAACGGTCGTGGCCTTCACCCTCTATGTCCGATGAGATACCGCTGACCATGATGATTACATCGGCCGGAGCAATCTTCTTTATCACACTGGGGAAATCAACCGGACCGCGGCTGTAGATATCGAATGAGAATGATGCCGAACGGGCCTCGGGCTGTACCAGGTCGATGTAGATGTTGTAGGTCTTGCCCTCCTCTACATGGAATGTGGTTGATGCACCGCCACGGCCGCCGAATCCGCCGCCGAAACCGCCGAATCCGCCACGGCCACCGCCCTGACCGGCATTCTTGGCAATGGTGTCACCGTTCAGTATGAAGTTATAGCGTGAACTTCCGCGTACGTTGTATACCATATCACCTGTGTAATCGGCTGTAAATGTGCCGGTATATTTGGCTGAGAATCCGGTCATGTTAACGCCGTCGGCCCAGGGGCAGTCCTCATGTGCAAGGGCGGGTGATGTGGTGTTCAGGCTCAGAGGCTCGTCGTAGTCAACCCTGGCTGCAACGGCACCGGTCCAATCGAGAGTGTTGTAGTACTCGGCATGCAGGCCCTTACCTCCGTTAATCTCTGATACATAATGCTTTGTAATGTAGGGAACGTTCAGGTCGCAACCCTTCTCGTAGATAATCTTTGCTCCGGGAGCGGCCTCACGGATACCGTCCAGGATGGTCTTGGTGTTGGCTGCTGTGGGATAGCCGTTGTAGTTACCCAGGATAACGCGTGCGTCGTCGGCGTTGGGGCCAACCACTGCAATGGTGATATCCTTCTTTAGGGGCAGAATGTTGCCTGCGTTCTTGAGCAGGACGATAGCCTCGTGGGCTGCCTTGCTTGCAAGAGCGGTGTGGGCGGGGCTGCTCAGGTCGTCCAGACCCAGTTTTGCCCAGGGCAGATCCTCGGCGGGATCAAACATACCCAGTTCAAAGCGGGCCTTGAGGATACGGCGTACGTTCACGTCGATATCGGCCTCGGTGATAAGACCCTGCTCAATGGCCTGGGTGAGTGAACGGTAACTTGTTCCGCACTCTATGTCGGCACCTGAGAGAACGGCATCGGCCGATGCGCTTGCGGCATCCTTGTGTGTGCCGTGCTGGCGGGCGTTGAAGAAGTCGCCGATGGCACCGCAGTCAGTTACCACCAGACCCTTGAAGCCCCACTTGTTGCGCAGGATGTCCTGCAGCAGACGGTCGCTGGCGCAGCAGGGGTCACCCTCGTAACGGTGATATGCGCACATAACCTCCTGTACGTTTCCGTCCTGAACCAGGCTCTTGAATGCGGGCAGGTAGGTCTCCCACAGGTCACGGCCCGATACGGTTACGTCAAACTGGTGACGAAGGGGCTCGGGACCGCTGTGAACTGCATAGTGCTTTGCGCATGAGTGCAGTTTCAGGTATTTGGAGTCATTGCCCTGCATACCCAGAACGGTCTGTGTTCCCATTACGGAGTTCAGGTAGGGATCCTCACCCGGAGTCTCCTGACCACGACCCCAGCGCGGGTCACGGAAAATGTTCACGTTGGGGCACCAGAATGAGAGTCCGTTGTGCCAGATGCTTCCGTTGGGCTGTGTAACGCCAAGCTGATGATGATCGGTGGTGTTCCATACGGCGCGGGCCTCATCGGACACGGCACTGTATATCTCATACTGCTGGGGTGCATCGAATGTGGCACCCAGGGCGATCACCTGCGGGAATACGGTTACGTCGTCATAGCAGATTCCGTGGCAGGCCTCGTTCCACCAGTTGTAGGCGGGTATGTCCAGACGGTCCACCGATATGGAACCGTTCATCATGAGTCCTATCTTTTCCTGGGGAGTAAGCAGTGAAAGAAGGTTGTCGGTCCTCTCGTCAAATGAGAGTTTTGGGTTCTGGAACGGATACTCGTAAGTCTGGGCGCCGGCCGGAATGAGTGCTACGGCAGCCAGGCAGGTAAGCAAAAATGTTTTTTTCATAAGGATAGTTATGTTTTGATAATCGTTCATGCTCCGGTTAGCTTAGAGACTCCAAAAATACGGATTGATTTTGAAAACGCAAAGTGACGTCCTTTTTCAAATAAAAATGTGGAATTAATGCATTTGGGAATGCTTAAAATGTTTTACATTTGTAAGATTAAACGGATAGCAGGACAATATGGGCGCAGACATAAGGCATGATGGTATCGTCAACTCTATTGACGGTCAGAAGGTTACCGTGCGCATATTGCAGGCATCGGCCTGTTCGGGCTGTCAGGCAAGCAGAATTTGCCGTGCAGCGGAGTCAAAAGAGAAACTGGTGGAGATAGAGATGAAAGGTGCCGATACCCTGTCCGTGGGGCAGACCGTGACGATAGCCGGAGAGGAGAGCATGGGTATGACAGCCGTAATGCTCGCTTTCGGGTTGCCGCTCTTGCTCCTTATTGCAGGACTTGTGACTGCCATCTCTGTTACGGGAAGCGAGAAGATAGGCGCAGCGGTTGCGCTGGGAATTCTTGTTCCTTATTATATAGTGCTGATGCTGCTGCGTAAGAGAATAAAAAAGGACTTTCAATTTAGGATAATACAATAAACAGGATATGACGTTTATTTTGACTGCTGTTCTTGTGCTCGGTGTCACCGGACTTGTTTTGGGTTTGGTATTGTACGCCGTATCAAGAAAATTCAAGGTTGAAGAAGACCCCCGCGTGGGTCAGATCACCGAACTTCTGCCCGGTGCCAACTGCGGCGGATGCGGATTTCCGGGATGTGCCGCCTTTGCCGCCGCGTGCGTAAAGGCCGATTCCATGGACGGTCTCAAGTGTACGGTGTGCAAGAGTGAGGTTATGCAACAGATCGCGGACATTACAGGTCATACGGTCGAGGTTGGAGTAGAGAAGATTGCTGTTGTAAGGTGTAACGGTTCATGTCAGAACCGTCCCCGTCCGCGTACCTATGACGGAGCCAGAAGCTGTGCCGTAGCCGCCATGATGAACGGTGGTGAGACAGGCTGTTTCTTTGGCTGCCTGGGCTGCGGTGACTGCGTAAAGGCATGTAAGTTCGATGCAATCACGATGGATCCCGAGACGGGCCTTCCGGTGGTTGATCAGGACAAGTGCACAGCCTGCGGCGCCTGCGCCAAGGCCTGCCCGCGCCACATCATAGAACTCCGCAACAAGAACAAACTGGACCGCAGGGTCTATGTAAGTTGTGTAAACCAGGACAAGGGTCCCGTTGCCAAGAAGGCTTGCGACGCCGCCTGCATAGGTTGCGGTAAGTGCGTCAAGGCCTGCCCGTTCGAGGCTATCACCCTTGAGAACAACCTGGCATACATTGACTTTGAGAAGTGCCGCCTGTGCCGCAAGTGCGTGGACGAGTGCCCGCAGCATTCAATAATGGCAGTGAACTTCCCTCCCAAGAGAGAGCCGGCCGCACAGCCTCAGGTTGAGGCACCCGTAACCGAGGCCGCTCCCGTAACTCAGGAGACAGAATCAACAGAAAACAACTAAGGTATTATGAATACTTTCAAGATAGGTGGCGTACACCCCGAACCAAACAAGCTTACGGCCGACAGGAAGATTGAGACTCTGGCATTGCCCAAGCAGGCTGTCTTTCCCTTGTCGCAGCACATAGGTGCCCCGGCCGTACCCTGTGTACAGAAAGGTGACACCGTACGCGTGGGAACCAGAATCGCTGAGCCGGGCGGTTTCATGTCGGCCTCAATCCATTCATCCGTATCGGGCAAGGTTGCCAAGATAGACACCATAGTCGATGCCAGCGGACTTCGTAAGCCCGCCATATTCATCGATGTGGAAGGTGATGAGTGGGAGCCCTCGATTGACCGCTCCGAAAAACTGGTACTGCAGAGCACAAAGTCACGCGAAGAGATAATTGAGTGCATCAAGAATGCCGGCATAGTAGGAATGGGCGGTGCCTGTTTCCCCACACACGTAAAACTGTGTCCTCCCAAGGAGTGCACCATAGACACCCTGATAATCAATGCCGTTGAGTGCGAGCCGTATCTTACGGCCGATCACCGTCTGATGCTGGAGCATCCCGATGAGATAATCATAGGAATAAAGGTAATACTCAAGGTGCTTGGAATAGACCGCGCCGTGATAGGTGTTGAGGCCAATAAGCCCGATGCCATAGAACTGCTCAAGTCCAAGACATCGATGGTAAGCGGTATAGAGGTGATGCCTCTGCAGATGAAATATCCGCAGGGCGGTGAGAAACAGCTTATCGAGGCTGTCACCGGCCGTCAGGTTCCGCCTCCGCCCGCACTGCCCGCCAACGTGGGATGCGTAGTGCAGAACGTGGG
This sequence comes from Bacteroidaceae bacterium, assembly GCA_017530735.1. Taxonomy (GTDB): domain Bacteria; phylum Bacteroidota; class Bacteroidia; order Bacteroidales; family Bacteroidaceae; genus Colenecus. The sequence goes on along the minus strand of JAFXMB010000121.1, from coordinate 12,509 downwards.
TACGGTATTTGCCATCTATGAGGCAGTCATGAAGAACAAGCCTCTGTTTGAGCGCATCGTTACCGTTACCGGCAAGAGAGTAAAGAACCCGTGCAACCTCAGGGTTAGAATGGGTACTCCGGTCAGCCAGTTGCTGGAATATGCAGGCGGCATGCCTGAGGATACCGGCAAACTGATATCGGGCGGTCCTATGATGGGACGTCCGCTGCTGGATGATACCGCTCCGGTGGTAAAGGGAACATCGGGTGTGCTGCTTATACCCGAGAAGGAGGCTGCACGCCGCGAGGAGCGTAACTGCATACGTTGCGCCAAGTGCGTACAGGCCTGCCCCATGGGCTTGGAGCCTTACCTGCTTGCCACGGCCTCAGAGTCACAGGACTGGGAGTGCGCCGAGGAGAACTGGATTATGAGTTGTATTGAGTGCGGATGCTGTCAGAGCACCTGTCCTTCACGCCGTCCTCTGCTTGACTGGGTACGTCTGGCCAAGAACAGGGTGGGTGGAATTATCCGCGCACGTAACGCTAAGAAATAAGGAATTATGGCTCAGAAACTGTATATTACAACATCACCGCACGTACACTGCGGTGACACCATAGAGAGGAATATGCGCTGGGTGATTTGGGCTCTCATGCCTGCACTCCTTGCATCATTCTATGTGTTCGGACTGGGTGCGATGATCGTAACCGGAACATCAGTGCTCTCATGTCTCTTCTTTGAGTGGTTCATTACTAAGTTCATACTTAAGAGACCATCTACACTCGGTGACCTGTCGGCTGTCATAACCGGTATCCTGCTGGCATTCAACCTGCCGTCCAACCTTCCTATCTACATGATTGTGATAGGTGCGCTGGTTGCCATAGGTATCGGTAAGATGGCATTCGGCGGACTGGGCAACAACCCGTTCAACCCCGCATTGGTGGGTCGTGTGTTCCTGCTCATATCATTCCCGGCCAAGATGACCTCATGGCCTGTTCCGGCCGGCTTCGCCACATCTTACATCGATGCACAGACAGGTGCCACACCTCTTAACCTCATCGGCCAGATAGCAGGCGGAAACACCGCTGCCGCTGACCAGCTGCCCGGTCTGGGTGACCTGTTCCTGGGTAACATAGGAGGTTGCATAGGTGAGGTAAGCACCCTGTTGCTGCTGGTAGGATTCATAATCCTGCTCTGCTCCAAGACCATCACATGGCATATTCCTGTATCAATACTGGGTACGGTGGCTGTCCTGACAGGTCTCATGTGGCTTATCAACCCTGTACTTTACGTGAATCCGCTCTATCACCTCTGCTCGGGCGGCCTGATGCTGGGTGCCATATTCATGGCTACTGATTATGTTACTTCACCCATGACTCCCAAAGGCATGGTGTGGTACGGTATCGGCATAGGTTTCCTTACAGTGGTTATCAGATATTTCGGTTCATATCCGGAGGGCATGTCGTTCGCAATTCTGTTGATGAACGCCGTTACTCCGCTTATAAACAACTGGTGCAAACCTAAACGTTTCGGGGAGGCAGTAAAATGAAGAAACTTGAATCAAACATAACTAACATGGCCGTTGTGCTGACAGTTATAGCCATAGTGGCAGGCGGTCTGCTGGCATGGGTCAACAGCGTTACCGCAGGCCCCATCGAGAAGATAAACAATCTGGCCATCGAGAACGGTATCAAGAGCGTGATACTGGGCGACCGTGACATTAAGTTCCGTGTGGAGGATCCTACCGAGAAGGAGGGATTCGTGTTCCACAACGTGTATGATATGAATGACAACCTGCTGGGTACTGCAGTTGAATCTACCGATAAGAACGGATTCGGCGGTGCGCTCAAGGTTATGGTGGGATTTGACTCTGAGGGTAAGATTCTGGGTTACACCGTGCTGGAGCACAGCGAGACTCCGGGATTGGGTGCCCAGGCCGATGAGTGGTTCCGCCAGCCGGCATCGGCCCAGGCAGAGCAGTCGGCTGTGGTTGATGTGCTTCTGGGTGCTCCCGGCAAGCCCGGCAACCACAATATCATTGGTATGAATCCCGGCGATGACCTGATGACAGTCAGCAAGGACGGTGGTCAGGTGGATGCCATCACAGCGTCTACAATCACATCAAAGGCTTTCCTGCGTGCCGTGAACGCCGCCTACAAGGCTGTGTTCGGTTACACTGCGGCCGATGGCGTGAGCGGAGCTTCATCACAGAACTAAAACTGATATGACGATGAACTACTTCAAGACAATAATAAACGGTATTATAAAGGAGAATCCTACGTTTGTTCTCCTTTTGGGAATGTGCCCCACACTGGCTACGACCACATCGGCCGTAAACGGACTGGGTATGGGTGTGGCAACCATGTTTGTGCTCATTTGCTCAAACACATTCATTTCACTGCTCAAGAACCTGATCCCTGACGGAGTGCGCATACCTTGTTATATAGTGGTGATTGCATCATTCGTTACACTGTTGCAGATGCTCATGCAGGCTTATGTTCCGGATCTGTACAAGACTCTAGGCATATTCATCCCGCTGATTGTGGTGAACTGCATCATCCTGGGCCGTGCCGAGGCATTCGCCGCCAAGAACAACGTGCTGGCATCAATCTGTGACGGTATCGGTATTGGTATCGGCTTTACCCTGGCTCTTACAATCCTGGGATTTGTCCGCGAACTGCTGGGCAACGGAGCCGTATTCGGCCATCAGATACTGCCCGAGTCCATGAAGATGCTTGTATTCGTGCTGGCTCCCGGAGCATTCATAACACTTGGCCTGCTTATGGCCATAGTAAACTCAGTAAAGAACCGTAAAGCCTGAACACTATGGAATATTTTCTGATATTTATCGCGGCTATATTCGTCAATAATATAGTTCTGTCCCAGTTCCTGGGCATCTGCCCGTTCCTGGGTGTATCAAAGAAGATAAGTACCGCCGCCGGTATGGGTCTGGCTGTTACATTCGTGCTCACGGTTGCGGTTATCGTTACTTACGGATTGCAGAACTGGGTACTCAATCCTTACGGACTGGGTTACCTTCAGACCATTCTGTTCATCCTGGTGATTGCAGGTCTGGTTCAGATGCTTGAGACCATACTCAAGAAGGTTTCTCCTTCACTGTATCAGGCTCTGGGAATTTTCCTGCCTCTTATCACCACAAACTGCTGCATACTGGGTGTGTCAATCCTGGTTGCCAACGCTACCTATAACGCACAGGGTCTGGAGCCCAACCTGCTTACAGGTGTGGTTTATGCAATTGCAACCTCTATAGGTTTTGCCCTTGCCCTGATCATATTTGCAGGTATTCGTGAGCAGTTGGCAAAGGTTCGTATCCCCAAGAGCATGGAGGGTATGGCTATCGCCCTTATCACCGCAGGCCTGCTGGCCCTGGCTTTCATGGGATTCAGCGGAGTTGACCACGGCATAGCCGTCGCTGCAGGACTTTAATTTATCACAATATGAGATTATCAAAAGTTTGTTTTCCAGTTGTTGCAATGGCGCTTGCAGCCTGCGGAGGCGGCGCGCCTACAGATGGTACTCAGTTGGCTAACGGCAAGTACAGTGCCGATGCCCTTAACGTAGAGAGTACAATTACCGCTACGGTGACCGTAAAGGGTCACAAGATTGCCGCTGTGTCTGTGAAGGATAACGGCAATACCTACGCACAGTACACATCGCCTTACACTGTCGTCGCACAGAGGATAGTCGAGGCCCAGAGTACAGACGTCGATGGCATAACAGGTGCCACATATTCATCGGATGCAGTCAAGAAGGCTGTTGATCTGGCTCTTGCACAGGCTCGCGGTGAGAAACCGGTTCCTGCCAAGAATGCAGCCCTGAGTTTCACTCCCGGTACATATACCGGCAGCGGCAAGGGTTACGGCGGTCAGGTTCAGGCCCGTGTGACATTCAGTGAGACAGGAATTACAGAAATAAGAGTGGGACAGCAGCGCGAGACCGCCCATGTGGGTGATGTTGCTCTGCAGACACTTCCGGCCAAGATTATTGCCGCAAACGGACTTAACGTGGATGCCGTATCGGGTGCCACAATGTCCAGTTTCGGACTTAAGGAGGCCGTGCTGAACGCTGCCGATCAGGCCGGCGTTACCAACCGTAAGGCATTCATAGACAACGGAGCCAAGGCTCAGGCCGGTGCTCCCGTTGAGGATACATGGGATGTGGTCATCATAGGCGGTGGCGGTGCAGGTCTCTGCGCTGCGGCACAGGCTGCCCAGGACGGAAACACTGTCCTTATCATTGAGAAAAACGCCGAACTTGGCGGTAACACTCTGGTATCGGGCGGTGTCTATCAGTCTATCGATCACAGTCTTGTTTGGGATATCAAGAGACCCACAGCAACCACTGCCAAGGGTTTTGACGGCAAGATGCACAACAAGGTACGTGCAACCGTGGGTTGTGTAAACGACCTCAAGGTTATCTATAACTGGAGCGAGGAGCCGTTTGACGCTTCATACTACAAAGATCACGAGTTCGTGGCCGGTGATATAGTTGAACTATCCAAGCACGGAGTTCATGCTGAGTATCTGCCTGTGCTCCAGGAACTTAAGAAAGAGATAAAGGCTTATCTGGATTATGCTGAGCCTCAGCTCAAGAAGGGTACCCCCGAGAACCAGCTCCTGCTGTTCTCAACCACCAACCTGCATATCTTCCAGACCTACTACGGCGGCCTGCGTCAGAACACCGCCAAGGATGAGTGGATATACGGCGACTATGAACTTGTAAAGCAGTTCATCGAGGAGGGTGAGCAACTCAAGCCCTGGCTTATGAGCATGGGCGTAGGTTTCAGCGACAGCCAGTCAACCCTGGTAGGTGCTCTCTGGTACAGAGGCTCCACAATGAACGGATGCACCACAGATGCAGACGGCGACGGCACTCCCGAGCGTTATCAGGGCAACTGGGGTTCATACGTAATGGCTCCTCTGGCAGTGGTTAACAATGCCGATAAGCACAACCGCGTAATGAGGGAGACCAGCGCCAACGATCTTATATTCGAGAACGGTCGCGTTACAGGAGTGAAGGCCAAGATGGCCGATGGCACCCAGGTTACCGCTCACGCCAGGAAGGGTGTGATCATTGCAACCGGCGGATACGCAGCCAACATACAGAAGGTGCTCAAGACCAACAAGTACTGGTCACGCCAGTATCTATCACCCAATATCGGCACAACCAACCGTTCTTCACTGCGTGGTGACGGTATCGATATGGCTCAGAAGATTGGTGCCGCAACTGTAGGCGAGGGCTACACTCAGCTTATGCCTCTGGCTTATATTGCTGACGGCGCAATCGCATTCGGCGGTGTGGAGAACGTTGTATTCATCAGCACCAAGGACGGTAAGCGTTATGTCGATGAGTGCTCCGAGCGTGACGTACTTTCACTGAACGGATTCAAGCACGGCGTTGAGCTGGAAGGCAGACGCGGTGTTTACCTGTATGTCATGGGAGGCGGCGGATTCGGCGGCTTCGGCGGTTTCGGAGGCTTTGGCGGTGGCGGCGGTCACAGCTTCAACGGCAAGGACTGGAGCGGAAAGGCATCGGCCCTGCCCGAACTTTTTGATGAACTGGGTATCAAACTGGATGCCGATGTTGTAAAGAACAGCATCCGCGAGTACGATATGGCTGTTATGGACGGCGTTGAGCCTGCTCCTATAGGCAAGCGTCACGCAACCGGTATCATCGGTTCTGCACGTCGCGGTGCCGACGGCAAGTATGACAAGTCAACCTATAACATTGACGATGCCAACCTGACCATCCGCGTGCTTGCTCCTTCAACCCACCACACCATGGGCGGTCTTAAGATTGACCTGGACCGCCGCGTTCTGGATGAGAACGGCAAGGCTATACCCGGTCTGTATGCAGCAGGTGAGGTTACCGGCGGATTCTTTGGCGGTAACCGTCTGGGCGGCAACGCTCTTACAGAGTGCATGGCATCGGGCCGCATCGCCGCCAAGGGCATAGAGAAGGATAACCAATAAAACGATACAGGGATGATTACATTCCCTAACGCAAAGATCAACATAGGACTCAATGTCGTGGCAAAACGCAGTGACGGATACCACGACATTGAGACTGTGTTTTATCCGGTGCTGCTGCAGGATGCGCTGGAGATAAAACCCATGCGTCCGCTGGACCCCGCCCAACTGCGCAAACGCATAGAGGCCGGACTTCTGGTACAGCCCGATGACGCATTTATACCGTACCGTCTGCTGCCGCGTAGGGAGGAGATACCCTGCTGCTCACTGGAGATCACGGGCAATGATTTCCCCTTTAGGGCGGCCGATAACCTGGTGGTCAAGGCATATCTTATGCTGCAGCAGGATTTTGACCTGCCGTCAATAGACATAAAACTGCACAAGCACATCCCGTCGGGCGCCGGTCTTGGCGGAGGCTCATCGGACTGCGCATTCATGATAAGTCTTTTGAACCGCCGATTCAACCTGCGTATGCGTGATAGCCTCATGGAGCGTTATGCCGCACGCCTGGGCTCAGACTGCGCATTCTTTATCAGCAACACGCCGTCGCTTGCAACGGGTAGGGGTGAGATCCTCAATCCCATCGGCCTTACACTAAAGGGTTACACAATCCTTCTCGTAAAGCCCGATGTCGCTGTAAGTACAGCCGAGGCATACGGTTCTCTTACTCCCAAACACCCGGAGATTCCGCTTGAGGAGGCAATCAAACGCCCCGTTGCTGAGTGGAAAGATTGTGTATTCAATGATTTTGAAACAACTGTTTTCGCAAAGTATCCTCTTTTAGCTGATATCAAGCAGAAACTCTACTCAAAGGGTGCAGTCTATGCCTCGATGTCCGGCTCCGGCTCCACTATTTACGGCCTGTTCCGCGAGCCTTTGGACAATCCTGCCGACTTGTTCCCCGATATGTTCGTCTGCCAGCGTGAGATGGCATGACATGTTGAAAACGCGTGGAAAAGTATAGTTAGCGGTTTGCCTGTTGCTGATGGCAAACCGCTATTTTTGTATCTGCAATAATAAACGATATGGCAGATTCCAGGACAAGAACCCGCAGCAGCCGCACCAACACCGACGGCATAGTACTCAATCACCTTCAGCCTCAGGCACTTGAACTTGAGGAGGCTGTGATCGGTGCTCTCATGATAGAGCAGGATGCATTCCCCAAAGTAAGTGATATAGTCAAGAAGGAGTCATTCTACGACCACCGTCATCAGGTGATTTATGAGGCTGTGGCAAACCTGTCGCTCAACCAGCGTCCCATTGATATCCTGACAGTGACCGAGCAGCTCAAGAGCAACGGAACCCTGGAGGAGGCCGGAGGCGCTCTCTACGTTACGCAGTTGGCCAGTAAGGTTACATCATCGGCCCACATTGAGTATCACGCCCGTATCATTGCCCAGAAGGCTATGGCCCGTGAACTGATTACCTTTACCAGTGAGATTCAGACCGAGGCTTTTGATGATACGACCGATATCTCCGAACTGCTGGGCGAGGCCGAAAACAAACTGTTCCAGATTGCGCACCGTAACGTAAAGAAGGATTTCGCGTCGATCGATGTGGTTCTGCAGGAGTCTGTTGACCGTATCCGTACGGCTGCGTCGCGAGCAGAGGGCATGAGCGGACTTGCCAGCGGATTCCGTGACCTTGACAATATTACGTCGGGCTGGCAGAAATCGGACCTTATCATTCTGGCTGCCCGTCCTGCTATGGGTAAGACGGCATTCGCGCTGTCAATGGCCAAGAACATAGCGGTCAACAATCAGAAACCGGTAGCGCTGTTCTCGCTTGAGATGAGTAACGTCCAGTTGGTTAACCGTCTGATATCCAGCGTGTGCGAGATTCCGGGCAACAAACTGCGTGACGGCCGTCTGGCACCGTATGAGTGGCAGGTTTTGGACAGCAAGATCAACGCTCTGCAGAGTGCTCCTATGTTCCTGGACGATACCCCGTCTCTGTCCATCACCGAGTTCCGCACCAAGGCCATCCGTCTTAAGCAGGAACATAACGTTGAACTGATAATCATTGATTATCTGCAGCTTATGAATGCCAGCGGAATAAAGTTCGGCAACCGTCAGGAGGAGATAAGTACCATCTCACGTAACCTTAAGGGTATTGCCAAGGAGTTGGATATCCCCATCATCGCCCTGTCGCAGCTTAACCGTGGCGTTGAGGGCCGAGAGGGTTACGAGGGCAAGCGTCCGCAACTGAGTGACCTGCGTGAGTCAGGTGCCATTGAGCAGGATGCCGATATCGTATGCTTCATTCACCGTCCGGAGTACTACAAGATCTACGAGGACAACAACCACAATGACCTGCACGGCATTGCCGAGATCATCATTGCCAAGCACCGTAACGGCGGAGTGGGTGATGTGCGCCTGTCGTTCCGCAGTGACCTGGCCCTCTTTGACAACATCGGCTCAGGCGAGCCCGGTGGCGGTGCTCACAGGGGCAGCGTGAAACGCTCCAAAATGAATGACGAGCCCATTCCCGCCGATCCGCTGGATTCAGCCCCCGACATGGGTGACGCTCCCTTCTGATTAATAGGAAACGGCAGTCAAATTGAGTCAGCAGATTTGCAGCAATCTGCTGACTTTTTTATACCTTTGCGGTTTGAAAAAGAAATAGGTATATATGAACGTTTCATATAAGTGGCTCAAGGAGTATGTTGACTTTGATCTGACGCCTGATGAGGTGGCTGCGGCCCTTACATCGGTAGGTCTCGAGGTCGATGGAGTAGAGGAGGTTCAGTCTGTAAAGGGCGGACTCAAGGATATAGTTGTAGGTGAGGTTCTCACATGCGTGGAGCATCCCAATTCGGACCATCTGCATGTAACCACAGTCAATCAGGGCAGCGGCGATCCCGTTCAGATTGTATGCGGTGCACCCAACGTGGCTGCCGGCCAGAAGGTTGTGGTGGCTACCATCGGCGCCAAGATCTATGAGGGCGATGAGAGCTTTACTATCAAGCCTTCAAAACTGCGCGGCGTAGAGTCATTCGGTATGCTCTGCTCAGAGAAGGAACTGGGCCTGGGTAATGATCACTCAGGTATCATGGTTCTCCCGGCCGATGCAGTTCCCGGCACTCCTGCTGCCGAGTATTTCCACCTGGAGTCAGACTTTGTGATTGAGGTGGATATCACTCCCAACCACAGTGACGCCTGCTCACACTGGGGCGTAGCCCGTGACTTCTATGCATGGCTGCTCCAGAACGGCTACAAGACCGCTCTGCACCGTCCCGATGTTGACGGCTTCAAGGTCGATAACCAGGACCTCAAGATTGACATTGACGTTCAGAACACCGAGGCTTGCCCGCGTTATGCAGGTGTAAGCATCAAGGGTGTAACCGTAAAGGAGAGTCCCGATTGGCTCAAGAACAAACTGACAGCCATCGGCCTGCATCCCATCAACAATATCGTAGATATCACCAACTACATACTGTTCGCTTACGGACAGCCGCTGCACAGCTTTGATGCCGATAAGATCAAGGGCGGCAAGGTGGTTGTAAAGACCATGCCGGAGGGCACTCCGTTCGTAACTCTGGACGGTATTGAGCGCAAGCTCTCAGAGCGTGACCTTATGATCTGCAACACAGAGGAGCCCATGTGCATGGGCGGCGTGTTCGGCGGTCTGGATTCGGGCATATCGGACTCAACCAAGAACGTGTTCCTGGAGAGCGCATACTTCCATCCCACATGGATCCGCAAGAGCGCACGCCGTCATCAGCTCAGCACCGATGCATCGTTCCGTTTTGAGCGCGGTATTGACCCCAATGGTACTCTGTATGCACTCAAACAGGCTGCCATGCTGGTAAAGGAACTTGCCGGCGGTACCATTTCAATGGATATAAAGGATGTTTATCCTTCCAAGATAGAGAACTTCAAGATTGACTTTGAGTTTGACTACGCTGACCGTCTTATCGGTAAGACTCTTGACCGCAAGGTTATGAAGAGCATTGTTGAGAACCTGGGCATTACAGTTGAGTCTTTCGATGAGAAGTCAGGCATGAAACTCTCTGTTCCTCCTTTCCGCGTTGATGTTCAGCATCCTTGTGATGTAGTGGAGGAGATTCTCCGTATCTACGGTTATAACAACATAGATTTTGACAAGTCAGTCAAGTCAAGCCTGACCGTTCAGGGTGAGGTGGACCGCTCACACAAACTGCAGGATCTGGTATCTGAGCAGCTGGTAGGTTGCGGATTCAATGAGATCCTGAACAACTCGCTTACCCGCGCCGCCTATTACGACGGTCTGGAGTGCTGCCCGCCCGAGAAACTGGTTCACGTTATCAATCCGCTCAGTGCAGACCTTAATGTGCTGCGTGAGAACATGGTATTCGGCGGACTTGAGAGCCTGTCACACAACATCCGCCGTCAGAGCTCTGACCTTAGGTTCTTTGAGTTCGGCAAGTGCTACTATTTTGACGGAGTAAAGCGTGAAGCACTCAAGGAACCCGGTAAGGACGGCGAGCCTCAGAATCCGCTGCGTGCTTACTCTGAGGATTATCATCTGGGCCTCTGGATTACAGGTCAGCGTGTATCGGGCTCATGGGCTCATGCCGATGAGAAGAGCTCGGTTTATGAGCTTAAGGCATACGTAGAGAACGTGTTCAAGCGTATCGGCCTGGCACAGAACGCCCTGCAGATTGAGGAGTTTGACAACGCCATATACAGCTGCGGCCTGCGTTACAAGCTGCGTTCAGGCAAGACAGTTGCCGAACTTGGCCTGGTTGCACGTGCCCTGCTTAAGGCTACTGATGTTGAGCAGCCTGTTTATTATGCCGATATCAACTGGGACGAGCTGCTCAAGGCTACCCGCAAGGTCAAGACCAGTTTCACTGACCTGCCCAAGTATCCGGCCGTTTGCCGCGACCTGGCTCTGCTGGTTGACAAGAGCATCAAGTTCAGCGACATTGAGAAACTGGCTTATCAGACTGAGAACAAGATCCTTAAGGAGGTTACTTTGTTTGACGTTTATGAGGGTAAGAACCTTGAGGCCGGCAAGAAGAGTTACGCTGTAAGTTTCCTGCTGCAGGATGAGAGCCAGACTCTGAATGACGCCCGCATTGAAAAGGTTATGAACAACATGATCAATGCAATGCAGAGCAAGCTGGATGCAAAACTGAGATAATAACAAACAAAAATAAAGAATACAATGGGAAGAGCATTTGAATTCAGAAAGGCCCGTAAGCTCAAGCGCTGGGGCAACATGGCTAAGACATTTACCCGTATCGGCAAACAGATTGCCATTGCTGTTAAGGCTGGCGGTCCCGATCCTGACAACAACTCTACACTGCGTGCCATCATAGCTACCGCTAAGCACGAGAACATGCCTAAGGACAACATTGAGCGCGCCATCAAGAACGCGATGGGTAAGGATCAGAAGGATTACAAGGAGATGAACTATGAGGGTTACGGCCCTCACGGAATTGCCATCTACGTTGAGACCCTGACCGATAACACCACCCGTACCGTTGCCAACGTACGCTCAGTATTCACCAAGTTCGGCGGCACACTGGGTACCAGCGGCAGCCTGGACTTTATGTTCAGCCACAAGTGCCAGTTCACCATCGCCCTTAAGGACGGTGTCGATATGGATGACCTGATCCTGGAGCTCATTGACCTGGGTATTGAGGAGGAGTATGATATCGACGAGGAGGAGAACGAGGTAACCCTGTACGGTGATCCCAAGTCATACGCCGCAATCCAGAAGTGGTTTGAGGAGAACGGATTCGAGGTTAAGGCCGCCGAGTTCACCCGCATCCCCAATGACCTGAAGGATGTAACTCCCGAGCAGCGCGAGACCATCGACAAGATCGTGGAGCGTCTTGATGAGGATGACGACGTTCAGAACGTCTACACCAACATGAAACCTCTGGAAGAGGAATAATCATCAGAAGTAGAATTAAAAGAGGCGGCATCGATTGATGCCGCCTCTTTTTTCTATATTTGCGAAAATTACATCTTTGTATATGAAACAGTTTTTTGTTTGTGTCCTTTTCTCTTTAGGGCTTATATCATGCGCCAAGCCTGAGGATGTTGAGAAACGTGTAAACGAGATGTACAGCAATGTTGTCTCTGCATATCTCAAACAGAACTTCAGTGTAGATTTTGACTCACTCTATTTTTCTGAGGAATTCTATCGTCTTGACAGTCAGATAGGTGATATAGAAAACCAACTTGGTGAACCGATTATTCACGATTTTGATGATTGGATCTGCGCCCAGGATTTCGGCAAGGACCTTTCTGCCAAAGTCAACAGCGTAAAGATGCGGGGCAACAAGAAGGCTCTGGTTAACGTTATAATCCATAACTGCGGGCAGGATTCCGAGCAGAACCTGACAGTGGTTTATGAGAGGGGCAACTGGTTCATTGACGATATGTTTGACGGTACCAGACGTCAGCAAATCATTGATGAATTGAAGCGCTTGAAGCAGGAAGGCATAGAGCCTCGCATAAAGTAAGTTACTTCACATAAAACCTGCTGCGGTCAAAATCCAGGATAACCGGTGCGGCCAGGAAGAATTTCAAGCCCAGCAGACCTTGG
>JAFXMB010000120.1 GCA_017530735.1 Bacteroidaceae bacterium | reverse complement strand
GGGCGGCCAATGGAAAAACATCTTCATAAATCAGGGCTACATCCCCGAGGACGGCCGCGACGAAGACTACTACCGCTGGCTCTACACCGCCCTTACCCGCGCCACCCAAACGGTGTATCTTGTAAACTGGCCTGAATAATCAGAATTAAGGATAGGATATAGGGCCTCAGGGAGAATGCCCTCCCACAACAAATTATATCGATTCCGAAACTACTGAACGAGTTCAGCGTTCCAGAATCGATACAATTTGTCGCGGGCCCCTCCCACTGGTCACGCGTGGGTGCGAGACTCCCTGAGACCCTATATCCTATCCTTAATTGATGGCTTGGGTGAGGGATTCAACAGCTGCGTGCAGGCCTTCGGGGTTCTTGCCGCCGGCGGTAGCGAAGTGGGGCTGGCCGCCGCCACCTCCCTGAATCAGTTTGGCAGCCTCGCGAACCATCTGACCGGCGTTGAAGCGTGATGTCAGGTCCTCGCTTACGCTGACGGTAAGCATGGGCTTGCCGGCTTCTTCACTACCTATCACTACGATTGTTGAAGCAGGCTGTTCTGCGCGTATGCTGAATACCATATCCTTGACCATTGCGGCAGATCCCGGGATTACGGCGCTTATAACCTTGATACCGTTTATATCCTTGGCCTGGCTGATGAGTCGTTCCTTGACCTGAGCGGCTTTCTCCTTGAGGAACTCCTCTACCTGTTTCTTAAGAGTGGCGTTCTCATCGATGGCCTTCTTTACTGCGGTCTCTATTGATGAACCGGGCAGGATGGCCTTGAGTGCCTGGATGGTATCCTGGATGCTGTAAACCATATCCTCGACAGCCTGACCGGTGATGGCCTCGATACGGCGCACGCCGGCTGCTATTGAACTCTCGGATACTATCTTGAACATACCTATGCGGCCGGTTGATGAGGCATGTACGCCGCCGCAGAACTCTATTGAGTTACCGAACTGTACTACACGAACCTTATCACCGTACTTCTCACCAAAGAGTGCAATGGCACCCAGTTTCTTTGCCTCCTCTATGGGAAGGTCGCGGTGCTCCTGCAGGGGCAGGTCCATGCGGATCTTCTCATTTACCAGACGCTCTACCTGACGCAGTTCCTCATCGGTCACCTTCTGGAAGTGTGAGAAGTCAAAGCGCAGGCCATCGGGGGTAACGAGTGAGCCCTTCTGCTCAACATGTGTGCCCAGAACCTCACGCAGAGCCTCGTCAACCAGGTGGGTTGCGGTGTGGTTGGCCTCGCAGGCGTGACGCTTGTCGGTGTCAACGCAAGCCATCATGGGAGCCTCAGGGTGCTGGGGCAGTTTCTTGCAGATATGCACGGGCAGACCGTTCTCCTTCTTGGTGTCAATTATATCAATTGTCTCAAACTCACTTACAATTACGCCCTGGTCACCTACTTGACCACCCATCTCGGCATAGAACGGAGTCTTGTCCAGGACAATCTGGTAGATCACGCCGCTCTTCTGCTTAACCTCGCGGTAGCGCAGGATGGATGTCTCGTATTCAGTGAAGTCATAACCTACAAACTCGGTCTCACCCTCCTTGAGTACAACCCAGTCACCGTTCTCAACGGCGGCGGCGTTGCGGGCGCGGGCCTTCTGCTTACCCATCTCCTCATTGAACTCGTCAATATTGGCGCTCATGCCGTTCTCACGCAGTATGAGTTCGGTAAGGTCAAGCGGGAATCCGTAGGTATCGTAAAGGGTGAATGCGTTAACACCGCTTATCTCTGTCTTGCCGGCTGCCTTTGTATCGGCCATAACCTTGTCAAGCAGTTTGATACCGGTCTCAAGGGTGCGCAGGAATGACTCCTCCTCTTCAATGATAACCTTCTCTATAAGTGTCTTCTGTGCCTTGAGTTCAGGATAAGCGTCACCCATGTTGTCTATCAGCGCGGGCAGCAGTTTGTAGAGGAATGCCTCTTTCTGACCCAGGAATGTGTAGGCGTAACGTACTGCACGGCGCAGGATACGGCGGATCACATAACCGGCCTTGGCGTTTGAAGGCAGCTGGCCGTCAGTGATTGAGAATGCGATGGTGCGGATGTGGTCGGCAACAACGCGCATGGCTATGTCAACCTTCTCATCCTTGCCGTACTGCTTACCGGTCAGGGCGCCTATTTCCTTGATGATGGGCTGGAATACGTCGGTGTCATAGTTTGACTGCTTGCCCTGCAGGGTGCGTACCAGACGCTCAAAACCCATACCGGTGTCAATTACCTTGGCGGGCAGGGGCTCCAGTGAGTGGTCAGCCTTGCGGTTGAACTGCATGAACACCAGGTTCCATATCTCGATTACCTGGGGATGGTCCTTGTTTACCAGGTCGCGGCCGGGTACCTTGGCCTTCTCCTCATCGGAGCGTGAATCCATATGGATCTCACTGCAGGGGCCGCAGGGGCCGGTATCGCCCATCTCCCAGAAGTTGTCGTGCTTGTTTCCGTTCAGGATATGATCCTTGGGCAGGAACTGCTCCCAGATGGCAGCGGCTTCGTTGTCACGCTCCAGACCCTCCTCCTTGCTGCCCTCGAATACGGTGGCGTACAGGTTCTTGGGGTCCAGCTTGAGTACATCCACCAGATACTCCCATGCCCAGCTGATGGCCTCCTTCTTGAAGTAGTCACCGAATGACCAGTTGCCCAGCATCTCGAACATGGTGTGGTGGTAGGTGTCGTGTCCTACCTCCTCAAGGTCATTGTGCTTACCGCTTACGCGAAGGCACTTCTGTGAGTCGGCCACGCGGCGGCTCTTGGGGGCACGGTTGCCCAGAATGATATCCTTGAACTGGTTCATTCCGGCGTTGGTGAACATGAGGGTGGGGTCATCCTTGACCACCATGGGGGCTGAAGGGACTATGAGATGTTCCTTGCTCTCAAAGAAACTCTTGAATGATTCGCGGATTTCCTTTGCTGTCATCATATCTTTAAAAAACTTGTATTTCGCAATTGGTTTGCAAAGGTAGTGTTTTTTCGCTATTTTTGCGTGTTGTAATAAGATTATGAGGAAGATTTACTATCAGTACGATCCCAACCGCAGGGTTTACCGCCGGGTATTCCCCACGCTCGGCCAGAGATTCATTTCCTGGATGTGGCGTTTCCTGTTTTCTGTACTGTTGGGAGGAGTCTTCTTTATCATCTATTGGTTCATTATCAGCACTCCCCAGGTTGAGGACCTGCTGGTGGAGAACAGCCGTCTGCAGTCACAGTACCGCGTGCTTTCCCGTAAGGTGGATGACGCCCTGCTGGTGCTCCATGACATCGAGGAGCGTGACGACAACCTGTACCGCGTTCTTCTTGAGGCTGATCCGGTTCCGGAGGTGGCCCGCAAGTCAGGCTTTAACGGCACCAACCGCTATGCCGAACTCAACGACATGTCCAATGCCGACCTGGTTGTGAACACCTCACAGAAGGTTGATATGCTGAGCCGTAAACTCTACATGCAGACCCGCTCGTTCAACGAGGTGGTTGAACTGTCACGTGAGCAGGAGAACCGCCTGGCCTGCCTGCCCGCCATCCAGCCGGTATCCAACAAGGACCTTAAACGTACGGCATCCGGTTACGGTTACCGAAATGACCCGATATATCATGTGCGCCGATTCCACCACGGAATGGACTTTGCCTGCGATACCGGTACTCCGGTTTATGCTACTGCAAACGGCAAGGTGGTATATGCCAAGTGGAAATCAGGATTCGGCAACCTGGTTGAGATAGATCACGGTTACGGCTACAAGACCCGTTACGCCCATCTGAGCAAGATCCTTGTAAAGGAGGGACAGAAGGTGGTACGCAGTGAGGAGATAGCCAAGGCCGGTTCAACCGGTAAGAGTACCGGTCCCCACGTGCATTATGAGGTGTGGGTAGGCAACAAGGACGTGAACCCCATCAACTACTACTTCATGGACCTGGATGCCGAGCAGTATGAGGAGATGGTTAACCTGGCTGAGAACCACGGTAAAGTATTTGACTAAAATAACGGACTATGGCACTTAACACCAACAAGGTCTTAAAGAAATATTACTCTATCAAGGAGGTATCTGAGATGCTTGAGATTCCCGAGAGCACTCTGCGCTATTGGGAGAAGGAGTTCAAGGAGATTGCTCCCAAGAAAAACGCCAAAGGCATAAGACATTATACCACGGCCGATATAGAGCAGATCAAGAAGGTGAATTTCCTTGTCAAGGAAAAGTCTCTGACCATAAAAGGTGCCAAGACCCGCATGAAAGACAAACCGCAGGAGACCACCGATACGCATGACGTAGTGGAACGTCTCAAGAAGATACGTGAGGAACTGGTGGCAATATTAGGAGAACTGGATGCTACTCCTCCTTGCGGACAACCGTTGTGATATTCTTGATTTTCTTAAGTTCTTTCTGAATCTTATCCACGTCCTTCAGGCTGTGGACCTCGACGCTGATGGTGCCTTCAAACAGGCCCTCCTTTGACTCAATCACCAGTTTGTTCATGTTTACGTTCATCTTCTTTGAGATGATCTCGGTGATTTTACCCAACGTACCTATGCTGTCCAGACCCTTCATGTAGATGGTTACGGGGAACAGGCTGTTCTCAATCTGCCACTCAACCGTAAGGATGCGGTTGCCCTTGGCTGCCTTGAGTTTGTTGGCCACCTCGCATTTGCGCTTGTGGATGGTAATATGGCCTTTCTCATCGACAAATCCCAGAACAGCGTCGCCGGGAACAGGATTGCAACAGTCTGCAAAAGTGTACTTGTGCATATCCATGTCGTTGATTATCAGCGTACGCTTTACATCAACTCCTTCCTGATTCTGCTCATCGGCCTGTTTCTTGTCCTTATCCTTTGATGACGATGATGAGAATGATGACCAGAATCTCTTGTACCAGCTGTCGCTCTCACCTTTTATGATATTGCGCTCGGCATCACCCAGAATGATTTTCTTCTGACCAAGAGCTATCATCAGTTCGTCGCGGCTGTTCATGCCGTGCAGTCGGCATATACGCTCCATCTTTGCGGAATCAACCTCCATATCCTCTTTCTCAAGGAACTCATGGAAGATGGCCTCGCCGAATTTCTGGTTGGCGCGTTCCTCCTTGCGCAGCACCTGCTTGATCTTGCCGCGTGCCTTAGCCGTGGTGGCAAAATCCAGCCATTCGGGGCTGACCTTCTGGCTCTTGGAGGTAAGTATCTCAACCTGGTCGCCGCTCTTTAGTTCATAGTTGATGGCCTCAAGTTTATGGTTTACCTTGGCGCCTATGCAGTTGGTACCCATGTAGGTGTGGATGGTGAACGCAAAGTCCAGCACCGTACTGCCCTGCGGCATGGTACGCAGTTCTCCCTTGGGGGTGAATATGAATATCTCCGATGAATAGAGGTTCAGCTTGATGGTATCCAGAAAGTCCATTGAGTCCGGCTGAGGATCCTCCAGGATCTCCTTGATGGTCTCCAGCCAGTGGGTGAGTTCGGTCTCATCCTCCTCATAGGTGGAGCCTTCCTTGTATTTCCAGTGGGCTGCGATACCCTGCTCGGCGATATCGTTCATACGGCGGCTGCGTATCTGTACCTCGACCCACTGGCCCGAGTTACTCATCAGGGTCACATGCAGTGCCTGATAGCCGTTGGCCTTGGGGTTGGTGATCCAGTCACGCAGACGGTCGGGGTGTGACTTGTAGATCTTGGTGAGCGCAAGGTAGATGTCAAAGCACTCACTCTTCTCCTTTTCAGGTGAGGTGGGGTCAAAAACAATTCTTACGGCAAGGATGTCATAAACCTCGTCAAAGGTAAGATTGTTCTTGTTCATCTTCTTCCAGATGGAGTAGGGTGACTTGATACGGCCGAACATGTTGTATTTCACACCCAGCTGGTCAAGTTTCTCCTCTATGGGAGAGGTGAAGTCGTTGTATATGTTGTTGAGTTCCTCACGTGAGAAGTTCAGTTTCTCCTGGATGTCCTTGTACTCTGCCGGATGCTCGTACTTGAAACTCAGGTCCTCAAGTTCAGACTTGATCTTGTTGAGTCCCAGACGGTAGGCCAGGGGAGCGTAGATGTAAAGGGTCTCGCCGGCAATCTTGTACTGCTTGCGCGGCTGCATGCTGTCCAGGGTACGCATGTTGTGCAGACGGTCCGCTATCTTGATAAGGATGACGCGGATATCGTCATTCATGGTGAGCAGCAGTTTCTTGAAGTTCTCTGCCTGGGCCGATGCCTTGTCACCGAAAATTCCGCCGGCAATCTTGGTCAGTCCGTCAACGATCTGCGCTATCTTGGGACCGAAAACGTTCTTGATGTCATCGGTCGTATAATCGGTATCCTCAACTACGTCATGGAGCAGTGCGGAGCAGATTGATGTTGAGCCCAGCCCGATTTCTGAGCATACAATCTGTGCAACGGCAAGCGGGTGCATGATGTACGGCTCGCCTGAATGGGGGCGCACACCCTTGTGGGCCTGGCGCGCAAACTGGAACGCCTTGGTGATTATCTCCACCTTCTTGCGGTGCTTGGTCTGGAGATAAGAGTCAATAAGATGCTGGAAGGCCTCGTCTATGAGTCTCTCTTCATCGGGCGAAAAAAGATTATCTTCACTCATCTTGCTGTCCTTTTAACGGTTATATATTCTCAGAGTCTTACCGGCCCTGATGTTGTCACTCTTCAGGTTGTTCCAGTTCTTTATGTTCTTGACCGATGTGTGATACTTCAGAGCGATGTGTCCCAATGTCTCACCCTCCTTGATCTTGTGCGTTACGTAGGTGACGCGGTTCTTCATGTCGTCATCTATGTACGCCAGTTTGGCTTTGCTGAAGTACTTCTCTTTGTCGTATTGGTAGAGGGAGTCACCTGCCTCAACTATTGGCTTAATATACTGCTGCGGCAGAGTCACCACACAAGTGCGGTAAGCACCCGGAATGACCTCGGTCAGATACTGCGGGTTAAGCGCCTTGAACTCGTCCTGACTTATGCCGCTGTAGTGGACAAGCTGGCCAATGTGCAGGTTGCGCTCAATGTGCAGGGTGTCGGTCTGTGCAGGACGGGCCGATGTCATGGGGCATATGCCGTGCTCCCTGTAGAAACTCATGGCATAGTTCACTGCAATGAATGCGGGCAGGTAGCCGCGGGTCTCACGGGGCAGGTAGGGGTAGATGTCCCAGAAGTCACGCTTGCCGCCCGAACGGGTGATGGCTTTGGTCACGTTACCCGGACCGCAGTTGTAGGCTGATATCGCCAGTGACCAGTCGCCAAACATATCGTACAGGTCACGCAGATGGCGTGCGGCGGCATCCGATGCCTTTGCAATGTCGTATCGGTCATCGACCAGACTGTTCACCTGAAGGCCGTATTTGTTACCGGTGCTGTATATGAACTGCCACATTCCGGCCGCTCCCATGCGTGAGTAGGCCTTGGGCTTGAGTGCCGATTCCACTATGGGAAGGTACTTGAGTTCAACGGGAACGTCATATTTGATGAGCGCCTCCACGAACTTGTCCTCATAGATGGGCATCATGCCCAGAGCGTATGATATCACTTTGCGGTTGCGTCCCATGTAGGCGTCTATTGAACTGCGGGTAACGTAGTTGTAAGGCATCTCCACTATAGTGGGAAGACTGCTCAGACGTTCTGCATAGACGGTGTCGCTGAACTTGGGGTTGACTGAACTCTCCAGACACTCCTCGTCATATGAGAGATACTGTTTGGACAGCCACAGGTTCATCAGACTGTCCACGTCAAACTCCATGCTCTCCGGGAACTCCACAGTCAGTGAATCCGTGCATACGGCGCTGGTGGTGTCAGGTACCACATCCTGAGCCGTAATGTTATTGAATGCCAACAGCCAACAGCCAAAAGCCAAAGTATATATCCTGTTCAGTTTCATCAGAAATTAATAGCTAACGAGAATCCCGCCGTGGGCGTTCCCCGGTGGTCCATCATAAAACTGGGTTCCACTCTCATGCTCAGGTCGGGCGAGATGTCAAAATGTGACAGTTCGGCATCGACATAAGCGTCAATCGCTGCGACAATGTACATTCCGGCAAATGCGAATATACTCAGGTCGCGGTATCTGCGGTATTTGTTCTTGCGCTGCTTGAAAACGTCCTTGAGCCAGTCCTCCATACTGGTGTCAATCTCGTAATGGGGAGGCAGGAAATCCTCGTAACTCTTGGTGTTGGGATCATTGTCCATTATGTCCACGTAGGCGTTCTGGTAGTCCGTGTAGGTGGACTGGTTCCATGTGAGGGCGTAGATACATCCTACGTAGCCTCCGTAGACAATGGGCAGTTTCCAAAGCTTGCGGTTGTATATCTGTCCGCCTCCGGGGAACAGGAGTGAGAGCCATACGGCAACGCGGGGCTCGGGTTCCCATCCGGTGGAGTTTCTCTTATACTGGTCTATGCGGTTCTGCTCATATTCCTTCCATGTGGTGCGCTTGTGACGGCTCTCCGGCTCCTCCTGGACGGTTTTTACCAGGTCCGAGTCCTGCAGTTGGTCAAAACTCAGGTTCTTGGCAAAGTCCATCTCGCGCTGCCAGGCGGCAGTGTCGTTAAGCGAATGGTATATGCTGTCCACACGGGCAAAGCGTATGGAGTCTTCATACATGTACACACTTGCGGGGCGGACGGCCTGTGACCGGACCGGAAGGGCGGTCATCACTGCCAATAGGGAGAGCAGTACGGTTCTTATGAATCCTGATCGGACGGTCATTTCTTGAGGCGGTCAAACAGTTGCATCAGACGGGCCAGGTCATCATCATCCTTGAACGATATGCTGATGCTTCCTGCACCCTTGGCATTGCTCTTTACCTTAACCGGAGCACCCAGGAACTTGGAGAGCTGGCGTCCCAGAGGGGCAAGTGAATCATCGGCCGCACTCTTGCGGGCCTTGGGCTGGTTCTCATTCATCTGATGTGCCTTGTCCTCGACCATACGTACCGAATAGCCGTACTTGGTCAGTTCATGGAACAGCTGCAACTGCTTCATGGGATCGTCTATGGCCAGCAGGGCACGGGCGTGTCCCATGTCAATCTGCTTGTTCTTGAGTGCCACCTGAATCTCGGCGGGCAGCTTGAGCAGACGTATATAGTTGGCTATGGTAGCACGTTTCTTGCCGATGCGTGAACTGAGCTGCTCCTGTGTCATGTTGTAGACCTCAAGCAGGTTCTGGCAGGCCAGGGCAACTTCCATGGAGTTCAGGTCCTCACGCTGTATGTTCTCAATCAGAGCCATTGCCATGACGTTCTCGTCATCGGCCGTACGGATATAGGCAGGGATGGTCTTGAGACCTGCTATGCCTGCGGCACGGAAACGGCGCTCACCGGCTATGATCTGGTAGTCGCCCTCGGCCATCTTGCGCAGGGTGATGGGCTGTATGATGCCTATCTCGCGCAGTGATTCGGCCAATTCTTCAAGGCTCTCCTGGTCAAAGTCACGGCGTGGCTGGTCAGGGTTGGCATGTATCTGGTTCAGGGGCACCTCGTTGATTGATGAGGAACCCTGTGTCTTTACGAAATCGGTTGATATGAGGGCATCAAGGCCGCGGCCAAGTGCCATTTTCTTGGGAGGTGTCATGCGTTATTCTTTTTCAGTATTTCCTGTGCAAGGGCAAGGTAGTTCTTGGCACCCTTGGAATCTGCGTCATAAAGTATTGCGGGCAGGCCGTAACTGGGTGCCTCGCTCAGTTTGACGTTACGGGCTATTATCGTGTCAAATACAAGTTCCTGGAAATGCTTGCGGATCTCGTCGTAAATCTGGTTGCTCAGTCTGAGACGTGAGTCATACATGGTGAGCAGGAAACCCTCTATGTCAAGTGAGGGGTTGAGCTTTGTTTTGATGATGCGGATGGTATTGAGCAGTTTGCTGATACCCTCCAGGGCAAAGTACTCGCACTGCACGGGGATGATGATGGAGTCTGCTGCGGTCAGTGAGTTCACTGTGATGAGACCCAGTGAGGGTGAGCAGTCTATCAGGATATAGTCATAGTCATCCTTGACCTTTGCGAGCATCTTCTTCATGACGGTCTCACGGCTCTCCATGTTCATGAGTTCCAGTTCGGCTCCTACCAGGTCTATGTGTGACGGCAGTACGTCAAGTCCGTCAATGCACGCCTTGAGGATGGCGTCTTTGGGGTTGTCACCATTGACCAGACACTCATACACGGTGCACTTGAGTGACTGGATGTCAATACCCAGTCCGGATGATGCGTTTGCCTGAGGATCGGCATCCACTACAAGGACTTTCTTCTCAAGAGTGGCGAGCGATGCGGCCAGATTGATGGTGGTTGTGGTTTTACCTACGCCACCCTTCTGATTTGCCAAAGCTATGATTTTTCCCATGCGTTTTTAATTTTAGGGTGTGAAGTTAGTGTAAAAAACCGATATATGGGAAAAATATAGTATTTTTGACATCTGCAAAACGTCAGGAATGAAATACTATCTTGTGGCCGGAGAGGCGTCGGGTGACCTGCATGCCTCAAATCTGATGAGATCGTTGGCGCAGAAAGACAAGTCTGCGCAGTTCCGCTGTTTCGGAGGCGACATGATGGAGGCAGCCGGCGGAAAACTGGTAAAACACTACCGTGAACTTGCCTACATGGGCTTCTGGCCGGTCCTGACACACCTTGGAACCATACTTGGAGGGGCCACCCTCTGCTTTAAGGATATCTGTGAGTGGAAACCGGATGTGGTGATACTGGTTGACTATCCCGGATTCAATCTTTCAATTGCGAAAAAAGTACACAAACTGGGAATTCCCGTCTACTACTATATCTCACCCAAGATCTGGGCCTGGAAAAGCTGGAGAATCAAGAACATCCGTCATGATGTGGATGAACTCTTCTCCATACTTCCGTTTGAGGTTGAATACTTTCACCGTCACAGCTACAATATAAACTATGTGGGTAATCCCACGGTTGATGAGATTGAGGCATACAAGTCTGACAAGAGTCGCAAACCGGCCCTTGAGGATGACGGCCGACGTGTGATAGCACTGCTTGCAGGCAGCCGCCGCCAGGAGATAAGCCGCAACCTGCCCATCATGCTTGAGGCGATAAAAAATATTGACTGCATCCGTCCCGTACTGGCATGCGCTCCCAGCATAGAGCCCGAGTTCTATGACAACATAATTGGAGGGGCCGATATAGAGAAGGTTTACGGAAACACATTCGGTGTATTGGAATCGGCCTACGCGGCTCTGGTGACATCAGGCACCGCCACGCTAGAGACCGCACTTTTTGACGTGCCTCAGGTGGTATGCTACAAGGTTCCCGTAAGCTGGGCTGCCAAACTAATCAAGAAGTTCCTTATAAAGGTGCAGTTCGTATCACTTGTCAATCTGGTCTCTTTCTCAGAGGTTGTGCCGGAACTTATAGGCGGTGAGATGAATGCCGATAACGTGCACAACCATCTTGTTCCGCTGCTGTCGGATACCATTGAACGCCGCATGCAGTTGGAGGGCTACACACAGATGAAAGCCATACTGGGCCCGGCCGGAGCACCCGACCGTGCAGCACAGAAGATTGTAAATCTCTTAGAAGTAGAAGCCGACCAGGCTTAAGTATACTACCGTTGCGGGGATAGCCAGCAGCGCACTGTCAAAACGGTCCAGCATACCGCCGTGTCCGGGCAGGATCTTACCTGAATCCTTTATTCCCATCTCACGTTTCATGAGTGACTCTATCAGGTCACCCCATGTACCGAAGAGCACTACCACAAGGGCCATGCCTACCCATACCCATACGGGCATGAAACTGTACCAGTCAGGCAGGAAGTGATGCAGCAGGTATGCAGCAACCATCGTGAATACGGCACCTCCTATGGAACCCTCCCAGGTCTTCTTGGGTGATATCCTCTCAAACAGTTTGTGCTTGCCGATTGTGCAGCCCGTGCAGTATGCACCTACATCATTGCACCACAGGAATACGAACAGGGTGAGCGGCACTACTGGGCTGTAGCCTGTCTCGGGACCCTGGGCGTCAAATGCCAGCATCGATGTCAGTGCGTAGGGCAGTGCTATGTATATGATGGGGAATATGGTGTGTACCCAATCATTTATAGGGCTGGGCTTCTTGAAGTAGAGTTCACGTACCATAATCACTATGAGGGTGAACATGAACGGAAGGAACAGTATGGCGCTGCTCGGCATTATGGAGAGACCTACTATTGCCGCATAGAATGTGAATGCGGCTACCGTAGCCCATAGACGGCTCACGTTGGCACCTTTGTATTTGTTTGCCAGACCTGTGTATTCAACCGTTGTAAGAATGGTGCACACTCCGAACAGTCCCACGAACCAGGGACCTCCCTTGAGTATGCAGAACAGCATAATCGTGGCATAAACCACAGCCGTAACAGTCCTAATCAAGAAGTTCACGTTATCTAGGTTTTAGGGTTCAACTTTATCTTTGTTCTCAACCACGGGAGCGTTCTCCTGGGTCTTTTTGTCCTCTCCCAGGATCTCCTCGCTGCGTGATGCCCATGGACGCTTGCCGAATATCTTCTCAACATCCTCGGCCATGATGACCTCGCGCTCAATAAGCAGCTGGGCCAGCTGGTGGTGACCCTCCTGGTGCTCCATCAGTATCTTCTTGCCACGCTCGTACTGCTGGGCAATGAGAGCCTTGACCTCACCGTCTATAAGTTCGGCAGTCTTGTCGGAGTAGGGCTTCTGGAAGGCGTACTCATCGGTGCTGCTGTAGTAGCAGAGATTGGCCAGTTTGTCACTCATGCCGGCGTATGCAATCATGCCGTAAGCCTGCTTGGTTACACGCTCCAGGTCATTCATTGCTCCGGTTGATATGTGACCGGTAAAGAGTTCCTCGGCTGCACGTCCGCCAAGTGTGGCGCACATCTCGTCAAGCATCTGCTCCTTTGTGGTTATCTGACGCTCCTCGGGCAGGTACCATGCTGCGCCCAAAGCACGTCCGCGCGGTACGATGGTGACCTTGATGAGCGGGTTGGCATACTCCAGGAACCATGACAGTGTTGCGTGTCCGGCCTCGTGCAGGGCAATGGTGCGCTTCTCATCGGCGGTAAGCACCTTGGTCTTCTTTTCAAGACCTCCAACAATGCGGTCTACCGCTGCCAGGAAATCATCTTTCTCAACTTTCTTCTTATTGTGACGGGCTGCTATCAGGGCGGCCTCGTTGCATACGTTGGCGATATCGGCTCCTGAGAATCCGGGAGTCTGACGGGCCGGAAGATCCACATCCACATCAGGGCTCAGCTTGATGTTGCGCAGGTGTACGCCGAACACCTCCTTACGCTCGTTCAGGTCGGGCAGATCCAGATGTATCTGACGGTCAAAACGTCCTGCACGCAGCAGGGCCTTGTCCAGAATGTCCACACGGTTGGTGGCAGCCAGGATTATGACACCGCTGTTGGTGCCGAATCCGTCCATCTCGGTGAGCAACTGGTTAAGGGTGTTCTCACGCTCGTCGTTGCCGCCCATTGCGGGGTTCTTGCCGCGGGCACGTCCTACGGCGTCAATCTCATCAATGAATATGATGCAGGGTGATTTCTCCTTTGCCTGACGGAACAGGTCACGTACGCGTGAAGCGCCTACGCCCACAAACATCTCAACAAAGTCAGAACCTGACAGTGAGAAGAAGGGGACATCGGCCTCACCTGCAACAGCCTTGGCCAGAAGGGTCTTACCGGTTCCCGGAGGGCCTACCAGCAGAGCGCCTTTTGGAATCTTACCGCCCAGGTCGGTATATTTCTTGGGGTTCTTGAGGAACTCCACAATCTCCTCGACCTCGGTCTTGGCCTCGGCCTGTCCGGCTACATCCTTGAATGTGACGCGGTCTTTCTGTCCCTTCTCATAGACGCGAGCCTTGGACTTGCCTACGTTGAATACTCCGCCTCCGTTTCCGGCACCTCCTCCCATACGTCGGGTGATGAGAATCCAGAACACGATGATAAGAACGAACGGAAGTATGCTGATAAGTATCTCAGTGAAAGTGTGTGAACGTTTGCGGTACTCAACATTACCGGTGAATGTTCCGGACTGCTCGGCCTCGTCAATGAAGGTCTGCAGGTTGTCAAGTGAGCCCACACCTACAGACAGCATTGGTTTTACCAGGGGCTGGGCCGATGCACGGTCGCCGAATACGTACCTGGCCGAATCGGGTTTGATGTACATTTCCAATGAGTTCAGATTGGAGTATATCACCAGATTGCTCACATACCCTTTCTGCATGTACTCCTTGAACTCGGTGTATGTGGCTTCGCCGCTCAGGTCGGAACCGTCATCCTTGAGCAGGATGTAACCGAATAATATAAACAGGATTATGTACAGTATGGATGTTATTCTGAATCCTGTGCCGGGTTTGTTGTCTTTATTTTCTGCCATATGGATTGTCGGTAATGTCAGTTATTAATATGTCAAGGTGTCATGCAAGATCGGGGATCTCTTCAGTGACGGCATCGGCCCAGAGGTGTTCCAGGTCGTAGAACCTGCGCAGTTCGGGGATGAAGATGTGTACCATCACGTCACCGTAGTCCATGGCTATCCAGTGGGCGTAGCGTGTGCCTTCCACGTAGTCGGGCTTGCGTCCCTCTTTTACTCTTACGGTCTCCCGGATGGAATCCTCAATGGCGAGTGTCTGGTTGGGTGTTCCTCCCTGGCAGATTACGAAATATCTGCATACGGTATCTTCTATGCCGGTCAGATCAACTACTGTGATGCTCTCTCCCTTGCGCTCCTGAATTCCTTCAATGATGCTCTCAACAATACTTTCTCTTTTTTTCTTTTTAGCCATTCAGATGACTTTGTTTAATTCTTAATCTGCAAATTTAATAAACTGGGTCGTTTTCTGTAGTACAATGACAAAAATTATGCCAAAAAGTTTGCGTTAAACAAAAAAGCAGTATCTTTGCACCGCTTTTGAGCAAAATACTGGGCTATGGTGTAATGGTAACACTGCAGATTCTGGTCCTGCCTTTCCTGGTTCGAGTCCGGGTAGCCCAGCAAGATAACAAGGCGTCCTTAAAACGGATGCCTTTTTAGTCTCAGGACAATGAATCCAACTCTGTCAATTATTGTTCCCTGTTATAATCAGGCTGCTTTCCTCTCTGAAACACTTGATTCAATTCTCAAACAGACGTTTCGGGATTGGGAGTGCATTGTAGTAAATGACGGTTCTCCCGACAATACGTCCCAGGTGGCCGGCCGATATGTTGAGCTTGACCCCCGTTTCAGCCTTATCGAAACTGAGAACAGAGGCGTAAGTGCCGCCCGAAACACAGGCATCAGGGCCTCTCACGGTGAGTTCATACTCCCTCTTGACGGTGATGACCTTATCATGCCGGATTATACCCGGCTGGCTATAGAGAGGTTCCGCCGGTTTCCGGAAACCAAGGTCGTTTATTGTGAGGCCCGTTTCTTCGGCCAGAAGAACGGATATTGGGAATTGCCCGAATACCAGTGGAAAAAGTTCATATTCAGGAACTCCATATTCAATCCGTGCATATTCCGCCGCAGTGATTATGACAAGACTTCAGGTTATAACGAGGATATGAGAGTGGGGCTGGAGGACTGGGATTTCCTTTTGAGCCTGATTAATAAGGACGATGTCGTTTACCGTATTCCCAAAGTCCTGCTTCAGTACCGCATCAAACAGGTTTCAAAGTCTGTATCGGAAGTACCGGCAAACAGGGATGCTCTTACCTGGCAGATTATAAACAATCATCCGGACATCTATCGTGATTTCCTGTTTGACAGTATCACCCACAATGAAAGATACAACAGCACCGAAAAACTGGAAAGGTCTATAGGGCACGCAGTTACCAAACCCGTCCGCCTGTTGAGGAAACTCATTCACGGGATAAAATCGTTTGCTGCGGATTTCAAATACAAACGTTCCATCTGACTAAACCCCGGTAGGATTATGGGCAGGCTGTTGGTTCATTTGCACTTACACTATCAGGATCAGACAGATTTCTTTTTGGGCCTGTTATCCAATATTACCATACCTTATGAGCTGGTTGTCACGCTCACTGATGACAATCCGGAGGTATGCGACAAGATCCTGTCCCGAAAGCCCGATGCAAGGATTTTGCATACTCATAATTGCGGATATGATGTCTACCCGTTTTTTCAGGCTATGAAAGAGTATGACCTTTCCCGGTTTGACTACATACTGAAATTACATACCAAGAACAGAAACGGGAATCTGACGGTAAACCATCTTCATTATCAGGGTTACGGATTCCGGAATAATCTGGTATGGCCGTTGTTGGGCTCCCCAAAGAATTTCAGCAGGGCTCAGGATACCATCGCTGCGTCACCTCAAGTGGGAATGGTATGTTCCAGATACTTCCTTTTAAAGAAAGAGGCTCATCAGAACTGTAAGAACACCATGAAACTGTGTGGTGAATATGGAATTCCCTATCAGGATGACGTGCCTTTCTGTGCAGGCACCATGTTCCTGTGCCGCAGTGAGATAGTGCGGTTCCTGCTTAAGAACGATTATACGCCAAATGATTACGGTAATCAGACCCATACGGGAAATACAGGTACACTGGCCCATTCCATGGAAACTATGTTCGGCATCGTGTGCCGTCATCTGGGTTATGAAATAAAAGGAGTCAAAGGCTCCCGCACGAATTACTCCCGGGTTTTCTTCTGGAAACTGTTATTCCACAAGGATATCCGCTGGATAAGGAGTCACTGAAGCATTTCCCTGTATATACGAAGGTATTCATCCATATGGCGCCGGTAGGTGAAAGACCTGGCGTATTCAGTGTTTTGGGCAACCAGGGCCGGGTCTTTTGAATAGGTGTCAATGGCTTGGGTTATCTTGCCGGCTATATGGTCTGCTTCAAAGTTCTCAAGAATGAAAGCGTGTCCCGAGCAGATCTCCTTAAGTGAAGTCATATCGGATGATACAACAGGCTTTCCGAATGACATGGCTTCAATTACCGGCAGGCCGAACCCTTCAAACATTGAAGGGAATACAAATGCTTCACAATGGTTGTAGAGCCATATTTTCTCGGAATTGTGAACTGTTCCTATCAGAAAGACGTTGTCTATGCCTTCGGCCTTGATCCTCTCTTCTATCATATCGGCGTAGGCGGATCCTTTCTCACCTGCAATCACCAGTTTGTACTGCGGAAGCAGTTTCATGGCGTCCAGAAGTACATGGAAGTTTTTCTTCTGTCTTATCTGACCTATGGTAAATAAATATTTGCTGTTTTCGTCAAATGGCAGGACGGGTCTCCTTTCCTGTTGCGGATCTCCGAACTCCACTCCGTTGTAAATTATCTCCTGCGGCGTGTCGGTGGGAAAATGATTCAATATGTCATTTCTGGTAAAGTCCGATATGTAAACGATCCTGTCGGCACGTTTCAGCCTCTTCAGGAATTTGCCGGTCTGTCTTTCCAATGATTTGCCGCTTTTTTCATAAATGAAGTTGATGTCGTGTATTGTAAGGAGAAAAGGGGTGGATTTACGCGACGGCATGTGTCTGCACAGTTGGTGTATGGAATGCCAGACATCAAACTTGGGAATGAAACGGTCAGACAGGTCATAAAGCCATGATGATGCGTGGTAATGAACGTCGTTGCCGAACGCTCCCACGTATTGCCTGGGAAGCAGGAAATGGACTTCAAACTCCAGATTTCCGGCGTTTTCACCATAGAATCGGGCGTAATTGTAGGCAATCTGGCCCAGTCCGCAGTTGATATGCTTCAATATGGTTAGGTCAATAAGGACTTTCTTCATTTGAGGTTTGAATAGTAGAAGTCAATCAGTTTCTGGGCAGCCGAGAAAGAAGTCTGTTCTCCGCCCAGTACCTGCCGTTCGGCTTCGGCCAGTCTTGATGCTATCTCAGGATTGTTGTAGAAACCGTTTTTGAGGGATTCGTTAATACTCTCGTACATCCAGTATTTGGCCTGCTCGTTGCGGCGGTACTGGAAATATCCGTTTTTCTTTACAAAGTCTATGTAACTCCATACCATGTCCCAAACCTCCTTGATTTTGTACTCGTAGAATCCGGAGTAGGTCAGGACCTGGGGCGTCCAGCCGCTTTCCGATGGGGGAAAGAGATGCAGGGCGTTGCGGAATGAGTTTGCTGCCAGTTCGGCTTTGGGCGCATTGTCACCGTCGGCCTTGTTGATGATGATGCCATCGGCCATCTCCATAATGCCGCGCTTTATGCCCTGCAGTTCATCGCCTGTGCCGGCCAGCTGTATGAGCAGGAAGAAATCAACCATTGAGTGGACGGCTGTCTCACTCTGACCTACGCCTACGGTCTCAACGAAAATCTTGTCAAAACCGGCTGCCTCACAGAGTACAATAGTCTCACGGGTCTTGCGTGCCACACCACCCAGTGATCCGGCCGACGGGCTGGGGCGTATGAATGCCTTGGGGTGTACTGCCAGACGCTCCATGCGTGTCTTGTCACCCAATATGCTGCCTTTGGTACGTTCTGAACTGGGGTCGATGGCCAATACGGCAAGCTTTCCGCCGTCTTTAAGCACGTGCAGGCCGAAAGCATCGATACTGGTGCTCTTTCCGGCTCCCGGAACGCCGCTTATGCCAATGCGTACGGAGTTGCCTGAGTAGGGAAGACATTTTTCAATGACCTCCTGGGCTATGGCCTGGTGCTCGGGCTTGAGACTCTCCACCAGTGTGACGGCCTGGCTCAGGACCGTTACGTTGCCTTTTACTATTCCGTCAACATAGTCCTGCACCGAAAGGGTGGGACGGGTTATGCGTCGGCCCTTGAGGTAGGGGTTTACAGACCCGGGGCTTACCACTCCGCTGTTTACGGTCAGTCCTTTATACTCGTCACTGTTCTCGGGATGTTCCATTGCGGTGAATTATCTTGAGTGCTATCCAGGCTATCAATCCGCAGAGCAGATAGATCATAGTCTGGCAGAAATGGAGTACGAATGACATTATCTGGGCCTCGTTGGTCTTGGCTCCGTAAATGCCCAGCATCTTGACAATGGCCAGATTCCACGGACCTGCGCCGTTGGGTGTGGGCACCAGTACGGCCACGCTGCTGGCGGCAAAGCAGGCCAGTCCGCCTATGGGACCGACTGTGGCTGTTGACGGCAGGCAGTAGAACGCCAGATAGAGTTCAAAGTAGTAGCATACCCATATGCCGATAGAGTATGCAAGGAACAGCGGCAGTTGCCTTATCTGTTTGAGGGACATGAATCCCTCCCAGAATCCGCGAACAAAATTCTTTACCTTATCCCACAGGCGGAACTTCACGCATGCCCACCAGCATACTGCGATGAACAGTATGATTCCGGCCGTCCATATCCAGAAGCGGGTGTTCTGCAGGAGCGGGACGCTCTCTGCTACGGGTGCGGATGCATTGGCATCAGGGGTAAGCAGAAGGGTGAATTCATTCCATGAAACCAGTATTCCGGCCACGACGATCAGTCCCAGCAGTACGGCATCGACCACGCGTTCGGCAACCAGCGTGCCCAGGCCCTTGCTGAAAGGAACATTGGCGTTCTGCTCAAGCATTCCGCAGCGGCAGATCTCGCCTACACGGGGTATGATGATGTTGGCTGCATAGCCGGTGAAAACGGTCAGAACGGTATCTTTCTTGGGAACGTCATATCCTATTGGCTCAAGCAGCAGGTTCCATCTCAGACCGCGGAACAGGGGACCCAGTGCACTGAATGAGAGTGCGGCTATGAGCCAGCCCCAGCGGATACTGTGCATATCGGTCCAGAACTGCGAGAAATCGTAGTCGCGGTATGTGAAATAGAGAACCACGGCCGATATGAGCAGAGGTATGGCTATTTTGAGTGTGGTTGACGCTATCTTTTTCATTATAAAGTGTTCATCCTTTGGATGATTTTGCCTACCTTTGCTGCCGTGAATGCGGCAGGAGGTCAGCATTCTGATGTGCGAAGATAGTAAATTTTCGCGAGTTGATAACCAAACATATTCTATATGGACATTGATGCGGACAGTAAGACCCAAAAAGGCTTTAGGCCAACATTTCCTGAGGGATATGGATATCGCTCAACGTATAGCCGGCACAGTTGATGCACGCGCCGACCTCCCGATTCTTGAGATAGGACCCGGTACAGGGGTTCTTACACAATTCCTAAGTCAGAAAAACCGTGAACTAAAGGTTGTTGAGATAGACAGCGAGTCTGTCGTATACCTGCATGAGAACTTCCCTGCACTGAATGTCATTGAGGGGGATTTCCTGCAACTGGACCTGAACACCCTGTTTGACGGCCGCCAGTTTGTACTTACAGGAAACTATCCGTACAACATATCCAGCCAGATATTCTTCAAGATGCTGGACTACAGGGAACTCATACCCTGCTGCACCGGAATGCTGCAGCGTGAGGTGGCACAGCGTATCTGCTCCGGTCCCGGAAACAAGGACTACGGCATACTGAGCGTGTTCATCCAGTTGTGGTATGATACCGAATATCTGTTTACCGTAAATGAAAACGTTTTTGACCCGCCTCCAAAGGTCAAGAGCGGTGTGATACGCCTGCAGCGTAACAGCCGCCGTTCACTGGAGTGCAGCGAGGCGCTTTTCCGCAAGATTGTTAAATCCACCTTCGGAATGCGCCGCAAGATGTTGCGCAACTCCTTGCGACAGGTCTATGATAAAGACTCCCCTCTACCGGCGGACTGCCCGTATCTGGACAAACGTCCGGAACAGCTGTCAGTTGAAGACTTCATAAAACTGACGCTTATGGTTGAGGGCAAAGCCTGAATGCCGTAGAGAGAAAAGAAAATGTTCACCCGGCCCCGCTTCAGGGCCAAATATTCAGATAATTATGGAGGAGAAGGAATTTCTGGATAACATTCTTGAAGTGATTGAGAATCAGGATGCCGAAAAGCTGAAGGCCATCCTTGATGAGATGCATCCCGCCGATATCGCCGAACTGTGCGATACCCTGGACGTTGAGGATGCCCGTTTGGTATACCGTCAGTTGGACAACGAGACGGCAGCCGATGTACTTGTGGAGATGGATGAGGACAACCGAAAGAGGTTGCTTGACGAACTGCCGTCAGATGTCATCGCCACCAAGTTCATCGACAACATGTATACCGATGATGCCGTTGATATCATTCAGGATCTGGACGAGGACAAGCAGGAGGAGGTGCTTGCCCATATCGGTGACATAGAACAGGCCAGCGATATTGTTGACCTGATGCAGTATGACGAGGATACCGCCGGTGGTCTGATGGGCACCGAGATGGTAGTTGTGAATGAGAACATGTCCATGCCTGAGTGCCTGCAGGAGATGCGCAAGCAGGCCGAGGATCTGGATGATATCTACAACGTCTATGTGGTGGATGATGACGGCCGCCTGAAAGGTGTGTTCCCCCTCAAGAAGATGATTACCAACCCGTCCGTATCAAAGGTTAAGTACGTGATGGATGAGGATCTGATAAGCACTAAGGTCGATACTCCCATTGATGATGTGGTTCAACTGATAGAAAAATATAACCTGGTATCGGTCCCGGTAGTGGACAGCATAGGACGCCTTCAGGGTCAGATAACCGTCGATGACGTGATCGATGAGTTGCGTGACCAACAGGAGCATGACTACCAGATGGCATCAGGTCTTACCGGTGACGTCGAGACCGCCGACAGCGTAATACGTCAGATGTGGTCACGTATCCCGTGGCTGCTCATAGGTATCCTGGGAGGTATCCTGAACTCCAAACTTCTGGAACATTTCGAGACCGCCTTTGCCGCCGCCACTTCACTGCTGTTCTTTATCCCGCTTATCGGAGGTACCGGCGGTAACGTGGGTACCCAGTCATCGGCCCTTGTGGTACAGGGTCTGGCCAACGGCTCACTGAATACATCAAATATCTGGAAGCAGGTGTTCAAGGAGAGCGCCGTGGCACTTCTGAATGCCATAGTGCTGTCTCTTCTGGTCCTGGCATACAATGCATTCGCGTTCGGCTGGTCTGATCCGGTTACATATGCTGTCCCAGGCAGTATGTTCGCCCTGGTATTGATAGGAACGCTCTGGGGTACTCTGCTTCCGTTGCTGTTTGAGAAGATTCACATTGATCCCGCCATTGCCACCGGTCCCTTTGTACAGATTACAAATGACCTGCTGGGCATGGGAATCTATATGGCCGTAATCAGCCTCATAATCCACTGATTGCCGTATTTTTTTAACAAATCTCTGCGAAAAATAGGTTTTTTGCAGGGATTTGCTTTTATTTGCATCTTTTGGAATTAAAACCCAAGATTATGAGCGAAGAATTGAACAAGGAGATTGCTCCCGAGCCGGTTGAAGAGGAGATTCAGGAGGCCACAGTAACTGCTACCACACGTGAGGAGATCATTGCCCGTCTTCAGGAGATGGTGGGTGATATTTCTTTGGCCAAGAGACCTGAACTTGAGTCTCTCAAGCAGAATTTCTATAAGCTTCAGCGCGCAGCCCAGGAGGAGCAGATTGCCGCATTCGTGGCCGGTGGAGGTACAGCCCAGGATTTCAAGCCTGAACCCGATCCCCTTGAGGAACAGTTCCGTAAGCTCATGAATATCATAAAGGAGAAGAAAGCCGCCGCTCAGGAGGCTCTTGAGGTTGTCCGTAAGGAGAACTATAAGAAGAAACTGGAACTTCTGGACCGTTTCAAGGCTCTCATAGAGAAGGCCAATACCGAGGGCGCATCATACAACGAATTCAAGACCATTCTCCAGGAGTGGAAAGAGATAAAGGAGGTTCCGGCCGATAAGGCTAACGAACTCTGGAAAGCATATCAGCAGTACGCTGAGCAGTTCTATGACATACAGAAACTCAACAACGAGTTCCGTGAGTATGACTTCAAGAAGAACATGGAGGCCAAGATTGCCATCTGCGAGGAGGCTGAGCGTCTGGCCGATGAGCCCGATGTGGTGGCTGCTTTCCGCAAACTTCAGAAACTGCACCAGGACTATCGTGAGACCGGCCCTGTGTCAAAGGAGTCAAGAGAGGAAATCTGGAACCGCTTCAAGACTGCATCGACCGTAATCAATAAACGTCATCAGCAGCATTTTGAGGAGATTAAGGACAAGGAGAAAGAGAACCTTGACCAGAAAACCGTCATCTGCGAACTTCTGGAGGGTATTGAATATGATAAACTGACCACATTCCAGAGTTGGAACGAGAAGACCCAGGAGGTGCTTGCTCTCCAGAAGAAGTGGAAGGATATAGGCTTTGCCCCCGCCAAGCAGAACCAGAAGATATTTGAGCGTTTCCGCGCTGCCTGTGATGTGTTCTTCAGCAAGAAGGGTGAGTTCTTCAAACAGGCCAAGACCGATATGACCGCCAACCTTGAAAAGAAGACCGCTCTCTGCGAGCAGGCCGAATCTCTCAAGGACAGCACTGACTGGAAGGCTACCGGTGACAAGATGGCTGAACTCCAGAAGCAGTGGCGTGAGATAGGCCCCGTACAGAAGAAATACACCAACACCATCTGGAAGCGCTTTATCGGAGCCTGTGACTATTTCTACGAGCAGCGTGACAAGAACACCTCATCCAAGAAGCATGAGGAGAACACCAACCTGGCAGCAAAGAAGGAGATTCTCTCCAAACTCAAGGCGTTCAATCCCGACAACCTTTCTGACGATGATATTGCAGCAATCCAGCAACTGGTTGAAGAGTGGAACGGCATAGGATTCGTACCCTTCAAGGTAAAGGATAAGATTGCAGCCGAGTTCAAGGCTGTGATGGAGCCGTTCTCAGGCGTGGTACGTACCGGACGCGGACGTCAGCCGCAGCGCGGAGGTATCCGTGAGGTGGGCTCACCGCGCGAGAAACTGCAGCGCCAGTATGAGCAGAAGAAGAATGAGATTCAGACCTATGAGAACAATCTGGGCTTCATGAACGCTTCAAGCAAGGCCGGCAACGGTTTTGTAGACACCATAAAGGCTAAGATTGAGGAACTCAAGAAGGAGGCCGATGAGCTTTTGGCTCAGATTCGAGAACTCGATTCTGAAGATAATCAGAATTGACCCCACTTCAAAATAGACCATAGGGTCTCAGGGAGAATGCCCTCCCACAACAAAATATATCGATTCCGAAACTACTGAGCAAGCTCAGCGTTCCAGAATCGATATTTTTTGTCGCGGGCCCCTCCCACTGGTCGCGCGTGGGTGCGAGACTCCCTGAGACCCTATGGTCTATTTTGAAGCAGGATCAATTGAAACCGACCAGAATTCGGAAGACTTTTCCTGGGGCTTCTACCCACTTTTGCATGGCTTCCAGGGCTTGGTCTGGTTTGACTACTGCTGAGATCAGTTCGTTGACGGGGCAGGTTCCGCGCTGGAGATAGCGGATTACGGCTTCGAAGTCGGCTGGTAGGGCGTTTCTTGAGCCGTGGATGTTTATCTCCTTCTTTACAAAGAGGCCGGTGTGGAAGGTTACGTCATTCTTGGAGTAACCTATGCAGACTACTCGGCCTGAGAATGCAACTTCGTCAATTGCTGCCTGATAGGTGGGTACGCTTCCTACTGCTTCGACCACTACTGTCGGGCCCAATCCATCGGTCAATTCGGTCAGTTTTGCGTGCAGATCCTCTTCTTTGGAGTTGATGGTGTGGGCTGCTCCAAGGCGTTTTGCCAAAGCGAGTTTCTCGTTGTCCAGATCAACGGCTATGACGGTGGCTCCGCGAAGCGATGCACGTACTATGGCACCTACTCCTATCATTCCGCAACCGAATACCAGTACTGTGTCGGAGTCTGTCACCTGTGCGCGTGATACGGCATGGAAACCTACGCTCATGGGCTCAATAAGTGCACAGTCACGGGGCGATATGCCCTGTGCCGGTATTACTTTCTGCCATGGCAGTACCATGAAGTCGCGCATGGCGCCGTCACGCTGTACACCCAATGTCTCGTTGAACTGGCATGCATTGGGATGTCCTGAACGGCAAGCGGCGCAGTGTCCGCAGTTGGTATAGGGATTTACCGTAACCGCAAGACCCGGAACCAGATAATCAGGCACATCTGCGCCAACACTCTCTATCACAGCGCCTATCTCATGGCCCGGGATTACTGCCTCCTTGGCCATCAGATTGCGGCCCAGGAATGTGTTCAGGTCTGATCCGCAGAATCCTACGTAGTTTATTTTGAGCAGCACATGGCCTGCACCTGCAGTGGGCTTGGGGGCCTGCTCCACAATCATCTCTCCCTGTGCGGGAATCCTAATCTGTCTCATCAGTCTATAACTTTATGTCCTCTCCAGCCATACCATGCGCAGACGGCAAAGCAGATAAGAGGTATGATATATGCGATATTGGGGTTAGCCATTGATTTCTGTACGTATGCGGTCAGAATGGGAAGTATCGAGTTGCCCACGATAGCCATAACCAGGAAGGCCGATCCGCTCTTGGTGTCACCCTTGAGGTCGGTCAGTGCCAGTGAGAACTGGGTGGGGTACATGATTGACATGAAGAACGATATTCCCATCATGGCAAACACTGCAGCCTTGCCGCCTACTATGCAGACGAATATGCAGAGCAGCACGTTGGCCACACCGTAAACCACAAGCATGTTCTCGGGGCGGAACTTGACCATCAGGGTAGTGCCTATCCATCGGCCCAGAAGGAAGAACAGCATGTAGAAGCCAAAGAATGTGGTGGCCTGGTTGTTGGTCATGCCTACGTAGTTGATGCAGTATACCAGGAACAGGCTGTTTACTGCGGTCTGACCTCCGTTGTAGAAGAACTGGGCGATAACGCCGTTACGCAGGTGACTGCGCTTGAGTACCTTGAATGAGATGAGTCTGGTACCCTCCTTATCATCATCCTCGGCCTGTATGCGCGGCAGCTTTGTAAATATGAATACTACCGCAATGACTATGAGCACTATGGCAAAGATCGCATAGGTCATGCGGAAGGTATGAATCTCCGATTCCACCGTTGTTTCCGTGCCGGTCCCAAGGATTATCTTGCTCAGGAACATGGCGGCAATGAATGCACCCAGTCCGTTGAATGCCTGCGCCAGGTTCAGACGGCGCGGTGCTGTGGCGGGGTCACCCAGTTCAGTCACGTAGGGATTGGCGGCAGTCTCCAGGAAGCACATGCCTATGGCTACAATGAAGAAGGCGCAAAGGTAGAGCGGGAAACTGTGCATGCGTGTTACAGGCAGGAACAGAAGTCCTCCCACAGCTGCAATCAGCAGTCCCAGTACAATACCGGCCTTGTAGCTGAAACGCTTCATGAACATGGCTATAGGTATGGGGAAGAGGAAGTAGGCGAACCAATAGGAGGTCTCTACGAACTCGGCCCTGGCCTGGTCTATGTCAAACAGGGTCATCATCTTCTTGACAACCGATGAAAGCAGGTTATTGCTAATTGCCCACAGGAAAAAGAGGCAGATTACCATTGACAGCGCAACGGTAAAGGTTTTTGATTTGGTGTTCTGACTCATTCTGACATGTTTTTAATGTAAGGTAAATCTATTTCAGTCTCTATACCGTAGAATTTCACTGCGTTGAGTCCCAGGAATAGTTCCTTGGATTCATCGGTGAATTCAGAGGTTTTCAGTATGAAATCGTATGACATGCGGTAGGTGATGGCTGTGATGGTGCGCGGGTAGTCCGAACCCCACATGAGCTTGTCCATACCTACCTCGTCGGCTGCCTGGCGTATGGCTTTGACGGCTCCCTTGAAAGGGTAGAATTCATCGTTGAAAAGCCAGGTTATGCCGCCTGATTCTATCATTACGTTCTTGTGGCGGGCCAGTCGGATCTGCTCCATCCAGCCGGGAACGGTCACCATCCCGAAGTGTCCTACCGCAATCTTCAGATCTGGGCACTCCTGTATGACCTCTTCCATCTCAGGCACCTGGACCGCTCCGTCCTCAAGAGTTATTGAAAGGAAAACTCCGCTCTTTTCCATAAGGCGGAACATCTCCATCATCTCGGGGCAGGTCAGGCTGACGCGTCCCTGAGGAGTCTGCAGACGGTGTCCGGGTATTGCTATTCCCTTGAATCCCTGTGCTATCAGTCTGCGTACCTCTTCAAGATATCCTGGCTTGCGGTAATCGGCCATTCCGCATACAATGAAGCGGTCGGGGTAGCGTTTCTGAACGTCGGCCAGGTAGTCGTTCTGGATGCCGTCAATGAACTCCTGCACCACTACGGCTGCGGTCACCTGGGCATAGTCCATGTTTGAGAGGAATATCTCGGCGGTGTTGCGTCCGTCAATGATGAACGGGGGTACCATCTGCCGGATCTCACCCATGAAAAGGGAGCGTCCGTTCTCAAGCGTGCGTATGGGCATGCCGTTTACGACAGTGTCCTGACGCAGCCACAGATGTGAATGGGTGTCTATTATCTTCATCATGAGTTGCACCAGGTAACCCTCTGCTGGTTGCCTATTATTTCACGAACTTCAAATACCAGATCCCAGTCAACAGGCTCCTGCACCACTTCTATGTTACGCAGCACGTTCCTGGGGTTGGCTGAACTGAAGAGGGTGGTTGCTATGCGGGGATTGCTGTATGAATACTGGACTGCAAGTTTCTCTATCGATGTGCCGTGGGCCTTGCAGTGCTGTGCTGCCTTGGCGCAAGCCTCAACCAGAGGTTTGGGTGCGGGATGCCAGTCGGGGACACCGCGCTCGGAGAGCAGGCCCATGGCCAGCGGTGAGGCGTTGATGACGCCTATGCCTTTCTGCTCAAAGTAACCCAGATAATCATTCAGTTTGTCATCATTAAGACAGAAGTGGCAGAAGTTGAGTATGCTCTCAACGGTACCTGCGGGAGCGTGGTCAACCACCCACTTGAGATTCTCCAGCTGCAGGTCTGTGATGCCCACATGGCTAACGATGCCTTTGTTCCTCAATTCAACCAGAGCGGGCAGAGTCTCGTCTACCACCTTCTGGAGCCCGCCCGGTAATGCGGCCTGAAACTCTATGTCATGGACATTGATAAGGTCTATATGATCAATGTTGAGGCGTTCCATGCTCTCATAGACGCTCTCGGTGGCACGCTTGGCACTGTAATCCCAGGTGTTCACACCGTCTTTGCCGTATCGGCCCACCTTGGTTGACAGAAAATACTTGTCACGCGGGATATCCTTAAGGGCCTTGCCAAGAACTGTCTCGGCTTTGTAATGTCCGTAATAGGGGGATACGTCAATAAAGTTCAGTCCGTTGTCAACAGCGGTGAAAACGGCATTTATTGCCTCTTTCTCGTTGATGGTATGGAATACTCCGCCCAGTGATGAAGCACCGAAGGCAAGTCTTGCCACCTTCATACCGGTCTTTCCGATCTCATTGTACTTTAAACTCATAAGTAATTAAGGTTATCAGTTAGTAATCAATTATCTTTCAAATTCTCCAGAATATACTGCCGGCACTTTTCCATCAGCCATTTGGGCGTTGAGGTCGCCCCGCATATTCCCACTGACTCAGCCCCTTCCAGGATACTGAAATCTATATCCTCCTTATCCTCTATCATGTAAGACCTGGGGTTGACATTAAGACATTCGTTGAACAGGACCTTCCCGTTTGAACTCTTGCGGCCCGATACGAAGAGGATTACGTCATGCCGGCTGGCAAACTCACGTATGTTCTCACGCCTGTGTGACACCTGACCGCATACAGTATTGTTATGTATGAATTTGCGTCCTTGCGGTACACGCTCGGCGATCTTCTCAATGAGTTGATTGTAGCCTGATGCCGATTTGGTTGTCTGTGAGTACAGGAAAATATCCTTACTGAAATCAATCCGGTCCATTTCATCGACGGATTCAATGACGGTTGCAGTGCCTTCGGTCTGTCCCACCAGACCCAGAACCTCTGCATGTCCCTTCTGTCCGAATATTACGATCTGCTGTGTATGTGGATCAAGTTCCTCATATTGGCGGTGAATGCGCTGCTGCAACTTGAGAACCACAGGGCAGGTGGCGTCTATCAGCGTAATTCCGTTCCTGCGGGCGGTATCATAGGTAGATGGAGGTTCACCGTGGGCACGCAGCAGGACCTTGGCTCCGTGCAGCGTACTGAACTGTTCGTGGTTGATTGTCTTGAGTCCCATGTCCTGAAGCCTTTCACACTCTATTCCGTTGTGCACTATGTCACCCAGACAATAGAGTTCGTCGCCGCTGCGCAACTCCTCTTCGGCCTTGCCGATGGCAGAGAGCACACCGAAACAGAATCCTGACTCAAGATCAATCTCAACCTTCATGACGTTTAATCGGCAGCAGCTTTAAGATATTGGTCCATAAGCCATTTGTCCTGCTCGGGAATAGTCATGTTGCTGTTATCCAGGACTATGGCGTCATCGGCTTTGCGCAGTGGCGAAACAGCACGGTGTGAATCAATGTAGTCACGCTCACGCACATTCTTGAGCACCTCTTCATATACGGGATGTTCTCCTTTCATCTCCAACTCGTCAAAACGGCGGCGGGCACGGATCTCGTCACTGGCCGTTACGAATATCTTAAGCTGGGCGTTTGGGAATACGGTTGTGCCTATGTCACGGCCGTCCATGATGATGGCACCGCTCTTGCCCATCTCTCTCTGCAGTTTTACCATGGCCTCCCTTACGAATCCTATGGCAGATATGGGGCTTACATTGCCCGATACCTCCATGCCGCGTATCTGACGCTCCACGTTCTCACCGTTCAGGATGGTGTACTGCTGGCCGTTCTCATGTCCGAATGATATCTTTATCTGAGGCATCTCGTTGCGCAAAGCCTCCTCGTCGATGCCGTCCTTGCCGATGAAACCGCGGCGCATGGCGTACAGCGTCACTGCACGGTACATGGCTCCGGTATCTATGTAGGTGTATCCGATGGTTTTTGCAAGTGCCTTGGCCATTGTGCTCTTACCGCACGACGAATGGCCGTCCATAGCTATGATAATCTTTTTCATATGTTGAATGCGAAATTACAGATTAATGATGACTCCGATACCTGATACTTTCCGTATGACAGGTCAAACATGACCTTACCCAGTCTCAGGCCGGTTCCTATTGACATGCCCGTAAAGCCCTTGCTTCCCTTTCCGGCCATCTCGGCGCGGGTGCGCAGGTTGCAGCCCAATGCCAGATAGAGGCGTTCCGAGAGGTTGATATCGGCTCCCAGGGATATGTGACGCTTTAATATCTCTCCGAATCCTCTGTTCTCACCCTCGGCGAAATAGAAATGACCGGAACTCCATCTTGTCAGGTTGTCCATGGATACCGTGAACCGTAAGGGCGCGTGCTCGGGACTCCATGAGATGCCGGCGCACACGTCAAACGGCAGTTTCTGGAATGTATTTTCAAATGCCTTGATCTGTCCGCCCAGATTGGTGGCGGCAAGTCCCGCGGAGATGTTCCCGTCATCGTTCATCCATAACAGGCCCAGGTCAACGCCTATAGCGACCGAAGTCATGGAACCGTATCTGGAGGTTATGATGTTACCTGTGGCGCCTCCGCTCAGGTTATCGGTCAGCATATAGGACCAGGTGGCTCCCACGGCCATGTCCTTGGCCGAGAAGGTTCCGGTCACCGTACCGTCGGCCGATGTTTCCTTCATGCGTCCGTAACTGACGTAGCGGGCGTTGAAGGCGTAATGGGAGCGCTCGTCAAAACTGTTGCAGAACTGTGCTCCGGCCACCGTGGTCCCTGAGAACCATGTCATGGCGTTCAGACCCAGCAGACGGGTGTCATTTGCCGACAGGATGGCGGGATTAGCTATGAACAGCACCGGACTGGGATCAAAAACTGAAACCACCTTACCTCCCAGTGATGAGTTGTGGGCCGATACGGGCAGGCGCAGGAACTCGAAAGAACTCTCCAGGCTCTGCGCCCGGACAGTACCGGCTCCAATAAGAAATGCAGCCAACGCTATTGTCAGGTGATTTATCTTCATCGGGGAACAAATTTAATTAAATCGCGTTGAACATACCATTATTTATAACGTTTTTAATTGCCGAAACGATACAAACCGGCTGAAAGTATTTGTTAACCTTCGGTAAGGTTTTTTATTCCTGTGAAAGGACGTAATGCCAAAAACACCGCGTTTAGGGGATAGAAACGACTAAAAACAAGAGTTATGGAAATCAAGAAAAATGTAAACGCGGATCTGGAGAAGACCAAAGGTACTTCCCTGATGTTAGGATTTGTAATAGCTCTCGCTGTTATGTTCGTAAGTCTTGAATGGACACAGAGGGATGTACGTGACGACTCTGACATGTACAGGGTTTCGGACATCTCGTTCACTGAGGAGATGGCACCTATCACATTGCCTGAGAAGAAGACCGTACCACCTCCGCCTGCAGCCGTCAAAACTGCCGATATCATCGAGATTATTGAGGACGACGCTCCGATAGATGAGGATGTCATCATTTCCCAGGAAGACAACTCTCCCTGGATTGACATCAATACGGTCACTGTGGTTGAGCCGGAGCCTGAGATTGAGGATGACACCGAGTTCCTGGTCGTTGAGGACCAGCCTGAGTTCCCGGGCGGTACTGCGGCTCTGTTGGAGTATCTGCGCAAGAACATCAGGTATCCGTCAATCTGCCGTGAGAACAATATCCAGGGTAGGGTGATCGTCACATTCGTGGTAAACAAGGACGGTAACATAGTGAATCCCGAGGTGGCCAAGGGCGTCAACCCGTCACTTGACAAGGAGGCTCTCAGGGTTATCTCGCAGATGCCTTCCTGGAAGCCCGGCAAGCAGCGCGGAAAGCCCGTCAAGGTAAGATACAGCGTGCCTGTAAACTTCCGTTTGAACTGATTTAAGTATTAAAAAATAACAAAAAAGGCCTTTGACTTTTCAGATTGACAAAAAGTGTACTATTTTTGCCGGAAGTTATCAAAGGTGACAAAAAACTAAACTATTTATAAATTATGGAAATCAATAAGTCTGAACGCGCTGACCTTGAAAGGGGTAAAGGCACTTCACTCCTGATCGGATTTGTGATTGCTCTCGGCGTAATGTTCGTAGCACTTGAGTGGACCCAGAGAGAGGTAGAGGACAACTCAGAACTCTACACAGCAAGGGATGTATCTCTGAACGAGGAGATGATTCCTATCACACTCCCTGAGAAAAAGACCGTTCCGCCTCCCCCTGCAGCCGTAACCAAGGCTGAGA
Source organism: Bacteroidaceae bacterium (assembly GCA_017530735.1). Classification (GTDB taxonomy): domain Bacteria; phylum Bacteroidota; class Bacteroidia; order Bacteroidales; family Bacteroidaceae; genus Colenecus. Next base: position 1,018 of record JAFXMB010000120.1, on the reverse strand, counting down.
TCATCGAGATCGTTGAGGACGATGCCGATATCGAGGAGGATATCATGGCCTCTACTGAGGATAACGTTGAATGGGTTGACATTGACGAGTACGATGTCGTAACCGTTGAGCCCGAGCCTGAGGAAGAGGAGATTTTCATGGTGGTTGAGGACCAGCCTGAGTTCCCCGGCGGTACTGCAGCTCTTCTGGAGTATCTCCGTAAGAACATCAAGTATCCCGCAATCTGCCGCGAGAACAACATCCAGGGTCGTGTTCTTGTAACATTCATCGTTAACAAGGACGGTGCAATCGTAGAACCTGAGGTTGTAAAGAGCGTTAACCCGTCTCTTGACAAGGAGGCTCTCCGAGTTATCTCACAGATGCCTAACTGGAAGCCCGGTTCACAGCGTGGCAAACCCGTACGTGTTAAGTACACAGTACCTGTAAACTTCCGTCTTAACTAATTAACGGATAAAAGGTTATATTGCGAAGAGACCAATTTTTGGCCTCTTCGCTTTTTTATTCGCCAGGCTTATAGTATATTTGCGTGCTATGAAATCAGCAAAGCAGATACAAGAGTGTTTTGAGAGCTACCTTCAGGGGCTGGATTATTCACGTCAGCCCGATGAACTGTACGCTCCCATAAGATATGTCCTTTCGCTTGGAGGCAAGCGCATACGTCCCACATTCCTCATAATGGCCTACAACATGTATGCCAATGACATTGAAAGTGTTTTCAGTACGGCTGCAGGAATGGAGATATTCCACAATTTCACACTGCTGCATGATGACCTGATGGACAGGGCCGATATGCGACGCGGCAAGGCCACAGTCCATAAGAAATGGAACGACAACACAGCCATCCTTTCAGGTGACGGCATGCTGGTGCTGGCATACAGGTATCTCTCAGAGGCATCGGTCCCGAACCTTAAGAAGGTGCTTGATCTGGCCAACGAGACCTTTACCGGTATCATGGAGGGACAGCAGTATGATATGGAGTTTGAGACCCGTGATGATGTCCGTGAAGAGGAGTACATAG